>NZ_CP048878.1:1147500-1520000 GCF_011009015.1 Spartinivicinus ruber
AAGAAGATGCTGACGCTGTGAAGTTTGGTTCCTCGTATTTATATACACGGACTGCTTGTGGTTGTAGCGTGAGACCTACACCTATTGAGGGGGTATACCAAGTGTAGAAGACAGTCGAAATACGGACCTCACTACCTTGACCCAAGACTTTATCTTCAGGAATTATATTATTCTTGGTGTCATATAAAGCGGGACGCCGGGAATACTCGGTGCCATCTTTCTTTTTAATTTTTGCCTTCATTTTAAACTTAAAAGTTACTGTGCCTTCGTCTTCATCCTCTTCATAAGGCAAATCGGATTTTTTCAGCTTTTTCTTTTTCAGCTTTTTACACTGCTCTTGGTAGTATGCATCAAAGCGTTTGTCTATTTCATCAATGAGAGGCTGTGCATCTTCATGAGACAAAATAAGCTTTACGTCGTATACACCATCAGCATCAAATTTGGTGTCTGCTGTGTTTAAATGAGGGTAAGGGCCAAGAGTGCCGCGAGGTGAGATAAAATTTTCTTTTGCCATTAGTGCTTTTTATTTCTCCGTTGTTTTTCGTTGTTTACTTCTTTTTGTTCAAGTGCTTCTACATCGTAACCATCTTCTATAAGGCGAGCTGCAAGGTCTAAAGGTAGTGTCTTGCCGTGGTCCCAGAAATGAAGGTAGGCGCGAGTCAAATTAGTCATGGGGAAATCCTTTTGATTTATTTAAGGTATATATGTAAGAAAGCTCAAGGAGAGCTGTGTGCTTCCAGGTTGAGCGCTGGGAGGGGGAGTTAGTTAATTTCCCTTTTATTTTTTAATACTAAAGGTGTCATGATGTAATACTCTCTTCGTAAGCGGTCTGCTTGATTGACAATAAGTAATTAATTGTTGAATAATTACTTGACTTTAAAAGACAAGTGAAGAGGTTATTCAATGAAGCTGGTCCGCTGTATGTCCCTGGTTCTTGCGCTGTGCTCAGTTAATGCGGTAGCTAATGAATTGCAACCTATCCAAGGATTTTGGTTATTAAAAAATCCCCCACCAAAGACTGATGCAGGTGCTGCGGGAATTGGTGTAGAAGAAAACGACAAGATTACAATGGCTCTATTAGCTAGAGAAGGCCTTAAACATGGATGTACTGATTTTATCCTTAATGGAAAAGTGAAAAGTACAGTCATGCCTGGAAAGTGGACCATATTAACTGAAGGTGGTGAAGAAATAAAAATCACTAAGGCAGAAGACCAGCTAGTTATTCACTTACCAGATTATCCTTTATATTTCAAAAGAAGTACTGAAAGTGAGATAGATAAAGAAATAGATAAAAAATGTAAGTAAGTTCCTTAGCCTTTATTTTATATTTAACGGACCAGTAAAAAGTCATTTAAAATGGGATAGCTAGGTGCTTATATTTCCTACCCAGCCATTCGTGACCTTTAGCCGTTACACGCGTACTTTGGTAAACCATTTCATTCTGCTTGTTAAGCTCTGTACGGAGTGTGAAGTAACCACGGTCTAGGTAGGTCTGGTAGGGAACATTGTTACCTTTCACGTTGTAGAAGAGGACGCGGTCTTCGCGTAGCTGCCTAGTGAAAGTGCGAGGTTTTATTTTCAGTATTTTTGCAGTTTCTTCCAGATTACTTGTGCCTTTAGCTTCGACGTAATTAGATACAAAGTCAGCTTTAGGCTGCATCTCTTCGATTTGCTTTTGGCTTTCTAGAAGGAGAGCTTCTTGCTTTTCTATTTTACGTTGGGCTGCTAAGAGGCCTTGAGTTATAGCCATGTCATCGTCTAGCGGTTTTATTTGACCGGTTACTAGTGCATCAAATGAGTCATAAACCTTCCTATGAAAAGACGGGCTTATCCAAGCAGCATACGTATACACAAGAGGTCGTATAACATATGTTCCTCCTCCATTTTCAAAACTGCCACCCTTAACGCTAAGTGCTTGATTTTGTTGATATGAGCAAATTTGCTTATTTGAGTATTCTTCCACTAGCTCCTGTATCTGTTTATTTCTGAGCCAGTCTCTAGGCCTATGCTTTACTGCACCACCAGCTGCCTTATGCAAATCATTAAGACAAAATCTGCCTTGCTCATCTTGTCTTATGTTTACATTCTCAATGATGATAGGCGCTGTGGTTGTTAAAAATGAAGAATTAATATTATTCATTGATTGAGGTCCTTTCAGTTAAGGGGATAATGAGAGTTATCTTTAGGTTGGCTTTAGGTATCTTAAAGTTAATCTTTAGTTTAATTTCATTGATTGTTTTTTAATCTGAAAAGTGAATTTTAAAATTGTCTAAGTTGCGTGGTAACTCAAAGCCCCGAATGACGGGGCCTGTAGCGATTCGTGTTTTTGATTTCCGCACCCACTTTTTGATAGGCATATAAATGAAGAAGCCCTAGAGTTAACTAGGACTTTAAACTTATATACGAAAATGGAACTAATTAGGCAAAACTATACTGTGAATCCAAGATTAAAGAAGGCTCCAGGCTACCAAAGAACGGGACTGGTGGTATTTTATTTCTGTCCTTTGGTAGCGCTTGTTCCTCTGCCTGGTCCCTAAACTGGCTAAATACATCATGCTCTGTATATAGCTCATAAAATGCATACCGAATATTCTTGAAAATCTCCCCTGTTCGACTGGGCAGTGTACCAAATGAGTCGTGAACTAAGGCCCAGTTCTTTATCTTATTGGACTTCGCAACCACAAGCATTAAGTGTGTTGCGTCAAGCGAATGGACAAAGTTAGGTGCGACAGCAGAGGCTTGTTTTGCTTTATCAACATTAGCCGTTTCAACCTTGATACTAAATTCTGCTCTCGTATTACCAAGAAAACTGGTGCGTACTCTTTTACTCTGGTCTTTCCAGTAATTCTGCTGAACAGGAAAGCCTAGTGGAGTTGTCCAGGTTAAAGCCTCTCCATTTTTCACAACCACTTTAGCGACTTCCTGCAGCCACTCCATACCTTCAGCCGCTTTAACAACAGTTTGGACCACACCATCATACATTAATGAAGCCATTTGCGTTGCAGCCATAAAACCATATCCTGTTCTATTCCATAATTGGAACCATTCAGGCGCACTTATCCCTATACCATTGCCATAATGCCTTCCCTCAAGCTTTGCTGGTTTAATTATGTCCTCTAAAAGCTGTTCTTTAAAACCATACTCTTTACTGCCATAAGGGAAAGTCATCACGTTTCTTTTAGCAATTTTACGGCTCATACAGCCTTTTTCTTTGTCATAGCCGTAAGATAACCAAGCATACGTGCTCATAATTTCATGGTAAATATTATACGCTTCCTGCTCTGGCACAGCTCTTTTCATAGGTGTACCGTCTTTTTTTCTTTTTTCGCCTTTAGCTTCTTCTTTCCAACGTACAAAAGGTTTTGTTATTTTATATTTCCTTTTATTTTTATTATAAATTTCCTCCATTTTTTCCTCGGCTCTTTTCTCAATACCTTGTAAACTTAAGTCCTGCCAACCTTTACCTACAATTGCTTCAAGTACTGGATAAACCCTATCAATTACACGCTGATAAATGTCTTGGGGTTTATCTGAAGGAATTAAATTAACAGCTGCTCCAGTTTCTTCACAACGTAAGGCCATACCTAAATGCTGTAATCCTGAGCAAGAACCATCAAGAGCAACCGCTATACGTGAAACATGTTCTAAGCCATTATCAAGGTAGCCTTTCCATTCTAAAGCTGCTGCAATAGCCTGAAAAGGCTTATCTGCTTCTGTCCACTGGCGATTATCATAGGGGTTCTCAGCTATACGACAAATCATGTCTGAGTTTTCCTTTGTCCATTCTATACGCTCATCAAAAGAAACCTTATCAACACCCCACAAATTAGCTATGTGTACCGCTAGCCAATCCGCCGCTTCTTGCGTTCCCAGCTTTTCACCTTCAGCGAATTGCAGTAAAGCTTTTACATAGTCAGCTCCTTGCGGAGATAAAGAACCATTGGTAACTGGATAAACACGACCACGAAAATCTAATTGATATGGAAAATATATTTTTTCAAAGCAAGCATATTTTTCTGCTGTTTTTAAAGTCATGGCTAAAGAGATGCGCTTTGAATCCATTCTGATATTGTGTTTCATGACATCAGCCTTCGCCATTTTCCATTCTTTTTTAGCGTCCTCATTTGTAGCAATATCATCAGGCTTTTCAGGCAAGGGTAAGTCTGTTGCTCTTGGTAAGCCTCCTAATTCACTGTCGGTTTCCGCTAAAGATAATAGCAAGTCGAGTAAAGGTAAATTAATGCGCCATGGTGTCGCTTGTATCTTATTTAATGCCTTATAAACCAAGGGCATTTTTTGCTCTGCCAACTTCTGCAAGTACGACTTGCTACGGGTTTTTACTAGAGTGATAGGTGTCACCTGATTAGTTAAATAGCCTCCAGTAAACGGGTCTTGCCAAGGGAAAGGCTGGACCACCATAGGCTCATAAATAGCAGCAAACTTGTTGTGTAGTGCATTTGAATTGCGTATCCAGTCTAAGCATTTTCTTGTTGGTGACACAACATATTCACGAGAATCTTTGCGTGCCACAAGCTCAACTTTTATTAGCCATAAATTTTCAACAATGAGTTCAATGAGCACTTTACCAACGAGGAAGCATTCTTGTTCTGTCCACTGATGCAAGCTGGCCCCATCCTCACTCACAATAAAGCGGGCTGTTGCTACCTTCCGGTGATACTGGCTTTTCTTATCAGCTGAACGCAGAACACCACGATAAAGGCGGACATCCTCTTCCTTCAAGTTACGCATTTCGACTTCCATGTTAACTGCCTTGCCGATTGCCTTAGCTGTCTTGGTTAACTTTTGCTCTCTTGTAATCCCGTTTAAGAGAATCTTCAAGCTGATGTAAGCAATGGTTCGACTGTCGAGCAGATTAAAAAAGCGTAGGGCTGTATGTTGTCTACCGGCTGCTATCGCTGCTTTTTCCTTCCATGTGTCAATGGCATCTGCGAGGTCATCTGTTTTAGTGGACACAAGACGCCTGCCGTATGTGGTATCGGATTCTTCCTCTTTCTCCATGGCTTTAAGTACTTGCTTTCTGTAGCGGTCCCGGCCTGCCTCAGCCATAGAAGCTTCCAATTTAACTTGGTCTTCTTCAGTACCTGAAATGCGCTTAAGGTTAGCGTATGTTTTCATTTCTCTTGTTTCCTTTTACTTTTTACTCTTTTTTATTTATTTACTTTGTTTCACTATTGGAATCATTCAGGCATAGGAATCCCCTGGAGCTGCGTTAATGTAGCCCTTGGGTTTGATTTATGTTTTGTTATGGACTGCTATTGTTGTACTTATGGCATAGCTAATACCTCCTTTTGTTTTATATATGTAAATATGGAACTAATACATTATCGCACTAGAAATATATTTGTAAACATATTGCAAGATAGATTTTAGTTTTATTTGTTACTAGATGGTCAAATAGTGTCGTGTTTATGGGTGGGAATAGGGGAGAGGCGAAGTAGACACTATCTGTAGTCTGTTGTTTTTATGTGTCTTGAGGGTGCTTTTGGTTAGCACGGTACACTTTTGTTTTTTCTTTTAGTCCCGGTTAGGGGTTATTCTGTGCTCAGATTGATTAGGGCGACGTGTAGTTACAATACGAATTTCCTTAGTAGGTGATAAAGTTGTTATAGATTAAATTGGTTTGAGACCAAATTAGATACCAAAATCACTAATGTTAGATGTATTACATCTGCACATAACAAGCAATATTGAAGTTCTGATTATCCAATATTCAATTGCTACAAATTTTACACTTACTTTTGCTACAAAACTTGAATAGAATATGCATAGGATGGATTAAGAGAATCGAGTGGTAAATAAAGGGATAGGGCGCGAAGTAAAGGGAATATAGCGATAGTTGATGATAACTTTTCGGCGGCTTAAGCATCTTACGTTTAGTTTTGTAGCAACTGCGGAACTAATTTATGTATAGATGTTACTGTGGCTGATTTTTATTCAGTTGCTGCATCAACATTGAAAGATAACTCAACATTTGCACCAAAGATGGCAATCTATACGGCTTCTGCCCCAAGCTGGGCGGTATTTCCAGAAGGTATTCCTAAGTTTGATGTTTTGCCACCGGAGGTGAGTGGTTAACAGGCACTAGTAAATTTATATAAGAATGCTTGTGCTGTTATTTTTTGATGTAAATAGTATAAGCATTCTGTCTTGTGATGAAAATTCACTAATTGTTGAATTATATAAAGCTAACTTTAACCTAACAATTATCACCGTATATGTGACTATATTATATTTTTTATTAAACAGTAACTATTGAACATAATACAGTTAATCACGTTTTATTTAATTAAATGCCTTCCATTTTAATAAACAATTGTCAGCCTTCAGAACATATATAGAATTCACTCTGCTTTCAATAATATAGCCAAACAGTTTGATAATTAAATATTATAGGGTATAAGCATGAGGTTGCCTGTTACTTGTTTGCTAGTCGGTTGCATGGGGTTGCACCTGAATAGTTATGCTGCACCGGCTTTATTTTCAGATAATGCTGTAGCTGCTTTAGATGAATCAGTAAATACGTCTCCTATTAGTGAAGAGCTTGTTCAAGTAAAGTTAATTGATATTGTAGATAAGCAGGGAAACATTAATTTCCCTGATAAGGTGAGATTAAATATTTCAGCAGACGCCGACTTAGAGTTGGTTGTGATAAATAGAGAGCAAACAATCAATAATGTCGAGACTATTTATGGTAAAGTATACGATAGTCGTCTGGATCAATTTGAAGAGTTTAGTAATGCCGTTTTTTCTCTAAATCATCAAACGGGTAAACTGACTGGCTTTATTGAAACGGAACATGGAAAGTATAATATTGTACCTGTTTCAAAAACATTATATCGAATCACTAAAGAAACCAAACTGGATGACATCGATCCTGAGTATTATCAGTTAGGTCAACCTGAAGCATTTAATCTAGCAAATAATCCAAAGATAGCGGCCAGTAAACGTAATGAAAAAGGTGAGCGAGACAAAAAAGGCAACATAATTATTGATGTTTTTATGGGCTACTCTTACGATGCAGCAGCCATGGTGGGTGATATCAATGCGAATGCCGCCATGTTAGTGGGGACCGTGAATAGTGGCTTAAAAAATTCTGGAATTCATAATATAAAACTTAGGCTGATAGGTACTGGTAAAACGTCCTATAACCCTGGTGTAGTCACATCTGTATTAAGTGATGCTGAAGGCTGGTTTGCTAGAGAAATAGAAACCTTAGCCCCTGACTTTGTCGGTATTATTCAAAAGCCGACTGATGCTCCGGGTAGTGCTGGTGGTTGGGGGCGGATGCCTGGTTATGTCACGGTATCAGGTGCGGGGTGGAATTCGGTGTTCCGCCATGAAATTGGCCATAATGTTGGTGGTGGTCACTGCCCTTGGGGAAAAACTAGAACGAACTGGCGTTATGCTTATGGATTTGACAATGGGGTTTCGACTACCCATATGTGCGGCAATGAGCTTAATTATTATTCCAATCCATCACTTAAAGATAAATCAGGTGAACCCATGGGGCGGACAGCCGATGCCGATATGGTGCGCTTATGGAAAGAGCGGGCGGCAGAAATTTCTGCTCATCGAACTCACACAGTGCCATTTCCTGATGGTGATGATACGGACAATGGGGATAATAATGGACCCGACTGGCCAAAACCGAAGCCACCTAAACCGCCCACGGATGACGATGATGATACGGATGACTGCAAGCCCAGTGAAAGTATAACTGGTCGTGCAGAAGAGCTGGTTGCTTGTGTGCCAAAAAAAGGTTTGTCATCAGACTGGCGACGTTACTATTTTATCTTTGTGCCTGAAAATGCCAAAGAACTTTCTATTCAGTTAAAAGGTGGGACTGGTAATGCCAACCTTTTTGCTGGGCATAGTTCAAAAGGCTGGCCATCTAAAACTGATCATGAATATAGCTCAGTTTCAAGTGACAACAATGAAAAAATTATAATTAATAACCCCAAAACACGCTCTTACTATCATATTACTATTAGTGCAGAAAAACCGTTCGAAGGGGTAACGTTAAAAGCAAAATATTAACAACAAACCACAGAAATAAAGTCTAATAAAACGGGTTAACTTCCATCTGGACGTTACCCCGTTGTAGGCTAGTGCAACTAGCTATGCTCATGCACTAAGCTGTTAGATAACTAGAAACTTTAAAGGACTAAAAAATGAGACTGTATTTCGTACAGCATGGTGTTGCTGTTGACAAGGATGTTAATGCAGAAAGGCCCTTATCAAAGGTTGGGCATAATGAATCCACGAAAGTAGCTGTCTACTTAAAACAGCATAACGTTAACATTAAGAAAATATGTCACAGTGAAAAGCTACGAGCCAAACAAACTGCTGCAGTATTTGCAGAAAACCTAAATGTTAACAGTCTTGTTGAAGTAACAGGAATGTCTCCAAACGATGATCCTAATATACTAGTTGATAACCTATTAGAAGATGGAGCAATGTACGTAGGGCATCTACCTAACTTAGAAAAAGTGGTTTCCCAGTTAGTAGCTGACAATAAGGCGAGTGATGTCATTCAGTTTCAAAATTCTGCTGTTGCCTGTGTGGAAGTTGAAGCTGGGCAGGGCTCCATTTTATGGTTTATACCGCCGATGTTGGCCTGAATTTTCATCGGAACACACTATATTTAGATAGGGAGAAATAGTATCTGTAAAAATAGCTTATTGCTTTTAGTATTACCTAATTATCATCATACCTAAGCTATATTTAGTAGCTTACCTGGTAGTGGAGGTGTTCTCAGTGCTACAAATGCTAGCCTAGGAATAAATTCTACTAAGCTAAATCTTCGATTAAATCGATACTGAAATTCAGCAAGATAACGTTGTGCATATTTAGCGCGAATAGCATGATAAGTACTACGTAAAGCACTTTTTAAGTTTCCAAGGATGGTGTTAACCCAATAAAATTCAGGTTCCTCTACTGATGCACGACCACCACCGCATACAATTTTATCATGAAGACAACCTGCTTCTATGACACCATTAAAACAGGCCAGTCCATCGGAGATTACGGTACTGCCCTTGGCCAAATTCTGCCTACTCCAAGCCGTTATCTCTTCTTTATTAAACCCTTTTAAAATGCTCAGTTTAATTCGTGTCGGTTGACCTTGTTTTGTTGTTTCTACGGCTGCTACAAAAGGTATTTTCCCATCTGCTCCCCTACCTCTTTTGCAACCTGTACGCTCACCACCAAGATAGGCATCATCAATTTCAATAAAACCCGACAATTGCTTGGTGCCTTCTCTTTCTTGCATCACTTTCATGAGCTTATGTTTCATTCTCCAGGCAGCTTGATAGGAAATACCTAAATGGCGATGTAATTCTATGGCTGATATACCTTTTTTGTCTTGGGAGATCAAATACATCCCTTGGAACCAAGTCTTTAATGGTAATTTGGTTGATTCAAAGATAGTACCTGCAGTTACAGATGTTTGCTGGTGACATTTATAGCACTGCTGAAGCTTTCTAGTAGTGAGTTGACAGCATTTGTCGTATCCACAATTGGGGCACTGAAAACCTTCTGGCCATCGCAATTTGTATAAGGTATTAAAGCATTGTTCTTCTGTACCATATTGTTTGAGAAACTCGTTTAAACTCAGGCCTTTTTGAAATTGAACTTTGTTGATAGCCATTATTTATACCTTCTCAATTAAGTTTCCATGCTGTTCAAATATACAGCAGTTAATGGCTTAGGTATAGTGATAATTAGGAAATATTTTGCCAGTTGGAAGCTGGCTAAAAAGCTTGTATAGTAAATGAATCTCTTATTGGGGTTGCAGTTGTATTAAATGAATAAACTGAACGGGTAAAATATTGGTTAGAAAAAGGTCCTGAAAAATAAGTAGTAGCTTTTAAGTTATTAACTTTATAATTGTAATTAATATTGTCTCCTATCTTTAACCCTTCAAATGTGTACACATTATTGATATCCAAAGGAATATTTCTAACATATTTTACACCAGACCAGTCTGTTGAGCTTGAGTAGTAATGCCAGTTTTTATCAGGTGTATAAGTTATTTTATGAGTAACATGGTTACCTTGATTGCTTTCAGTTGCGCTAACCAGCCTTTGCTCATGGGAAACTGAGTTCGATACTGATGCATTTACTCCGCCAGACGGAGATGACCCTAAGGTTCCCGAAACACCATAGCTTTTTGAAATACTAATTGATTGTCCTGTATTTTCAGGGTTTCTTTCTAACACAATGGTATTATTCCCATCATGGGAAATATTGGTCTGCAGTGAAAATGAAAGTAGCGGACCAAAAACTGAGTTAATTAAGTCTTCAGTTTCTCTTCTGGGGTTAGTGATGCCTATACCTCGACCTGCAGACTGTATCCAAAAGTGGTAGTCTGACTCGTTCTTAAAATTTTTAGTTTTCATTAGTGCAAATGTAAAGCTTATATCCCAATCGATATTACGTCGTTGCTCATCTATATTTTCATCAACTCCTCTTATAGTGCCAAATGAGCCACATCTAGCATTAACTGAATCTTGAGTACAAATTGTGAAGGGGCGCGAAGCAGTAATATTAGCTGCAAGACTGATATTACTGATTAATATAGAGGTGGTTACTACAGTTAATTGGTGCTTAAATTTGTTATTCATAATATATTCCTGTCTTCTTGGCTAATCAGTTGGTTTTATTGTGCTGTATTCTGTTTAGTAGTTTTTTTATTGTAAGGTTGGTATTGATAGCAGCTTTATTTAGATAATCTTCAGGGTCAGAATTTAACTTCTTTTCTTCATAATTCAGGGTTCTAATATGATATATATTATCTGCCTCCTTAACTGCGACTAGTAAGTTTGCACCTGCCCAAACAGAAATAGCCTTGGGTCGAAGTTGTTTAATAAATTTTGGTTTTCCTTCCACTAATATAACTTGGCTACTGTTTAATGCACCATTTAACTGTTTATTAGCATCATTTATTGAAGTACTGTTAGTCAAGTCAACAAGCGTTATATTTTTATAGTTTTCTGTAAATTTTTTCTTAAAAATTGATAACAATGTTTTAGGTTTATTCGGTATTTTTGCTGTCTGGTACTTTTCTTTGGTTGTTTTGCCTGTAGTATCGGGTATCTCTATTTGTGAACTTTGTAAAAAAATAGACTTTTCAGTGGTATTATAACTAACAGTTTTATAGGATATTTGGTTGTTCGATATGTCGCCAATTGCTGTAGAATAGTCTACGTTATCCAGTTTTTTATGAGGATTGCTAACACAAAGTAACTTGTCATTTTTTTCTAGTGAGCATAACTGATAATTGTTTTTATAGTTACTCATCCATAGTTTTCCTCGGGTAAGCAGAGAAAAATTTTTGTCTGTTATATTCAGCAAGGGTTCATGAAGCTTGAGAGTAATATTGTCTTTATGTTTAGGAGATAGTTTAGTACAAGCATATTTGTAATTATTGTTGACAACACAGGTTTTTAAATAATTCACTGTTAGTTTAGCATGACCTAGAGTCAGTGCTGATGTATCAGTAGTTGATATTAAAAATTTTGTTAATGATGACTTTGGTAGGTTGTATATTGTGACAGAAATTGAGCCATTTTCTGGAGAGAAAGAGTATACATTTAGGTTATTATCTAAAAAAGCTCGAACAGGAGGATTCTGCTTGATGACACTAATTAGCTTTTGGTGTTTAATGTAATATGTTTCATCCTCTTGGAGAGAATCTTGATCATATGTCCAGTGTTTAATGTAGTTATTATGAAATGTATATACAGAGTTGTTTTTTTGAATAACTAACTCGCATGGTTGGTTAATATTAAATTTTTGTATTTTCAAGGAATTAACGATAACCAGGTTTTCTCCTTGCTCGCAGTAAATGAAGTTTGCTTGGTTATTGTTTTGAACTACTTCTATATTACTTGTGATGGCCTTTTCTTGTTTATAAGTTATATTTATTTCACTGTCAGCCGTGCTATATAAGGAATATACGCTGGCTATTAAAAAAGTAAATAAAGTAGAAGACTTTTTCATAGTGTCCTCATTTTATTGTATGTAGTGTGTTTTTATTTTTTTATTTAATTGCTCTATTTTTATTAGAATATGAGTTGGTTATGTTAGTCAATGTCGACTATTTAAAAATAACTTAACTTTTGAAGTTGTCCGAATTTGAGTTTCTTCGGTCCATAGAATGCTTCTATGTAGCTAGAGCATGTTAACACTATTTGAATATCACTATTGTGACTGTAAAAGCACTAATCTAGGCGTGAGGAGAGAAATTTAGTGTTCTAAATAAACAATGAGCAACAACGAGTCGTGCATAACCCTTCGGGCCGTAATTATTTTTTCCCTAGCCGTGTAGTCATTTATGTAGAATGACTACACGGCATGCTTTGTTCTTTGCTAGGTGAAAAATAGTTTACGGCAGTGATGACTCAAATGGTGTTAACAAGCCCTAAGAAAAGTTAAGGTTATCTATTTATAATCTGTAGCCAAATAAAAATTAGACGCTATATTTTTCTCTATTGATCTAAAGCTTTATATCTGCCAAAGCTTTCTAGAAAATAGAATATTTTATCCTAAAGCCATTTAAATAACTACGTATTGCCAATATGTATAACAAGAATTTTAAATAACATGGAGGATATATTAAAATATTTGTATTTAAATATTATTCTATTTCTTCCAGAGGAAAATGACAGGCTACTTGGTGGTTTGTATACTTCATTTGCTGTAATTCTGGCATTACTTGTCTGCAGTGCTCTGTTGCTTTTGGGCAACGGGGGGCAAAGGCACAACCAGGTGGTGGAAAAAATGGGTCTGGTAATTCTGTGGTGTTGGCCGCTTCAACAACTAGAGGTTTACCAGGCATTGGTACAGAATCTAGTAATAACCGAGTGTAATGGTGGCTTGGGTTGTTAAATAAGGTTTGTGCTGGTCCTTGTTCTACTACCCGGCCAAAATACATTACTATCACCCGGTCACTAATGGCTTCTACCACAGATAAATCATGGCTGATAAATACATAAGTGAGTTGGTAACGGTTTTTTAAGTTTGACAACAAATTGAGTATTTGCGCTTGCACAGATACATCTAAAGCTGAAACTGGCTCATCCAGAATTAATAGGCTTGGTTTAACTGTTAGTGTGCGGGCGATACCTATTCGTTGGGCTTGACCACCAGACAGTTCATGAGGGTAGCGTTGTAAAAAGTCAGTAGGTAGACTGATGTCTGACATCAGTGTTTGCAGTTGCTCTGTTCGGTTTGCTTGATTCATGTAGAGCAGATGAACCATTGGAGTAGATAAAATGTCACCAATGGTTTTTCGTGGGTTAAGGGCACTGAGGGGGTCTTGAAATACATACTGAATTTGTCGGCATAATTCATGTCGATTTTGTTTAGCAAAGACAGCAAGATTTTGTTTATGGAAATAAATGTTTCCTTCAGAAGGTTTATCAAGTCCCACTAGCATTTTAGCCAGAGTGGATTTACCGCAACCAGATTCCCCAACCACTCCAAGGATTTCGCCTTGTTGAACTTGCAGATCAATACCACGAATAGCGTGTACTGTAGGCTTTTGCTTGCCTAATAAAGTTTTTCCCCCACCAAATCGGCGAACTATTTGTTGTGTATGTAATATATTCTCTTCCATATGTTAGTAATTTTTCTATTAAACAAGTTAACTTTATTATTGGTTAAGTGGTTTAATACATCGTACCGTATGCTCCTTTGATAAACCCATTAATTCAATAGGTTGTTGTCGACAACTATCTTCTACTTGAGAGCAGCGGTCCGCAAAGTGGCAGCCTTTAGGTAATTGATTCATTGATGGTGGTAAGCCTTCAATTGTCGCAAGCTGTTGGTTGTTTTTGCCTAATGTAGGTACACAATTAATCAACTTTTGGGTATAAGGATGAGCAGGTTTTGTTAATACAATGTGAGTGGGGCCAGACTCAATGATACGTCCGGCATACATGATTGCAATCCGTTCACACATAGCTGAAACCACCCCAAAATCGTGAGTAATAAATAATAAGGCCGCTTTCGTTTGTTTCTGAAGTGTACGTAATAATTTTAATATCTGGGCTTGTACCGTGACATCCAATGCAGTTGTTGGCTCATCAGCAATTAATAGATTAGCTTGATTGACAAGTGCCATAGCAATGACTGCTCGTTGACGCATGCCGCCTGATAATTGGTGAGGATAACATTTTGCTCGTTGTTCTGGGTTAGGCATTTTTACCTTTTTCAACCAGTCGATAGCGATTTGCCAGGCTTGCTGATAAGAAATAGGTTGATGAGCACGAATGGCTTCGGTAATTTGTTCACCAATAGTAAACAGAGGATGTAAGGCAGAAAGAGGGTCTTGAAAAACATAAGCTATTTTATTTCCGCGAACATGTTGTAGCTGTGTGAGTGGCAGCGATAATATGTCCTGTTTATCAAGCAAAACTTGACCATCAACAATTTGTCCTGGAGGAGAGGACACTAGTCGTGAAATGGACATGGCTGTGACGGATTTGCCTGAGCCTGATTCCCCAATAATACCTAAGCATTCTCCTGGCTGAATATTGAAGTCAACTCCGCCCACTGCTTTATAGACTGTTTTACCTAGGTGAAACTCAGTTTGTAAGCTTGTTACTTTTAATCCGTTAATTTTGCTAGTGATTAATTGTTTTTGGATATTATTGGCGTGTTTAACGACGGTGGCTGCGGTTGGTCGGCTCATAATACCGGACTTTAATCGGGGGTCTAAGACATCACGGATACCGTCGCTGATTAAATTAATACTCATAACCAGAGCAAAAATCATTAACCCAGGTATAATAGAAACATGAGGTGCAGTAAATAATAGTTTGCGGCCTTCTCCCAACATAGAGCCTAAATCCGCCTGGGGTGGTTGGGCACCTAGTCCTATAAAACTTAATCCTGCTGTTTCTAAAATCATCCAACCAATGGTGGTGGCCATAGTAATAACAATCGTAGGCATGACATTAGGCAATATTTCAGTGATTAGAATTAAACTGTTGCCTTTTCCTGAAAGGCGGGCTGCATCAATAAACGCTTGTTGAGATAAGCCTAAGGTTGCACCGCGAATATTACGGGCAAAGAAGGGAATGTTGACAATGGCAATAGCGTAAAGTGCGTTCATTAAGCCTGGCCCTAGGGCTGCAACAATGACCAGCGCAAGCAGTATATAGGGAAATGCCATTAGCATATCAATGCTTCGCATGAATAAATTGTCAATGCGACCACCAAAATAACCTGCCAATAGGCCAATAGTGGAGCCTATAATGGCTGCTACTAAAGTAGCAGAAATACCAACCACTAAACTGATTCGAGTGCCCCATATCAGGCGGGATAATAAATCTCGACCTAAGTGATCTGTACCTAGAAATGCACTTTCACTGCTGAGAGGAGGGAGTAATCGTTGAGTTAAAGCTGTTTCAGCTGGACGAGCTAACGGCAACAAAGGGGCTGTTAATGCTAATAGTAACAAAACTAAAAAAATAATGAGCCCAATAAAAGCCAACCGGTTGTTGGCAAATAGTTGCCAGGCAGATGGCCTGGAGATTTGAGCTGTCGATGTTTGGACAGTCATGAGCGTAATATTTGAATAGTCATAAACTTAATGTTTGAACAGCCTTGAGCTTCTTAATTAAAAAAATCATGAAGTGAGGCGAGGATCTAGATAGTGCTGGATAATATCAGCCAGTAAGTTAAATAATGCATAAGCAAGTGCAACCATTAAAACACCTCCTTGTACCAATAAAATATCCCGCATTGAAATGGCATTAACCAACATTCTTCCAATACCTGGCCATTGAAAAACCGTTTCTATATAAACTGCACCACCTAACACAAAACCAGCCTGAATACCGATAACCGGAATCACACTGACTAATGCTATTTTACAAGCATGTCGATAAATGACTTTTCGTTCTGTTAACCCTTTAGCACGGGCAGTGCGTATATAATCTTTGCGTAGTACTTCTAACATGGCGCTACGGGTTAATCGGGCAATTACACTGGTAGCTACTAAGGCTAGGGTAACGGCTGGTAAAACTAAATGTTTTAGTAGGTCTAACCAATCACCACCACCATAAATGGCATACATTCCACTAGCGGGTAACCATTGCCATTTCACTGCAAATAACATGATTAGCAGCAACCCTAACCAAAAAGAGGGGATAGAAATGCCAATTAATACAAAAAAAGTAATTAGTTTATCAGTCCAGCTAAATTGTCTAACTGCTGACACAATGCCAGCTAATAACCCCATTACACTACATAGTACTAACGATGTACCGGCTAAGACGATTGTCGCTTGAAAACGTTCAAATATTTCATCAATGACAGGGCGATTCAAGCTATAAGAGCGGCCTAAATCGCCCTGCAATAAATTGCCCAGCCAAATGATGTATTGTTCTACGAGTGTTTTGTTTAATCCTAATTGTTTATTCAATCGTTCTACATTTTCCGGGGTAGCATAAGCACCTAAAATAGCAGTGGCTGGGTCACCTGGTATTAAGGCCATAACCAGAAAGATAATCAGGGTCAGGCCAAATAAGATGGGAATAATAGTGAGTAAGCGTTTAATGATATAAATTAACATCAATCTTTATTATTTCTTAGTAACATCCTTTAACAATAAAAAGAACGATGGTTGCAGTTTAAATCCTTTTACTCTTGTACTGGCCACTGCATTTTGTTTCCAGTTAGCAATAAAAGCCCATGGAGCATCTTCCTGTACAATAGTTTGCATTTCTTTATAAAGCTTGCCTCGTTCTGTTTGGTCGGTAATTTGGCGAGCTTGCTCCAGTAATTTATCGACTTTGGGGTTAGAATAATAGCCAGAGTTAAACCCCCCTTTATTTGGCCAGGCTGCGGTGCGTAAAGTTAAATAAGGTAGAGTATCTGGATCATTAGTCATCCAGGCCATTTCTGCCATGTCGGCTTTGCCTGATAAGCCTGGATTAACTTTGCCAAGAAAAGTATTCCACTCATAGGTTTCAATATTTACGTTTAGTCCTACTTTGGCTAAATCAGCCTGAATGGTTGCACCCATGGCAACAGGATTCAGCATGCCTGAACCCCCTTCGGTAACATAAAAGGTTAATTTTTCACCT
This sequence comes from Spartinivicinus ruber, assembly GCF_011009015.1. Lineage (NCBI taxonomy): Bacteria > Pseudomonadati > Pseudomonadota > Gammaproteobacteria > Oceanospirillales > Zooshikellaceae > Spartinivicinus > Spartinivicinus ruber. The sequence continues at coordinate 1,164,621 of NZ_CP048878.1, forward strand.
TGATAGCCTGCTGCTTTAATCAGTGTTTGGGCTTTTTCGGGGTTATAGGAATAAGGTTGTAGGTTGCTATTATAGGCCCAGGAAAAAGCCGAAGGTATCGGGCCACTAGCAACAGTAGCTGTTCCCTGCAAGACATTGTCGACTATTGCTTGTTTATTAATGGCATAGTTCACTGCCTGTCGTATTCGCTTATCTGCCATAGGACCTTCCTTGGTATTTAAAATTAAAAACCACAAGTGTGGTCCTATTTGCTCATAAATTCGGTAGAGTTTTTCCTTGGAAAAATTACTTAAATTGTCAGGAGGTACTTCAACCATCATATCGATACCTCCAGATAGCATTTCTGCCACTCTGGTATTAGCATCAGTAATTGGCCGGTAAATAACTGCTTTTAAGCCAGGGGAACCATTCCAGTAACTGGAATTAGGCTCAATGACCACTTTTGCATTGCTTTTCCACTCAACAAAGCGGAATGGGCCTGTTCCTGATGGATGGCGCCCATAAGCTTTACCATGTTTTTTGACTGCAGCTGGCGATATAATTAATCCAGTAGGGTAAGCTAAATTAGAAAGGAAAGGTGCATAAGGTTCTTTTAATTGGAATGTTATGGTATGAATGTTCTTGGCAATGACCTTATCAACTGCACTGAAAAAGAAAGCTAATGGAAATGGCCCGGTGTTATGGTAAGGGTGACTTTCATCTAATAGCCGGTCGAAATTAAACTTGATTGCTTCTGCCGTTAAAGGGGAGCCATCATGGAACTTCACCCCTTGTCGGAGCTGAAAAGTATAGGTTTTGCCATCTTTACTGATTTGCCAGGATTTAGCTAAAGCAGGCTCTACTTGTAAGGTTCCATCTTTATAACGCACTAACCCATCATAGAGGTTCATTAAAATACGAAAATCATTTAATGCAGTTGCTGTATGCGGATCCATGGATTTGGGCTCAGCGATTTGCCCAACAACCAATACACTTGGTGGCGTTTGTGCCAGTGTAACTTGTGAAAAGCCTAGGCTAACTCCTAAACTAAACAAGCCGGCTAAAATAGCGTTGATAAAGGCGGCTGTAACTGGTTTCCTTACCATAACCTTGCTCCAATTACGAAAGCGTGGTTATACAGCATAACGGGTTTGGGGATTAGCTTGTCAAGTATTAGGTTGGATATAACTCAGAGTTTGGTTTTTTTAATTTTTTGTAAATATTTTTTTAATGTTAGTGGTTAATAATTAGATGTAACTATGTTAAGTTACTAATATTGGATTCTAAGGATGTGTCTTGTATTTAATGTTTTATAATTAAAATTTTATGTGGAAAAAATATAATAATTAGCTGTTTTAATAAAGAAAACTTCTGTAAAAAATATAAGATCGCGAATCATTTTTTATAAATGTCCGTTAGTAATACCCTTTAATTAAAGCTGTCAAAAAAAGAGCAGTCTAAAATAACAATAGTGCTGTTATGGTTCACTTCGATCGGATACAACGTAAGCTATTTTATCAGCAGCGTTCTGTAAAGCTAGGATATCGTGATGCTCAGGTGCTGAATTGCCTGATCCAACACTCACCGCAAGCAGTAGAAAGAAAGGATATTATTCATTATGCATGGGGCAGCGAATTTATTGGCGAAACTTCCCTGGCGAAGAGTATTAGTGCATTACGTCGTGCTTTTACTAAATTAGGTATTCAGCAATCTTTTATTATTACCGAGCCTAAAGTCGGCTATCGGTTGGTAGCTGGAACCATTATTCTTGAACTAACTAATGGCACTGAGACGAATACAGATGCTAATTCCCTAATAACAAATATTGGATGTAATGCTTCTGGTAAAACTAGTAAGTCTGCTCAATTAAAGCTTTCAGTTAATACTTTCTTTCAGAGTTTTCAAGGGTTAATCTATTTACTTGGGCAGTTGTTGAAGAACTGTTTGATTTTTGCTAAAGCTGAACGAGCAAAAACTCTTTACATACTAACGTTGTGTTTATTGATTTCTGCACTTGGAATATTGTTTTACAGGTTGAATCAATGGCGTTTGTTTGAGTTACCCCATCCTACTTTAAATAGCGTTGAACTGGGGCAAGTGAAAGTATTTTACCCTGCTAATAACCAAATCCCTGCTGAGCTAGAAGGGGTGCTTGCCAATCTTGATTGTAATTGTCATAGCTATATCGAGCAGGCTCATAGTTACCAGCAAATATCAGTGATCAATCGTCAAACTCATCAGGTGATAAATATCTTCTATCAAAATACTGAAATTAATGATGTAGTAAATGAGATTCAGCGGTTTGTTGAGGAGGCTGAGCCATGATTCCTTATTTAACCACAGCAGGTGCATTATTGGTGCTTATTCTTACTGTGACTGTTGATTCACCTGAGATGTTGCCTGACAATAATTACCGGTTGAGTGTCGTCAATTTTCAAGCTGATGCAAAGCCGCTGCGGGTTACAGGGATAACAAGAGTGCATGCAGGTAAAGTTGTGCAATTACTGTCGTTTAATGATCCATGGACAGGTTTACCTGCAGTAGTGCGTTATCAAGGTCTGATTGATGTAGCAGAGTTTGATAAGTTACATGTCTCTGGGTATGCAAACTTGTTATCAGCAGAGGTTCAGCAGCCTTTTCCTGATGATTATCCAGATCAGAGCCTGTTGCTGCTTAATGATGACTATTTTTCCTATGATTTTGAAGTAATTTATGACGATTCAGTCATGACGTTAGTTCATGAGAAGCAAAATGGAAAGACCATAATGTTGGCTAAACGGAAGGCTAGTTCAAAGAGGTCGTTAGCCTGGATATTCTAATAAACCAAAAAAACATTCTTTGTATTTCAATAAAGGCCACAATCTTTCGCATGAGGTCAAATATTGGGGTGTTTTAAAAATACTAAACCATAGGAAATACTCGTTTAGGCTAATGAAAGTTTCTATAATTTTTTTTGTTATATACTTGATTATTAAGGGAATTATTTTTCATTTTTTTTCAGTTCTCATGTGATGCTTGCTATGAAAAGGTGGTGTTAGCCCGAGTTAATAATCGGTAAGCCCTGTTTAAAAATGGGGAATTAATAAAACAAAAAAAGACAACACCCAAAACAGAAAAGGAACCGCATAATGATGAAAAAAAAATTCCTAGCAGTAGCGGTACTTGCCGGTTTATCCGCTGGCTCTCACGCAAAAATCTATCCAGATCAGTTAGTCAAAGACTCGTTAGGTGATGATGTTTGTCGCAGTGGTTATCGACCTATCGACCATTTTGAAGCCAGCACTCACCGTGATTATCTTGTAGCACGGATGGGCCAATGGGAGGTTGCTGGATTAAAAGATAACTGGGTCATTATGGGGAGTGGCTATAACGGAGAAATAAAACAAGATTATCCAAATAGTAATACCTGGTGCCATCCTGTTTCTGATCAAGCAAAGCTGCCAGAGTATTCGCCACGTTCAGTTGAGGAGGGTAGTGAGCTGGATGTGCAGTATAGCCTGGTAAATAACTTTGGCTCTTTCGTGAGGCCCCTAAGCTACCTTGCCCATAATTTAGGTTATGCGTGGCTGAGTGGCAATAATGGGCAGTATGTCGCTGAAGATATGAATGTATGGCGTTCTGGTGATAAATGGTATATCCAGGGGAATAATAATGGCTCATGCAGTGGGTATCGCTGTGATGATAAAACCAAAATCACCATAAATAACTTCGCTTACACCCTTAATGAAAAGGACTTTTGGCATGGACAAGTGGTGGAGTCTGGTAAGCAACTGGTTAAAACCCTCCATGCCACTGCAATTAACCATAACGATACACCACAACAAGTAGTGGTGGACTTGAAAGCGGATGAGTCAACTAACTGGTCAAAAACTAATACCTTTGGTTTTGCTGAGAAAGTGCAAACTGAAAATACATTTAAATGGCCATTGGTAGGCGAGACTAAGATAGCTATTTCTTTAGAGGCTAATCAAAGCTTTTCTAATACTAATGGTGGCTTAAATAGTGAACAGGTAACTTTACAAGCACGTCCGATGCTACCAGCTCGCTCAGCAATGCCTATTAAAGTGGAGTTATACCGCTCAAGCATTTCTTATCCATACCGGTTTGGGGCTGATATCAGCTACGACGTTAACTTTAATGGCTTCCTGCGATGGAGTGGCAATGCTTGGCATACTCACCCTGATAACCGCCCTTATAAAAGTTATACCTTTACGATGGGTCGCTCAAGTGCACCTGCTAATGACATCCGTTACCAATGGAATCATCGTTATATTCCCGGCGAAGTGAAATGGTGGGACTGGAGTTGGGCCATTGAACAAAATGGTTTAAGCAGTATGCAATATGCCGCTGGTAGGAGTTTACGTCCATTTTATTCACACGTATCTGGTGACTTTTATGCGGAGTCACAATATGCAGGCACTATTGATCTTGGTAAAGCCTATAAAATTGGTGCTAAAACGCGTGTCCAACGCTCAGAGCCTTTACGAGGAGAAAATGCTGGTGGTGGTATTGAAATAATTAGCAACTTTGATGCTGAGGAGCTAAAAGCACTTGGCTTTGGGAATGCTGAGTTTACAGTTAAGCCTGTAGAGTAAACTCAAATCTTTGGAAAAGAGGCCTTCTGATCACTAATAAAGAAAAAGCGGTGGAAAACACTCACCGTTTTTCTTTATTGAGAATGACCTAGACCTACATGGCGCTTCGGCTTGATGCGTATGGACCACTACACTAGCCTTGTAATAATCCAGAAACCAACTATAAACATATAAGGCCGCTGCTGTTAAGCAACCTTAATACTTGCTTTTTAGTCAGTATCTCTGGCAGCAGCTGGCTTTAGTAATTAATTGCTAGTCCACTACACGAACATTGACAGCACATGGGCCTTTCTTACCTTGGCCTACTTCAAACTCTACTTTGTCGCCATCTTGCGGCTCTGGCCCTTTAATTTCTGACATATGAAAGAATAGGTCTTTGCCTTCGCTTGGGGTGATAAAACCAAAGCCTTTGGTTGAATCAAAAAACTTAACTCTGCCTGTGCTCATTATTTTCTCTTAATTGGTGTTAGTGTAGGTAAATTTATAAGGGGGAATTCATAATAAATCAAATGTATTCAACAATAGTTAACAAAATATTCAAGCATTTTCAAATGCTATCTAACCGACAGCAGCGCAAAGCTGAACTGAAACAAGTCATTCACCAAAAGTAGTTAGACAAGATTCAACAAGCTAATATCAGCTTTGTAGAGCTTGACTCATAAAGTATAAAACTTATTAGTTAGTATTTTTACTTTAAATGATTTAACGGTAAAGCTGTTTTATTAACCACCTGCTGTAGTACGAAACTTGAGTGTACGCCTGTAACTCCCTTTATGCGAGTGAGCTTGCCCAACAAAAAAGACTGATAGTAGTTCATGTCAGGTACGATTACTTTTAACTGATAGTCAGCCGCTTGACCGGTGATAAGTAAGCACTCTAATACTTCGGGTAGCTCGCGGATACTGTCTTCAAACTGCTTAAAACGGTCAGGCGTATGACGGTCCATAGAGATTTGAATAAGTGCAATTAACTTCAGATCAAGCTTTTCTGCATCCAGCAGAGTGACATGTTGTTTGATAATACCAGATTCTTCTAACTGCTTTACTCGACGTGAGCATGGGGAGGGGGAAAGCCCCACTTGTTCTGCCAGTTCTAGGTTACTGATTCGACCATCTTGTTGCATGGCCTCTAAAATACGTCTATCAGTACGATCTAATGATGCTGTCATGCTAATGCCTGGTTTTAATAAGGTGAATTATGCTAATAAAATCATATATATTGGTTAACTATTGCTGAAATGGGTTTTAATTGAGGATATTTGCAATCATTCACCCTTGCAAGTGAATTATACTATTCATCGTCAAGAGGTGAGCTAACCCATGGTAAGCCCACTCCACCCACAAGGTGTCCCCAGTCTTAGTCAAAGCAAATGACATAGCCCAAAAGGTAGACGAGCTTAGTTTAAGTACCCCAAAAGGGAATGATGACGTAAGCAAAAGCAGCAGATAACAGATGCGGCACACATTAGTTGAAGTGGGTCGCATTGCACCATTAATAGGGTAATCACTTGGTTTATAATCATGGCATTCGATCACACAAAATATAGCCCCTACCATCCTATCAATAAAACAGACAGACGCTGGCCGAATGCTACTATTGAGCATAGCCCAATCTGGTGTTCTGTTGATCTCCGGGACGGTAACCAGGCATTGATTGATCCCATGACGGTTGAGCAAAAAGACCAACTATTTAGCTTATTGGTTGAAGTAGGATTTAAAGAAATAGAAGTAGGGTTTCCTGCTGCTAGCCAGACAGACTTTGACTTTGTTCGAGGCTTGATTGAGCAAAATAAAATACCTGATGATGTTACTATTCAAGTTTTAACCCAGGCTAGGAGTGACTTGATTGAAAGAACATTCGAGTCCCTAAAAGGTGTTAAACAAGCCGTTGTGCATTTATATAATTCCACATCACCAACTCAGCGAGAAAAAGTATTTAAGTTAGATAAACAAGGCATTGTGAAAATTGCTGTTAATGGTGCAAACACGGTTAAGTCGCTAGCAGCCAACTACCCAGAAACAAATTGGACATTTCAATATTCACCAGAAAGTTTCAGTGCTACTGAACCAGAGTTTGCAGTGGAAATTTGTAATGCTGTGTTGGCTGCATGGCAACCAACCCCTGAACAGCCAGCCATAATCAATCTACCCTCCACAGTGGAAATGACCACACCTAATGTATTTGCTGATCAAATTGAATATATGCACGAGAATTTTGCTTATCGTGATTCGGTCATCTTAAGTGTGCATACCCATAATGATCGTGGTTGTGCCGTAGCAGCTGCAGAGCTTGCAGTATTGGCAGGTGCACAACGGGTAGAAGGTACTTTATTAGGCAATGGTGAGCGTACTGGCAATATGGATATTGTCACTATGGCAATGAATTTATATAGTCAGGGTATTGATCCAACTTTAGATTTAAGTGGTGTCAGTAAAATTGTGCAAACAGTACAGGAGTGCACGCAACTACCAGTACACCCTCGCCACCCTTATGTGGGTGAGCTGGTTTATACCGCATTTTCTGGTAGCCATCAGGATGCTATTAAAAAGTGTCTGCAAGTACAGACAGAAAATGATCACTGGGATGTAGCCTACTTACCCATTGATCCTACTGATGTAGGTCGTAGCTATCAAGAAGTGGTTAGAATTAATAGTCAGTCAGGTAAAGGTGGTGTTGCTTTTGTCTTGGAACAAAGCTATGGCCTGAAATTACCCCGTTGGATGCAAATTGCATTAAGCAAAGTAGTGCAGCAAAAAGCAGAAGGGATTGGTAAAGAAGTATCTGTAGATGAAATCTATAGTGTATTTGCAGAAACTTTTGTTCATAATGCTGGCAAAATATTGAGTTATGATATTCACCAACAACACGACAAGCAGCGTTTAGATGCTACCATTGAAACACCTAATGGCGTAACTACCATTGTGGGTATTGGTAATGGACCACTAGAAGCATTTTTAAATGCGCTAATGGCCCATGACAGTGTTAGCTATGAAATTAGCGATTATCAAGAACATGCTATCGGAGCTGGTAGTAAAGCTGATGCAGCTGCTTATATTGCGATTAAATATGATGACAGTAATGGCTATGGTGTAGCTATTCAGCAAGATAGTGTACTGGCATCATTGCAAGCTTGTTATAACGCGGTAGTCCAGGTTAAACAGGCACAGGATGGGCAGCAGCTGCAAGCAAGTTGATGAATAGCAGCCATGGATGGTTGTTCAAATTTATATACGTTACTATTTTTTTAATTGATATGTGATTTTTCTAGCTAATACATCCTGGGTGTAAAACTCATAGTCCACTGTCAGGTGTGAACCATGGATAGCAAAACGTCTGAAGGTTTCTTTTCTTAAACCATGTATTCTTATTTTTTGGACGAATTCTACTGTATTTGAAGAGAGTTTATTGATTTCAACATTACCCGCATTGTTATTTGTTTCAATTCGTAAATAGTCTTTACTGCTGTAGAGCTTGAAATACTCTTGTATTGACTCCCCTTTGGTTTGTTCATCTAATGTTGAATTAATTTCTATATCCCCCTGGGAAAATTCTCTAACTCTAAAATCTACAATATAATTTGATTGTTCTTTTTTAGGTGAGTTTTCGGTGCCAAAGCATTCGATTTCTTTCGCTGTGCCTCGCCAATTACCCTCAAGGTTTTCAAACAGTAATGATATTTTTTTCTGATAAAATTTTGATAGTTTGGATGCTGTAACTGGTGTGAAAGTTTTTTTACCCTGTTGGCTGCTTGGTGAGGGGGTAAAGCAATCTAAGGCAAAGCCTGGTGGTAGCCAGATTAGGAGTGCTGTTATTAGTGCATGGCATTTGCGGGTTGGCGATAACATTCCATTTAAATCTTGGTCTGCTTTTAATAATAAAAGATATAAATGTAATCCTTAGTATAGTGTAGTTGATTAGATGGCTATAATCAATGAGGCAGTTTACAGACCAAAGTAATACAATAGTCAAAGGTTTGTATACCAGCCGCGAATCATTTCTATGTTTTGTTATCATCGTTTCTAATCATCTATTTATATAGGCTCATGAGACTTCATCACTTGATGACCTCACCTAAAAGCCCTTCGTATTGGGTATATAAGCAGGATTATTGAAAATAAAGTTATAGAGAATGAGTTTTTTGGAGGAGCTAACATAGTGTAAACAAGTTTTGTTTATGGAGAATGAAATCTTGTAAATTGAGAATATTAACTGCTTGTAGTTTTCTTTACAATTCTGTGAGCCTTTAACTGCATCATTTAAGGGCTGAAGTTGGGTGGTACTAACATATTGTGGGAATAGTATGGAAAAGTATAAAGCAGAACTAAGTTCTAGCCTTATTTTTATTATAGTTGTAGCAGTTGCTGCAACGGCAGCAAATAATTACTACAATCAGCCTTTGTTACCAAGTATTGCAGATAGTTTTGGTATATCATTCGATTTGGTTGGTTATGTGCCAGCTGCAACACAACTAGGTTATGCGCTTGCCTTATTTTTTATATCTCCATTAGGAGATAAACTTAATAGAAAGGTATTAATTCGGTTCCTTTCTATAGGGCTTGTTTTATCGTTGTTTTTAGCGAGTATTGCGGTAAATATTTATATGTTAATATTGGCAAGCCTATTAATTGGTATATTTGCTAATATTACTCAACAACTAATTCCATTAGCAGCAAGTTTATCCAATAAAAGCTCAAGAGGACGTATAATTGGAATTGTCATGACTGGGTTAACCATTGGATTATTATGCTCAAGAACCATAAGTGGTTTTGTTGGTGAACACTTTGGTTGGCGTACCATGTTTTTGGTTGCTGCAGCGATTGCTGCAGTTATTGGGGGAATATTAGCCTGGCGGTTGCCTGCAACCCAACCGAGTACAAATGAGCGATATGCAGAGTTGATTAAGTCAATGTTGCGTTTATTTAATCAGCTACCTGAGTTAAGGCAAGCAGCAGTGCTTGGGGCTTTGTGGTTTGCCGCGTTTAATAGTCTTTGGGCCACGTTGGCAATGCATGTTACCTCTGAGCCCTTTTTGCTGAGCACTCAGCAGGCTGGTTTATTTGGTTTGGTAGGTTTGGCTGGTGCTGTTGGGGCGAGACGAGCAGGAATCATGGCCGACCGCTATGGTACAAATCCCGTGATTTCGTTAGCGTTATTAATGATACTATCAGCATTTGTTTGCTTATACATTTCAAAATCAAGCATCATTGGTTTAGTTATAGGCGTTATTATGCTGGATTTAGGCGTATTTGTGGCTCAGATCCCCAACCAAGCTAGAGTTTTTTCGCTTAATCCTGAGGCTCGAAGCAGAATTAATGGAATGTATATGCTGGTCTACTATTTAGCGGGTGCTTTAGGTTCTTATTTAGGAGCTGCTGCCTATGCTTATGGTGGCTGGACATGGAGCTGTTGGGTTGGGCTTGTTTGTATAGTGCTTGGTATCTCAGTTCATTTTAAGCAACAAAAAATGTCACTAAGTCTATCTGGTTTGTAAAAACGTCCTTTGCGCTACTATTTTTAATATAAAGACAGCTAGTTGTACTTCTGATTGAATTTTAATGCTGTATGTATTGTTTATGATATTTTCAACTATTATTTTAGCTGTAAGTAGATAAGGTTATCTGATGGTTGTCGCTTCATCTCCCCTTAATGATTTATTGTCTGTTTTTTCAATGCATGCATTTGTAGTAAAAAACCTGCATACTTGTGATGGTTTACTATTGTCTCCACCTTCTAGAAACTATGGTAGAACATCCTTTCACTTGGTATCAGAGGGGATTTGTAACTTAGAAATAACCGGTAAGAAGAGTCTTCAACTGAAGGCTGGTGACTTGGTGCTATTTCCAAGGCAAATGCCGCATAAACTTTATGATGTAGAAAAAAATAATGCTTCCAATAAAGCAGGTGCTTTGTGTGCCTATTTATCATTTGATAATCCTCAAGTGAATAGCTTTCTGGACGTATTACCTGATATTGTGTTAGTTCCTTATATAGAAAAAACCAAATCTTGGATAGACCCTTTATTGAAGTTAATCATTATTGAAAGCGATTCCCCAGAATTGCCTTTAATAATTAATAAACTTTCTGAGATTCTTTTCGTCAGGATATTAAAATACTATATTGATAACCATCAGTCGCTGGGGATATTGGACTTGTATACCGATTCATTAACCTCAAAAGCTTTATCTGCAATACATAAAGATATTGCGAAAAACTGGCAGCTCGAAGAGCTGGCAGGTTTATGTTCAGTATCAAGAACCACATTAGCAAATAGGTTTAAAAAACTATCAGGTATGTCACCCATGGAGTATTTAGTCTGGTGGCGTATGCAAACAGCCTGGAAAAAACTAAAAAATAGGGAGGCAGTTATTGAAGTGGCTGAAACCGTTGGCTATCAATCTGTATCTGCCTTTAGTAAAAACTTTAAAAAAATTTTTGGTGTTGGGCCTGGAGAAGTCAGAAGACAACACTTTGCTGAGTTTGATCCGACTAAAGTTGAAAATAATCAAAAAAATACTTGAGCTCCCTCATCCAGTCTGATTATTGTTGTTATTCATAGGGTTGAAACTTCATATAATTCATATCCCTCAAACCATGAAATACCATGGTTTGAGGGAAAATGAAAAAATTAGTTAATCAACTCTGCTTTAAGGGAAACATTACTATATGTTGACGCAGGTGCTATCATAATATGATAAAACTGGTCAGAAGTAGGATTTTTAATTTCAATAACATCGGTACTATTATCTTTTGTTGAAGAAAAGTCATTTTCAGTAGCAGAGGGCCAACCATTAACTGCTTCTGATACATAAGGTCGGCATTTCCCTCACCATCAGTTAAAGATAACTTGAGAGTTTTAGTCCCAGTAGGTACAAAAACATAATAGTATTTATTATTTTGTTGTGATGAAATATTTGTTTTTGCGATACAGTTTTCTAATGCTCGAGGATCATCTAGGTAACCATTGTAGATATCATTGATTTTTGTTTCGCTAGAGTTGTTGAGGTCACTGCTAAGTGCTTGCATAAGAGCATAGGCATCAACAACCCCGCCTGTTGAAGATAAGTCTGAAAAGTTGACTTTTTCATCATCCGCTCCAGGCTTTACGACTTGTAGACGAGGACAGGCTCTTACAGTATTTAGTAGGTATTGCTTGAGCGTTTGAACATCAAGTTCTGGGTATTGTGACAAAGCAAGAGCTGCAACACCTAAGACAACAGGTGCAGCCATACTGGTACCACCATGCTTTTTATATTCATTGTTGGGGGGCGTAGAGAGAATGTCGTCACCTGGAGCAAATAAATCTACACTTTTTTTGCTATAGTTAGAAAAACCGGCAGCGAGCTTATCAGGTTTAATAGCAGATGCACCAACCTCTAGCCAGTTATTTAAACTAACACCTAGTGATATGTATTTGCTAGGATAGCTAGGATTCAAGTCTATATTTTCGCTATCATTACCTGCTGCATGAACAAGCAACACACCTTTGCTTTCAGCGTATTGAAAGGCTTCGATAACAATTTTTTTATGCGGTGAATAACGCTTGCCAAAACTCATATTAATAATACGAGCACCATTATCTACTGCATAACGGATGGCGTTAGCAACATCTTTGTCCCGCTCGTCCCCATTAGGAATTGCCCGTATTGCCATTATTTTAACGTTATTAGCAACACCACTTATACCGATATCATTATTTCTGTTCGCTGTAATTATACCCGTAACATGAGTACCGTGATCTTCATCAGGGCTAGCAGGAAGTACATTATTGTTGCCGTAACCTGTTTCCCTTAAGTTATTAGGGTCGTCTTTAACAATAGAGGCTCTTGAATCATGGTTTAAATCAAAATATCCTTTTAAGGACTTTACGTATTCATCAAGTGAGCTTAAGCTTCTACTATCTCTAATAAGTAATTTCTTTCTGCCATTACCTCACTATCAGAGTGAGAAAACTGCTCTATGCTAAATTTAGAGTAATCAGTGAGGCCATAGATAGATATAACTGATTTTGCATCATTAATATTTTCTTCAGTTTCCAGCCAATAGTTAAAGTCATACTCAGCGATTTCTTGATTGTATCTTTCTTCTACTTTTTGGAAATATCTAAGTTGCTCTTCAGATAGCGTTGTTCCTTATGCTTTATACCTGGCATACTCTCTAGTGACTGCTTTGGTATCAATTGTAACTTGGCTACCATCTGATCCACCAATAAAGTTCCAGCCATGAATATCATCAATATAACCATTGTTATCATCATCAATCCCATTATCTGGGATTTCATCATTATTCACCCACATTTTACCTTGAAGGTCTTCATGATGAATATCTATACCTGAGTCAATTACTGCAACAATGATAGGTGGATTGCTATTGTTCAGGTGTAAGTTGTTGTATACCTTGTTTATATTTGAACCTTCTATGCTATCCTGTTCAGGGTTTAAGTTAAACCAATCATTGGTGTTTATTGAATCTTGTAAAAGCGTATTGCGTTTAACTCGTCGTTTTTGTTTGCTGGGATGTTTGGGTTTACTGATTATTACCCCTTTAGCATTTTTGAGTGGTTTAAATACTACAGTTTTGGGGTCATTTGTTGGTGCTGCAAAACTACTGGCTGAGACTACTGATAAAAATAATGCGGATAATGGAAATAGCTTTGTTTTATTAAATTGCATTTGTAGTCCTGAAGGCTATACGTTATAAAATGTGTGTAATTAATCTTATATAAGTTTTTGTATATACATTGTTTGGCTTCTATGTCTCCTATAGTCTTTACATAAGGAGAGTAGAGTGTCTGGATGTTACTGATAAGTAACGAGTGGTTTCAATACTTTTTATGGAAGAATCGTATAAATACTTATTTATTTACAGTAATTACTGTTTTGTAAATTGGCTTTTATTGGATTTAAATGAGAAGTATTTAACTACCTTGAATCTTGAATTATACTAGTACTTATTCAGGGTATAATATAAAATGATAATTGTCTGTATAAGGTAGTTGCTAAACCCCCTGAGCACCGGTAGGTGGTGGTAGCCACTCAGGTTTATGCTGTTGTAATATCTCTCTAGGTACATGTGCTAGTAAGAGTTCTTTAAGGCGTTGCTTCGGCATGAACTTATTACGAAGCTCTTCAGGAAGGTATTCTCTTAATAATTTCATTGGGTCTTCTGGCTTCGGCTCGGGTGGTAGTTTTTCAATGTGCCGAGACCATCCTTCACCATCACAAACGACAGTTGATCCACCAATTTTGGTATTTTTAAAAGGGTCACCGATTTTGCTTGAAAGCACCAAATTTAGATCAATCTCGGAAGCGGGAGAAGACTTATACTTATCATCAATACCATTATCACTGCATATTTCTATTCGTACATTTGTATCTTTAAAATTAATATCAAAGCCTGCTTGCACACCCTCTCCCCATTTTAGAGCAGGGAATGTTTTGCTTTCATAGTCAAGGTCAAGTTTGTCGTATCGGTCCAGTCCATTTGAACTTTGAAGTTGCTCGCCATTTAAAAACACAAATACTGAATTATGTACCACACCTTTGTTGTCATTATCGCTCCAGACAATGGTACCAGGTATGACAAGTCTATCTTGCTGACCTTCACTTAATATTCTCAATTGTTCAACCAGTTCATCTTTCTGTTCAGTGCTGAAAGGAGTGAGCTCATCGCCATGTTGATTCCAGTAGTATTCTGGGGCAATAAAAACATCGTTTTTCGATTGTTCAAGTGCTTGAGCAATCAGGCTTAGACGTACATCAAACGTTCCTTTAGTGTCATCTAAATTAGCAACGCTTGGGCTCCAGGCAGTCACGCCTAAATGGCTGCCAGCAAGTGAGTCAAACTGTGAAATATTATTAATAGTGGTAGAGAAGCTTGTCTCGACTAGTGGAGCTTGCTCTATTGATTTAAAACTAGGGTGAGATATTGTATTTGGCATAATATTTTTACTTAGTTGTAGCTAATTAATTTTATTTGAATAAATGGTTTTTATTAATTGGTGATATACACAATATATGGAGTTATTATTTTTTGTTCATAATTGGGTTTGATATTTTATAACAGGTTTTAATTGAGCGAGCTATCAATAATTGTTTTGGTTTAACAGTCTGATAGGGAGGGCTATGTTTCAGAAGGTGTTTTAAAATAAAAGCTTAAGCGATTCTCCTGACTAAAATATGTAACATGGCAATCTGTATCATTGCTTCACTATTTTTTGTTAGAACCTCATAGTCTTTAGCATGTCGTCTATAGTTAATTAGCCAAGAAAAAGTACGCTCAACCACCCAGCGCTGTTTAATAACATTGAATCCTTTACCTGCCCTTTCAACCACCTCTAGAATAATTTTTCGAGTAGCTTGATGAAAGTCTTTAACCCAATCAATAATAGGCGTGCCAGAATAACCGCTATCCAGCCAAATTTTGAGTAAACTCGTCATGCCTTTTGCAACATAGCCCTTAAGTAGCTGTTTTAATCCCTCTCGCTCACCAACGGCAGCTGAAGTCACTACAACACAGATAATAATACCAAGCGTATCAACTAAAATATGACGTTTGCGACCTTTTACTTTTTTACCACCATCAAAACCAACATGAATACCTTGCGTATGAGTTTTAATACTTTGACTATCAATACAACCTGCACTGGGATCGGCTTTTCTTCCTACTTTTTCACGATAGCATTTCCTGAAGGTATCCATAATGGTTTCCCAAACCCCCTGCTGGCTCCAGGAATTAAAATAACCGTATACTGTCTGCCAACAGCCAAAGTCTTTAGGCACCATTCGCCACTGACAGCCAGTTGTTAGGACATAAAGCAATAGGCGTCTATTAACGGGTGGTCTGCCTCTATTGCCAGGTTGCCATTTGGATGCAGGTAATACAGGGCTCAGTATTTCCCATTGTGTATCAGTTAAATCTGTTGGATAATCCATTTAGGCTCTTTTTATTGTTTATCTTTGATTTTTGCGAAACCAATAATAAACAGTAAGGGAGCCTATTCCTATATGCCCGCCGTACGAGTAACCCCTTGGTAGTTATCTCTTACAATACAACTTTGTATGCATTCACTCTTTTTAAAACACCTTCTCAGGGTTAGTACTTGGCTAAATATTGAAGTCATTAAGTAAGGTCAGTAACCTTTACTTGTTTTACCTGGCAGTCATCCAAACGACATGTGTGCGTCACTAACTCCATGATATTTGATGCTTTATTGACCGATCTTAGGCCTGAAGCTAGTCTTTTTCTATATAAATAGGTGCAGAGTATTTGACGGGGCAGAGAATGAAAAGATGGCTAGGAGTGTTAGTGTTGTTGGTGACATTCCACACCCATGGTGCGTTGCTGACTGCCGAAGAGGAAAAGAGCAAAACCACTATCTATGAAAAGTACGACACTGAATCCATTTTGATAGAAATCAATGAGGTGCAAAACAGGCGTCGTAATCTGGAGCTGGAGAGGAGAGAGAAAGCCAAGCGACTGGTTGAGTATAAGGAACGATATAAACAAAAAATTCAGGAGCTTGAAACAACTCTGTTGAAGAGTAAGCGAGCTGAAATTACCAATGAGCTACTTTCATCGGTTGAAAGTACGCCTAAAGTGTTGTTTCAAGACCTTGAAGATTTGGCTACAAATATTAGCCGGTTTGAGATCAGTGAGGCCTCAACAAATCAGCAACTAACCCAGTTTACAACCAAGTTGGATGCTTTAAAGCGTAACTTTAAACGTACTCGTAATCAAAAAGATATCCAATTATTGGCCTTACGTGAAGTGATTCTGGATCGATATACGAAAGAAGTGTCAACAGCTAAAACCTTGGACTATAAGGGGACTTTTAGCTGTGGTACTCGGGTCAGTATCCATGATTGTATGGGATTGGTGCCACTTAAAAAACTGATTTTGGCTAAAGCACAGCAGAGCTTACCTGTCGCTAAAGTCGATATACTAGAGCATAGTTTTTCAAGTTTTTCATTGGATTTGAGTGGAAATGCTAAGTTTGCTGTAAATGTGCGTTTCACTGGCACGTTTAGTAATGATATTAATGAGCAGATTAATCGAGCATTAGGTATTAATGCATTTGAGGTAGTGATATTAAGCAATCGTGATGATGCTGAGCATTTTGTTAATGGTGATTACGTTGGTAAAGGCAAGCGAGTATTGACCAAAGTGAATGCAGGGCAGAATGCATTTTATTCCCTGGCAGCAAACAAGAAAGAGTCGGTGGTTGAAATGATTAGTGATAATCAGAAGCTAACATTCAACTTTTGATTCTTTATTTCCTCTAATCCAAATATTGTATCTAGTGTTAAAAAATATTTTCCAATTGGTTTATACCTGAAAAATAAGTGTTCTGGCGCTATGTTTAGGCAAAATAGCCTACTTCTGTAAAATACAGTAAGATGGTCTTGTAACGAAGTGGCATTAAGTGATAATACCCAATGTGATGGGTATATACTTGATTGCATGAGCAGTCTAATAGTAACTGACATCAGGAAAAGTATAAAATGCTGAAAGTATTGTGCTCTGGTATTTTTCTTTTATTTTTTATTTGCACGCAGGCCTATTCAATTGATTTTGATTATAAAAAGGTTAGTGATTTTAAAAAACTCAGTGATTTTAGCTCTGTTGAAAAATTTGAAAGTGAATTAGCAAAGTATGTTGAGGACTGCTTAGCTAATACTGGTGGTGGTACTGGTGGGTTACGTTGTTATATTGGTTCTAATGTATGGGATAGGGAACTTAATATTTATTACCAGAAACTCAATTCAAAACTTAGTCAACAAGAAAAAACATTGCTCAAAAAATCCCAATTAACCTGGCTAAAAAACCGAGATGATACCATTGAGTTTGTGACTGAGTTTTTAGTAAACAGATACCCAAGACAAGGCACTATGTTTCGGTTGATGCAAGCTGGTGATCTGGATGCTGTAATGACTCCATTTATTAAGCAGCGAGCCTTGTTTCTGAAAAGATGGTTTGAGTTTGAAAGCCAAGCGGAACCAGAGCCTGTCAAGGGTTGACAGGCTTGAGATAAATAACTTGAAGACTCTTTGAAAATTCACATTTAGAAGTGCATTTAAAACTCTTTATTAAAGGAAAATGACTGCAATTCCTTAGCAAGTGAGCGTTGAAAAATAACAGGACCAACCCAACTATAAATGCAGAAGGCCAGCCAGACGAAAGTGCTAATAATTGCTGCATTGCCCATTTCTAAATCGCTAAATAACTGATTGCCTAACCGATAGAGAAAATATAAGCTGATCAGAATCAGAATTTGCTTTGCTTCACCAATTTTGGCCATAAAACTATTGAAACGCCACCATAGTCCCAGCCAGGGACTTTGCTTGGCTTTAATGGCGCTCATTAAAAATAATGGTTTTACTGCCATTGCATTATGGCTTAGTGCCCATAATGCGTGGTCTTTTGCTTCTTGCATATTCCCTAGATGTAAATGAATAGACCCCATTAGGGTAATGGCATCCTGATCATCAGGGTCTAAATGCATGGCATCTGTGGCATAAGCTTGTGCCTGTTGATAGTCACCTTTTTCCAGATGATATTCACCAAGGGCTACATGACAGCCGACCAATTCGGGTTGGATGGCAATAGCTTGCTCTAATATAGGTAACACCTGTTTGGTTTTCCCGGTTAGCTCCAGCAGGTTTGCTTTTGCCAATAAATAAGTAGCATTGGTAGGCTCTAGTTGTGTGGCCTGATTTAAATTATCTTCAGCCGTAACAAACTGGCGCGCAGCAGTTAAGATAACCCCTTGGGCATAATGGCAAAACCCTAAGTCTGGGGCTAGTCGTAAGGCAATAGCCGCCTCATGTTTTGCTGCTTCCAGACGCTTGTTATCAAATAAACAAATGGCCAGTAGCGCATGGGCTTCAGCGATATCTGGCTCATAAGACAGGAGCTGTTTCAGACTATCAATGGCGCCATGGGTGTCACCATGATGAAGTTGTTGGTCGGCGAGTGTAAGCAGCCGTTCAAATCGATTGTCGTTCATACTTACCTTAACACCAAAAAAATAAAACTGGGTAATAGCTGATGAAGAGAGATCTGTTGAAATACAATAACCATGGCGATAAATGGAATGGCACCATTACTGATGGTTTCTTGATAATACTCAAACAGCTCGAAACTGCGGTTTTGTAATACAAATACTTTATAGGAAATGGCAAGTTTCCAAATTGTCAGCACAATAAGCAAGTAAGGAATAGTGGGCTTATCAATAAGGCCTTGGCTAAGCGCGGCAATAATGGCAAATACACCAAAGGTGGAGCCTAATAAGCCTACTATAATCCAGCCGATTTCTTTTTTTAAGTAAGGGCTGCCTTGAAAGAAACCATTGGCAATAAACCACAACCAGGAAATGCCAGTATTGACAAACATTAAAGTAAATAATGGCCACATTGGCCTTACAGCAAGTTTGGCCTGGGCTGTAGGGGTAGGCTCGTCAGGTATTGTATAAGTCATAGGTAGTTTAATTGTCGATTAATATTCAGGCTAGACATTTAATATTTGCCGTGTTTTTTCATAAAACTCAGTACATCGTTATATAGGCCCGATTCGTTGGCATATTTTGCATAGTTGCGAGCTGAAGTGAGCCAGTCAATGGTAGTGGCTTTCACTTCACCCATTGCCTGTTGTAGATGTTGTTGGTTTAGGAGAACATCCTCTTGGCTGGTAATTGAGTCTTCAATTGCATCGTCGATTGCTGTTTCCACTAGGTTTTGTAGGTCGGCACCAGAAAAGCCGCTGGTAGATTTTGCCAAAGAGGATAAATTTAGATTGCTTTCTGTTGGGCGATCTTTGAGTAAAATATTAAGAATATTTTCCCGGGCTGTTTGATCGGGAGGTGGAATAAAAATCAACCGATCAAAGCGACCAGGCCTTAAAAAAGCAGAGTCAATTGCCCAAGGCACATTGGTTGAGGCTAGCACCAAAACCCCATGATTATTTTGGGCAAATCCATCTAGCTCGGATAAAAATTGGCTAACTAATTTGGACGAAGTGCTTTCCCTTGAATATTGACGTTTACCACCAATGGCTTCTACTTCATCAAAAAAAACTACGGCAGGTGACTGATTACGAGCCTGTTCAAAAATAGAGTGCAACCTTTTTTCTGACTCACCAATATACATATCAAGAATGTCGGCAAGTTCAACATTAAAAAAGTTAGCGTGGCACTCACCAGCAGTTGCGCGAGCTAACAGGGTTTTACCACATCCTGGTGGGCCATATAGCAAAATCCCTCCACCCACGCGCTTGCGAAAACGCTGAAAGAGTGAGGGCTTTTGATAGGGGAGTATGATTTTTTTATTAATTTGTTTTTTAACCTCGGCCAAACCACCAACATCAGCAAAAGTCACTGGTTTTTCAGCAGGGGCCAGAATTCGCTTTAGCTCTGTCACATTGGTATCGTCATTAGCAATGACTTTGAGCTTAGGGCGGCCTTCTTGGTGTTCATCGTCATTCATACCCAGTCTGGTTTCTAATGTTTTATCCTGTAAAGCAGAACTGGCTTCAATGGCCTGTTGATAGTGGATTTTAGCCCGCTCTGGATTACCACAGGCAAGCTCAGTTTTACAGAGTAAAAGCTGGGTTGATGGGGTATCACTGATGCAAAACTGTTTAGTTTTTTCTGGCAGCCCAGCTTCTAGGTAGGCTTTGGCAATAGTCAATTGGTCCTCAACATTAGTAACTACCTCTGGCGTGAGGTGGCTAAGGTGATGGATTGCCTGATCAATACCATGTAGTTGTTTGCTTTCGCGGAAAACCGTTAATCTGAGGGGTAAGTTATCGGGTGATACAACTAAAGCATCAATTAACGATTGGAGCGTCTTGTCATCCACAACAGTTGTCATCCATAGGTGTGTATTGATTGAGAGCATTTTAACTGAAATCAACAATAGAACGAAAGTTAACTTACAGTTTTAGTACGGGAAGGCAAAACTATCTACTTGGTAGCTACTAGCTGTTAGTGGTTTACAGGAGAGAGTATATACTTGACTATACAGTTTATAAAATAAAGGCTTACATTGATTATGGAAATGCAAGGTCAGTCGCTTATTGATAGCTTTGTTGTCGAGCACAGGGCTATTCAGCGTTTGTTGGATGAAGCTATGTATGAAGGGGTTGGTTCAGCACAGTGTAAAGCAAAGTTATATAAAGCTAAACAGTTAATTTTATCTCATTTACAAAAAGAAGATGATCTATTATATCCTGTTTTAATGGAGCATCACTTCAGCGAGCTAGCAGAAAACTACGCTCAGGATATGTTAAGTATTTCCAAAGATGTGTTGAATTTTTTTGAAAAATTTGAAAATGGTGAATACGAAAATCAAATTATGGAATTTGCCAAAGCCTTAGGTAATATTATTGGCGTTTTGGGGCACCGAATTCAAACAGAAGAAGTGATGCTTTACAAAAGATATATTGAGTGTATTGAAAAAGCACCACCGAAATAATTTGCGAATAACAATTAATAAAACGACAAGCAAAGAGGGGGTCGCAAAAGGTCAGGAGCGCAGTAGTTTTGCGACACCCTCTAAAGGGAAAGTGGGAAGCCCTTTATTTGTCGTATTTATAAAAGTACCTTTAAGCTAGCTCTGTTACAGGCTCTAATAATGGATAATCAGTATAGCCTTTTTCATCTCCTCCATAGAAAGTCTCTGGCTCTGGAGTATTAAGTTCCGCCTGCCGCTGGAATCGTTCTACTAAATCCCCATTAGCTATATAGGGTCGGCCAAAAGCCACTAAGTCGGCCAAGCCTTGTTGAATTATTTGTTCTGCTTTAGTTTGAGTATAAGCGCCACAAACAATAATAGGGCCATTAAACGTTTGGCGTAACTGCTGCCTAAACTTATCACTATAAGGCACTCCATTATTCCAGGTGGGTTCATTAATGTGAATATAGGCTATTTGTCGTTTATTAAGTTGTTCGGCTAAATAAATAGCCATTGCTTCAGCTTCAGTATCAACAATATCATTAAATTCGCCTTTTGGTGATAACCTAATCCCTACTTTTTGAGCGCCTATCGCATCGATGAGTGTGTCAATGATTTCTAAAGTAAAGCGTGCTCGGTTAGTAATAGAGCCACCATATTCGTCAGAACGTTGGTTAGTGTTAGTGGCCAAAAACTGGTCAGGTAAATAGCCATTGGCTGCATGCAGCTCAACTAAATCAAAACCAGCTTCCATAGCATTAATTGCAGCTTGTCGGTAGTTGGCGATAATTGCTTGAATTTCTTCAATGGATAATGCTCTAGGTGTATCGGTGCTGATACGAGTTAATTGACCCTGCTGTAAGTTATAGCTTCTGCCGCTTTCAGCTTTGATGGCAGAAGGAGCAACGGGTGGCTGGCTATCTGGTTGGAAAATTCGATTGGAAATACGCCCTACGTGCCATAGCTGGATAGCTATCCGCCCTCCTTTCTGGTGTACAGCTTGGGTAACTTGTTGCCATCCAGTGATTTGTGCTTGGCTGTAAATGCCGGGTGTACAAGCGTAACCCTGGCCCTGTGGCGAAATTTGGCTAGCTTCAGAGATAATTAACCCTGCTGAAGCTCGTTGGGCATAATATTGCGCCATCAACTGGTTGGGCACATCACCAGTACTAGCTCTGGATCGGGTAAGGGGGGCCATGATGACACGGTTTGGTAATTTTAAGTCGCTTAACTGAAATGAAGAAAGTAGCTTGCTGTTTGACATTTGTTATTCCTTAGTAGACCAGTCGTCTAGTGCTGGGTTGAAAAAAATGAGGCTGGATATTAATTATTTCAAGCCTCATCAACTTAAGAAGTTTATTTGGTTAAAATACCTTTAGTTAAGGCCATTGCATTGGTAATGGCAGATTCATCATGTCGCACTTTAGTGATTAAGCTAGCACCAATCCACTGCTGGTATAAGGCAAGTGCTGCATCTTGTGGGTCTAATTGTTCAGGTAGAGAGCCATCATCAACGCCATGCTGAATACAAGAAGCAATTTTTTTAATAACAGAGTCAATGCCTGTTTTTAAGATTAAGCGCATATCGTCGGATAAATCGGATACTTCAGCTGCAAGCTTGACAGCCATACACTGTTTATCACAACAAATAGTCGCTTGATTATCAAACCAACGTTGCCAATATTCCATTAACATTTGCTTACCAGTTTTTTCTGGCTGATTAAATAGCTCCATTAGCAGCTTGTTATAATTGTCAAAATAGCGTTTAAGTAGTTCTACGCCAAATTGTTCTTTGGAACGAAAGTAATGATAAAACGAGCCTTTTGGCACTTTTGCTTGCGCTAAAATTTGCGCTAACCCTACTGCAGAAAAGCCTTTGCTGAGAATTAACTGTTCACCAGCATTCAGGATAATCTCTTGAGTCTCTTGATGTTCACTTTGTATCATGTATTTATATTACATCCAATTAGACCGGTCGTCTAGTAAAGAGCGTAAGCTTTATTATATCAAATAGGATTAAGCCTCTTTAAAGTTCATTATATCCTTCTTAAATTAATTTTTTGGGTTTGCTGTTGTCTCTACAAGCCATTTGCTTTGGATATATAAGGGGAAGGCTTCTCATCTCTGGGGGTAGGGCCAAATAAAATAGAACGGATGATATTTTGCTTTGACATATCCCCCCGGGTAAGTAGCGTACGTAAACGACTTTCATTACCCAGTAGCTGCTGAGTAATCGCTTTTATTGAGTGTCCTTTGCGGTGTAAGTAACGAGCTTGGTCTTCTAGCTCCAATAAGTAGGCCAGTTTCTGTTGCAGTGCTTGTTTGCCTTGGTTCATGATAGGGCGATGAGCGCAAAATAAATCTGCAAATTCTAAAGTCACCAGCCGCTTTAAGCTTTCAATGGTTTTAGCAAAGTCCTCATCACCTCTAAAAAGCTTTATTTTGTCGGCTAAAAAAGCATCACCTTTGAAAATAACCAACCCTCGTTTGCTTCAAAAAAAACTACTTGGTCATCACAATGGCCTGGTGCAGGAATCACTTTGAACTGGTAATGATCTGTTTCGATGACATCGTCCAGACAGTCAACTAGTACAGTAGGTGCTTTTCCCCATACCATTTGATGATAGAGTTTGTATTTAAAACCGCTGGCCATTTTGGCTGCACTGGCAGGTGAAGCAAGTACTGAAAAGCCCGCATCTACTAAAGCGCTGGCGCTGCCTGTATGGTCTTCGTGGTGATGGGTAATAATGGTTTGGCGAATGGCTTGTTCATTAGCAAACTTTAAAACCCGACGATGCTTGCTATAAATCCCTGTATCTATCATAACGCCGTCAATAGCATAACATCTGACCGTCATTACAGGTGGAGCTATTTTGAACATGGGTTTTCCCATGTGTAATGCGGTAACGGGGCCAAAATTTTCGATGCAGTCCATGGCGTATCAAATACCTGTAATGAATGTCTTTTAATATTCTATACAAGATATAACGGTGAGAACATAGTTTTTAACGTGGTGATGGCAATGGGTTGTCAAACAGCTTGTTATGTAATTGTTATCAAAGTTAATTAACTGCTTTATGGAGAAAACTCAATGTTCATATTGTACTTATTTCGTAGAGTTTCTATTAGTCTGGTTTCAGACGCTAAAAACTGATTAAATGTTTCAATTATTTTAGGATGTTTAATGGTGGATAGACAGTAAGCACTTTTGATATAAGGTAATTTGTTATTAAATACCAATGCTTTAGGTGAATGGATAGTATAGTTTAAGTGATATTTAGCAACTGCAATATTCACATAAGCACCATCTAATTCACCAAACATTACTTGTGATAATAGTTCAATAATGCTTTCACTCTCATGTAAGTGTACTTTTCCTGATTTAATTAAGTCGTGATATCCCCATGGAGTAAAGTTTTTTATAGTACCTAAGTTTTTTAAAAAGCTTAGTTCTTTTGATTTTGCAGCAGGCATGACGATAATGCCATCGATATATGAGCTTACCGAATCACTGTAGTATATTTTTGTATCCTTTTTTCCTGCGGTATTCCATTGTGGGTTGTCGGGGTATTTAAAGTCGATTGACTGGTTTTTTAAAAGCGCTGCATACAGTTGGCTGACAGATAATAGGCGATATTCCACTGTGTAATTATTGGTTTTAGCAAAAGCATCTAATACTTCGCGGGTATAGCCTATGAGATCGCCTTCTTCAAAACTATAATGGGGGAGGTAGCTAAGCTTTTCGACACCAATAATTAAGTGGTTAACGTCTGTTGCATGACTTATTCCATTGAGTAACAACAAGCTAAATGACTTATAAAAAAATTTGAAAAAACTAGCCATATACTACTGATTAGAAGCCAAGTTACCCATAAGTTTATAAGTGTAGGGGGAATACGAAAAATTTTCCTTGTGTGCGCTGTTGAAACAATTGCTTGTTAGCGTGGGTCTTAGTTACTTACTGGAATCACCTTTTCGTGACGCTGCTGTTTAGTAGGGGGGCTATAGTATGTTTAAGTCTTGGTGGCAGCTGAGTATAACGATTGCTTCATTACTAGTTGTATTGGTTGTATCTGGTTATCAATGGGTTCAATTGGTCCAAGCATCAGCGAGCGTGAATACTAACTCTTATTTTCTAGGTTCAGAGCCACAGCGGTTGCACTATGTTAAAACGGGCAATCCAGATGCGGCTGTGCGTGTGATATTTATCCATGGAACACCAGGAAAATGGCAAAACTATTCTCATTATTTAGCTGATAAACAGCTAATGAATCAAGCGGAGCTCGTTGCTGTGGACCGTATTGGCTTTGGCCTTTCATCTTCCACCGTTAATACCTCATTAGCTGACCACGCAAAGTTGATACAGCCGCTACTAGAGACTAATAAGCAAGTGCTGTTGGTTGGACATTCACTAGGAGGGTCCTTAGCGGTCAAAATGGCAATTGACTATCCTGATCAAGTAAACAATATTCTGTTGATTGCAGCCTCTTTGGACCCAAGCTTGGAATCTCCTCGCTGGTATAACTGGGTAATTGAATGGCCAGTAATCCGTTGGTTTGTGCCAGACAAGCTACTAAAGGCTAATCAAGAAATATTTGGGTTAGCGAAAGAACTGGAAAAAATGGCGAACGATTGGTCAAACCTAAGGGCTAAGGTACATATTATTCATGGAAAAGAAGACATGTTAGCCTATTTTGGTAATGCTGAATATGCAATACAGCAATTACCGGGAAAAGCAGTTAGCTTGAATGCTGTTGCTGAAGAGGGGCATTTTATCTTATGGGAAAATGAGCGACTTATAAAAGAGGATTTGTTAAGGCTTATCCAGACGTTATTATAGCTACTTAAAACTTAACAAGATTAGTGAATGAGCATGGAACATACAAATAAACAGACTGAAATTGAAGCAGCGGTATTCAGACGACTAGTCGCGCATTTAGATAGCCGTAAAGATGTACAAAATATCGACCTAATGAATTTAGCTGGTTTTTGCCGTAACTGTCTTAGCAAGTGGTATGTTCAAGAAGCAAAAGAGCAAGGCATAGAAGTTGAGTATGAGCATGCCAGAGAGATGGTATATGGTATGCCGTATAGTGAATGGAAGCAGCAATTTCAGAAAGAAGCTACACCGGAACAGTTAGCACAGTTCAATCAAGCTAACACTGATAGTAATAAACACAAATAAGCCGTAATCAAACAAGGACACGCCTAAAAATACACGCTGATATGTTGTTAGTTAGAG
Source organism: Spartinivicinus ruber (assembly GCF_011009015.1). NCBI lineage: Bacteria > Pseudomonadati > Pseudomonadota > Gammaproteobacteria > Oceanospirillales > Zooshikellaceae > Spartinivicinus > Spartinivicinus ruber. Next base: position 1,190,885 of record NZ_CP048878.1, read on the forward strand.
CCTGACCTGTAGAGCTGCCCTCTGTAGACAAGGTGTAGTGTTTTTAGGGATGACAATGGATTGTCATTACAATGATTTCAAAGCGAAGATTACTATTTATACTGTTTTGGTTGTTAATGCTACCTCTTTATAATGTCTCATTAGCCTCTGAGTATGGTTTCCCTATAAAGAATCCTTTTTTTGCGACTATTGCATCCTCACCTCCAGAATATCAGCCTAAGCTAATGAATGACAGTGACATCCAACAGCTGTTAGTAACGATTAAAGGGCCGAGAAAGAAGCTGCCTGGTAATTTATGGGATGTTGAAAGTTTAATTGTTCCTGTCGCTTATCAACAGGTAGAAGCCCCATTAATCTTTGTTATTGCAGGCACAGGATCAAGTTATAAAAGCCAGAAAATGCAGTTTTTGAAGAAGATATTTTATCAAGCAGGTTTCCATGTCGCCTTATTATCCTCTCCCACCAACTATGATTTTATTGTAGCAGCACCACAAGCAAGGCCTGGATTAAGCAAAGTTGATGCAAATGATTTATACAAGGTAATGAAACAAGTGGTGAGGCAACTTAAGAATAAAAACAAAGTAAAAATAACGGATTATTTATTAGTAGGTTACAGTCTGGGAGCGTTACAAGCAGCATTTGTGAGTCATTTAGATATAACAGAAAAACACTTTGAATTTGAGAAGGTGATTTTAATAAATCCACCTGTAAATTTGTATACATCATTGCAAACGCTGGACAAACTAACATTGGCAAAGGCATATAAGGTTAATAATGCAGAAGACTTCTTTAATTTAATTTTTGATAAACTAGCAAGCTTTTTTGGTAGCCAAGGTTATATTAAAATTGAAGAGGGCTTGTTTTTCGATATTCAAGGCTCTGGACAAGCGTTAACCAGAGAGGAAATGGCACTACTTATAGCCGCGAGTTTTCGCTTTAGTGTGGCTGAAATGAGCTTTATGGTTGATCAGCTAAATAAACATGGTGTTTATGTAGCTGAGAATATTGAGCTAGACATTAGCGCATCATTGACAGATTACTTTAAGCAAGCTCTATTATGTAATTTTGCCTGCTATTTAAATAAGTTTGTGATGCCCTATGTAGATAAGTCTTTAGCTGAAGTGATTAAGGAAAATAGCCTGGAGGCTCTCCAAAACTACTTGGCTCAGTCGAGTCATATCTATGTGATGACTAATAAAGATGATTTTATCCTTTCCAATCAGGACATTGAGTTTTTAATTAAAATCTTTGGTGAACGATTAACCTTATACCCTTACGGTGGGCACTGTGGTAATCTTAATTATCAAAAAAATGTTGATGATTTGCTCAAGCTATTGAAATCAAAATAACAGCGTGGCAGCTGATTTCATAAAAGTATATTTAGTATGTGTAAAGTAAAAAAATGGATATTAATTTTTATTTGGTTATTTGTCAGTACACTTTGCCTGGCAAGTGAGAGAGAGCATCCACTCAAGACTTTGGATTTTCACGAAGAAAAAACAGTAATAGCTGATTTGGAGGATGTTGCGTTTATAGATACATATGATCCGCTAGAGTCAACTAACCGACTGTTGTATAAGTTTAACCGGCGGTTTGATGAGAAAATCTATTTGCCAGCTGTTTCTGCTTATGAATACCTTGTGCCAATATTTATTCAAGATAGAGTGAGTAAGGTTCTTGATAATGTTTCTGAGGTATCGAACATTGTTAATAATGGTTTGCAATTTAATCTGAAAGGGACGCTGTATAGCACCGGACGTTTATTGATAAACACTACGGCAGGAATATTGGGAGTATTTGATGTAGCCAGTTATATTGGAATTAAAAAGCAAACGGCTGATTTTGGTCACACTTTGGCCTTTTATGGAGTGAATGACGGTGCTTATATTGTACTACCCTTTGTAGGGCCAACCAATCTCAGAGATATGACAGGGCTTATAGTAGATAGCTTTTTACTCAATGAGGTCAATTGGCTCACCATCCCTCGTACCACTATTAGTCATCCCGCTGTTTTTGCGCTAAATGCTGTAGATCGTCGCCATCAAATACCATTTCGCTATGGCTCTCTGGACTCTCCTTTTGAGTATGATATGGTACGATACCTATATAGACAATCACGTTTGTTGAAACTAGAGGTGAATGAGCTAAGCAATCAACGTGAGTAGTTAGCCTCAAAAGCCTTCTACAGCTGTAGAGGAACCCTGAAGTATATAAGGAGTACTAGCATTGCAAACGTACATTACTACCAATATTGAATTGTGGGAAAAGTTAAGTAATTATCAGGTAGCCGCTCCACAGCAGCAGTTATTTATCAAAAAGCTGCAAATGGAAACAGGCTGGGATAAAGGCTTCTGTTTAAAAGCTGTTGAAGAATATAAAAAATTCTTATATTTAGCTTGTGTCAGTAAAACCCCGGTTACCCCTTCTAAAGTCATTGATAATGTTTGGCATTTACACCTGACTTTTAGTCGTTCTTATTGGAATGATTTATGTGACGATATTCTACAGCGGCCGATTCACCATGATCCCAGTGAGGAAAGTAATGAAGCATTAATGCAGGATCAGTATCAATATACTTTGCAACAATATGCTGATGAGTTTGGTTCTGAAGCGCCGGCAGATGTTTGGTTAAAGTGCTCAGAAAGACCCCAAAAAAAATACTTGGCTAAACTTTTGTTTCTTTCTAGCTTGTTATTTGGTTCTAGTTATGTTTATGCAGACTCAACTGAGTCGAAAATATCAATGTTTATTCTTTTGGTAGTTGTTATTTTTACAGTTTGGGGATTTCTGAGTGGTATTTTTAGCTCTTCTTCTAAAGGTAAAAGAGGTAAAAAAAAGGGAAAAAGTAATTGTTCATCAGGAGGGGGTGGCAGTTGTAGCAGTAGCTGTAGTAGTGGAGGGAGTAGTTGTGGAGGAGGTGGCTGCGGAGGTGGCGGTAATTAGTGACTAAATATATGTCTCCACTAAAGTTTGTTACTATTTTGTTGGCGGTAATATTACAGTATGGCTGTCAGCAAAATAATACTGATGTCACTTGGTATAATGCCCGTGAATACACTTTAACGCTATATAATGGCAGTCAACCAATTTTAGAAGTAGATGTGAGTTACATTGGTAAAAAGCCATCGGCTAATGTCAAGGTCAAACACAACTGGCAGCAACAAGATACGGACTTTTATCAGGTTAAGTTTACTAATTTATTTCAAGAGTCTATCCATTTTGAAAGTATTGTGTATGAATTAGAAAAAGGTAAGTTGCTAAGTAAAAAAGTAAAGAATAAGCAAGGAATAGCCGCTGATTGTGGTTTTGTTAAAATTTTGCCAGGAAATTCAATGCTTAATGAAAGCGCTTATGTCTGGTCTTACGCAAACAGTAATACCTTACATCGATACTTTAACTTGACAGTAGCGGGTAAAAATCTAACTGTCGATTTTCCTCTTGTCTACCTAAAGTCTAAGTCACTTTAACTTTATATTTCCATTATATTCTATTAATAAAGGGGATGCTGTCGATGTATTAAACAGCTATGAGAGTAATTGATTTTAATCCTGCCTGTTTTTTTTCTAATTATCTGATATTTAAAAGCCTTCAACTGTCTGGCAAATAATTTGCTTTGGCTAGTGTGCATTTATTTTTATCTACCACTATTTACTCTTAGTGATTCAATTTGCTTTGATAGTTTGAGGTGAGCCAATGTACCTGACAAGAGATAATAAGTTAGCCAATCAGGCATCCGATAATCAAAGTTTGCCGGACCAGATTATTTTAATTAAACAGCAATATGCCAAATTGTTGGATGAAAGCTTTTCCAAGTTACCTGAGAAGAAGGTAGAATATAGTTTATGGTCTTGGCTAGTGGTGTATGAGGCCTTACAGCGAGTTCTAGATTATAATTTACCCGCTAAAAAATTTGAAGATGAGTTAAAAAATGTTATTAGTACCAGGATGTGAGTAGCATAGCAGTTATTGGATAATATAGTTGATGAGTTTTATGTAGGTAACTCACACAATTTTTAACAGTATAAGGCCTGTGTGAGTTACGTAAAAGTTAATTGTTATGCTTTTCGGGTGAAAACCCACTCTTTCTCTGATGATAGCTCTGGTTGGTATTGATAGCCTGCCATATCAAATTGCTTTAATTTTTCAGGATGTTTGATTTTCTTTTTTACTAAATAATTAACCATCATGCCACGGGCTTTTTTGGCTAAGAAGCTAATAACTTTATATTGACCATTTTTCCAGTCTTTGAACACGGGGGTAATAATATTTGCATCAAGTAGCTGGGGTTTGACTGCTTTAAAGTATTCATTAGAGGCTAAATTAATTAGAGGGCCTTTAGCGTCGGTCAATTGTTGATTCAACTGTTGGGTAATTTGTTCTCCCCAAAACTGGTATAAATCTTTTCCATTGGGATTTTCTAGTTTAGTACCCATTTCCAGTCTATAAGGTTGGATTAGGTCCAATGGTCTTAATACACCATAAAGTCCTGATAATATTCGTAAATGTCGCTGAGCAAATTCCAGTTGTTTGTCAGTCAAACTTTCTGCTTCTAAGCCAGTGTATACATCCCCTTTAAAGGCTAATACGGCTTGTTTAGCATTAGTGGGCTTAAATGGCTGGCTCCACTCTTTAAAGCGAGCCACATTTAACCCTGCAAGCTTATCACTTAGTTTCATTAATTTAGCTAGTTGATCAGGGGTATATTGACGAAGGATTTTAACTAACGTTTCAGACTGTTTTAGCAACTCAGGCTGGGTGTACTCTGAGGCGGTGGGTGGGGTTTCAAAGTCTAAGGTTTTGGCTGGTGATATAACAGCTAACATATATGGCTCGATGGGTTAGTCTAACAGATAATCTAGTCTAGCGAGCTATACAAAAGATGTATACTTATAGAGGTGATAGGGAAGGTATATAATTCTTATGATGGATACTTCTTATATGGTGTATGGTAATACAGTACTGCCTTGAGTGCACAAGTGCACTCAAGAAGTATTAAAATTACAGATTTTGCTCAGCAAATTCGGCCAATAATGACCTGGGAACCCCTCGTAGTTGAATATTTCCTCCATAGGCAAAGTTTTTAAAGCGTTCTGTTAAATAGGTTAGTCCTGAGCTTGTTGCGCTAAGATAAGGAGTATCAATTTGTGCCAGGTTGCCCAGGCAAATCACTTTACTACCATTGCCCGCCCGAGTGATGATCGTTTTCATTTGGTGAGGAGTCAGGTTTTGACACTCATCGATAATAATTAAACTGTGCTGGAAGCTTCTACCACGGATGTAGTTGAGTGACTTAAAATGCAGTGGCACTTTTTTTAGAATGTAATCAATACTGCTGTGGGTACACTCATCATCGCAGTGGAGTGCTTCCAGGTTGTCGGTGATAGCACCAAGCCAGGGCTCCATTTTTTCTTCTTCAGTGCCAGGCAAAAAGCCAATATCCTCATCTAATCCTTGCACGCTACGAGTAGCAATAATGCGACGGTAACGCTTGCTGGCAACAGTCATTTCTATCGCGGCGGCCAGTGCTAAAATCGTTTTTCCTGAGCCGGCAGCACCAGTGAGATTAACCAAGTGAATATCGGGATCTAGTAATAATTGTAGTGCCATTGCTTGATATATGTCTCTAGGCTGTAACCCCCAGGCCTCTTGTTGCATCAAGAAATCATGGGAAAGATCCAGAATAGTCACTTCTGTGCTGGTTATGGACTTGATTTGCCCGATAAAGCCTTGCTCATCCAAAATAAATTTATTGGGGTATACCTCAATTGTCAGGTTATCTTTTGGGATAACGTGTAGTGTTCTGCCTTGCTCTTGAATAGTCGACACCTGCTGTATTTGCTCCCAAAATGACCCAGTTACTTCCTGGTAGCCTTTGCTGAGAAATTCAACATCTGTGATCAACTGGTCATTATGATAGTCCTGTGACTCTATGCCGCAACCTCTGGCTTTTAGACGCATATTGATGTCTTTACTCACCAGGATAACTTTTTCATCTTGGCTAGTATGTTGTAGCGAGCAGATATGATTAATGATGATATTGTCGTTTGCAGGTGAAAGGAAAGAGACGGCTGGATCATTAGGAGGCATCATAATTGCCAGGGTGCCCAAAGGAGGGGACTCATCGTAGCGGCGAATGGGCACGCCTTGCTCTACTTCCGCGGGAGGTGCACAACCAAGAATTTGATCAATAACCCTTATTGCTTGACGACAGTCTGCTGCGATGGTGTGTTTGCCTGTTTTTAACTTATCAAGCTCCTCTAAAACTGTAATGGGGATAATGACTTTATGTTCATCGAAATTCATTACCGCATTTGGGTCGTGGATGAGAACGTTGGTATCAAGGACGAAGGTGCGCTTCTGGCTCTTTATTAGCTCAAGCTGGATTGCATCTACCATAGGTGGGTACCTTTAAGTGCAAAAGACCGCTAACTAAGGAACACTTGCTCCTAAAGAAACTTGTTCCTGTTTCTTATGTAACTACAACTAAATGGCAGTAGCGTGACTAAAATTAACCTCCTTGTTTTGATATTAACTCAAAACAGCTAACCCTCAAGTTGAAGTGTTGTTTAAAAAGCAATCAAAAGATGTGTAAACATTTATATTATGCTGATTTAGGCTGGACGTTAAATTTTTGTAACTGTTGATAGTTAGACAGTGAATACCACCCATGACTTATTTTTAGGTGTAAAAAAACAGTAGGAATAGACTCTAAAAGGGTATAGAAAAAAGCCGGCTTGTAGCCGGCAATAGTAGTACAGCTATTTAAGACATCTAGATCACAGGAGATCATGACGGCGTACTCTTAAATAGCTAATAGCGAGAGTAGATAGTCAATGCTTGAGAGCTGATGTTAACTGACTAGCCATTTCAATTTGTACCAGTGAGACTCTTTAAGGCACTAATACTATTAGCACCAACACTATTGGGCTGATACAGATTGAGCTAGGCTTACACAGATGAAATGCAGATAAACACCACTAAGCAAAACTAACTGTATGAATATACAGTATTATGTGTAGATAGTGAAGCACTACCAGTGATAAAATTTGAATTTGAATTAAAAAGGCAGCAACTGCTACCTTTTCTTTGGAGGATAGTGCTTCTTATGGTGCCCAGTTTTTTTATACTGCTTATGTGGTTTGCGATGGTGTTTCTTTATTGGGGATGGCTTCCCTTTAATGGGCAAGCTTTTATTTAGGTAGTCTTCTGGAGGCTGCTCAATTTTTAATGATATGCCAAGTAGCTGCTCTAGCTCAGGAAGTAAAAAGGCATCGGATTCGCCTGTTAAGCTAATGGCTACGCCAGTTGCCCCAGCGCGCCCCGTACGACCAATGCGGTGTACATAGTCTTCTAGGTCTTCAGGTAGGTTGTAATTGATTACATGGCTAATGCCATCAATATGAATGCCGCGTCCTGCTACATCGGTGGCTACTAAAACACGGATTCGACCTTCTCTAAAATCTTCTAGAGTACGCAGGCGCTTTTTTTGAGCTACTTCACCGGATAACAAGTCACAACTAATACCAGCTTGGTGAAGTAGCTCCTGTAACTTGCGGGTTTGGTCGCGCCGGTTTGCAAAGACAATAATGCGGTGGAGGTCTTCTTGTAAGATCAGATTAACCAGCAGTTTTGCTTTACTGTTTTCTTCAACCATATAGAAACGTTGAGTAACAGTGTCGGTCGTTACCTGCTCTGGTTCAATTTCTACTTTGACAGGTTGATAGGTCCACTGGTCGATTAAGCGTGAGACATCATCATTAAAAGTGGCGCTAAATAATAGGGTTTGCCTGTCTCCCTGCTTGGGGGTAGCTCTGACAATGCGTCTGACTTGGGGGATAAAGCCCATGTCTAACATGCGGTCAGCTTCGTCGATAACCAGTATTTCCACCAAGTCCAGGTGAATATCTTGTTTTTCATAGTAATCGATTAATCGGCCAGGTGTAGCAACCACAATATCTAAAAACTCATTATGTAAGTGGCGGCGCTGTTTGTCGTATTCCATCCCTCCCATAACTGTAGTGATATTAACTGGGCAAAACTTACATAGCTCTTTAGCATCATTGGCTATTTGAATCGCCAGCTCACGAGTTGGAGCCAATATCAATGCGCGTGGTTCTCCCGCGTAACGGGGGGATGGACTGGGGGTTTCGAGTAGTTGCTTGATGGTGCTGATGAGAAATGCAGCAGTTTTTCCCGTACCTGTTTGAGCACGGCCAATTGCATCACGTCCGGCTAGAGTAGCGGCCAATACTTCTGCTTGGATTGGTGTGCAATAACTGAAGCCTAGGTTATGAATTGCTTGCATTAGAGCGTTTGGTAGCTCAAAGTCATGAAAGCGGGCCTTTTCTTCCACCTCTGGCACACTAAACTGGCTAATATCCCAGCTAGACTTCTTCTTCGCTTTAGCCGAAATAGTTTTTTTCTTACGGGCGGCTTCGGCGGGCTTCTTTGCTGACTCCTGACTTTCTTGCGGGGGAGGGGGGGCTACTGCTGTATGATGTTTGGGTTTGAATATCTTATTAAATAGTCTGATCAAAATTCACCTACATGCTTAAGTCACTTAGCTGCAAGGCAACCTTGTTGATAGGATGCACCACTAACTGCTGGAAAATAATACGTCTTTTATATAAGTTCGCCAACTTTTTAACACTGACTGTAATTTATCTTCATTAAATGAAGGTTAGCAGAAGAGAATGTGAACTGAGATGGGGGGCAATAGGCATGAAAGGGTAACAGCAGTGCTGTTAAAGGAGGCAAGCAAAAACAGAAGTTAGTTTGCTAGAATATTGCTTTTCAAGTATGTAAGCAATTCCTTTAGCAAGCAATTTGACATTTAGTCATAAGCAGCATCCTTGCTGACATAGTGTTGTAATGCAAAGAGCTTAAGTAAAACTGTTATGCTAGACACTGGAAAGGAGGCTGAAACCCAACTGTAGGATTTAGTATAGCTTCAGTGGTTTCTCCTATTCGGCAAAACAGAAAGGGTTGTTTGATGGTATCTTGCTGATACTCTGCAACTATTTCTATATTGCCTACCAGCTCCCTACTAAAGTTAGTTTGCTCTTCAATGGGAATACGGTATTCAGTGTGTTCAGGCCCGCCAATCCGTTTAACTTCAAACTGTTCCAGGTAGCTGGAAGCAATTTCAAGGCGAATCACATAGGCTTGCCCATGCTTGGGCAGGTACCATTCTTGAGCTATTTGTTTCGCAAAAGACTCATGTAATAGTGGATAAAAAAACTTTTGGCCAAAAACATGTGATGGTATCTGGCTAAAACCAAGGTTCTTTAATGCTTCAAATTGCTCAGGCCCAATCGGCCGAAAAAGCGCTGTTGTTTTCATTTTGTGCCTGTCTGGAACAAGGTTCTCTTCCATTAGCTTGTAGTAAGTAGTATAGGGAATACGAATTAAAGTGCTGTGCGGCTGTTAATATTTTTTTATTGCCATAGTGAAATCATGTTTAAACTTGTTGCTAATTCTCACTGTTACTTGACTCAACTAAGCAGGCATATGCTATTGAGCTGCTAACATTTGTTGGAATGTAGCGATAAGTATTAGTTTAGTGCTTTTTAGGGACTTCTACTCCTCATGAGTGATTTTTTTGCGCTAGCTTCACGATAGTAAATTGTCATTTTTCTAGTTTGAGTGATAGATCACTATTTTCTGTCTTTGTTAACGTTAGTTAATAGGCTGGTTTGGAAGTGATTACATTAATCTCTTTTGTCACATTAATTTGGGCTCTTGGCGGATTGCTTGATTTTGTGACAAGTAAGGCTTCATTAATGCTTTTAGTTAAACCTCTATCTCGTGGAATAATATGTGTGGCACTATTTCCAGCTAGAGCAACATTACTCATGAAAGCAACATGAGATTGGTTACCAATAGCCAATGAAAATAGTTGTTTATTACCAATGTGCTTTTGAGCAAATTCCTGCAGTTGTTGATAACCAAGTTGACCATTGGAAAGTAAGATGATTTGGCTGCTCTTGATATCCTTTGGCTTAGACGATGACATGGTAAATTGCAGTGCTGATAGTAGGTTGCCTTTACCATTAATGACTAGTTCATCTACAAAAGCGATAGCATCAGCGATGCTCAGCATGTTTGCTCGTTGTGAGTTGGCAAATAATGGGGAGGCGTCGCTGTTGACTGTAAAAATATTGAAGCGGTCAGCAGGTGTAAGTTGTAGTAGGACTTTAACTAATAGCTGTTTAGCCACAGCTAAATCAGGTTTAGACATGAATTGCGAGTTATCGATAATAAATAATTGCTCTCTGGTTGCGAGGGAGTTTGCTATTGGTGTGGTGTTTTTCTGGTTGGTTATTGATCGATTACTAGCTCTAATTGTTTGTCCGTTTCGACTGAGGGCAAAGGGATGTAATGATGAGTCAGTATGAGCTACACCTGCTCGCAGGCTGGCAAACAGGGTCATTGTTATTGCCAAGACTAGGCAGCTATAAACTATATAACGCAGTTTATAGCTGATATAGGTTTCACCTTTACTTGGTTTCATCTTATTAATATTCATCTACTGTTGCCCCTTTTGACTCCCTGGTTTGTATATACTATGCATTTGCTCCACAAATGACGTTAAGGGCTGGTTGATCTTAATAGGCACAAATACACAGAAAGTGTACTTTTTGAGCCGCTCTTTTTTGAAATAATTAAATCAAGTAACTCGGCCAGCCCAGAGACTAAATCAGGTAATCTGATGGTGAATTATGGCAAATTATGGCAGATAAAGTCTTTTTTTCAAAAAGATAAGCAAAATAGGGAGAATTGGAAGTGCAGGGATACAATAACTAGAAATAATAAATCCAACACAGAGTGAGTTACTCACGCTTTTTTGATGGGAAAAAGAAACACTAACTTTTGGTAGCAACTCGAACATAAATAACGGTATGGATAAAAACTACCGCAGCTTTCTTCAACTAGTTTTAGTGAAAAAATTTTCCCGTTAATGGTAGTTGCACAGCTTTCGCAGTATAGCTTTTCAGTATTGTTTGCTTCAGGTTTAACCTTAAATAACCGCATAATCACTACCTTAAAAAATTCCACTTTGTCTATATTTTATATTCGCTAGGTAGGAGTAGTATAGGAATCTTAGCTTAAACAAAGCTTAAACAGAGAACTAAGCTTTATTTAAGCTGGGTTGATTGTAATTTAATCAAAAAAGTGGGGTGACTTTATTGCTGAATGTTGTATGAATAGTTTTTTTATTTACTTTGCGCAGTAGGAACTGCACTGGTTCTTTTTACAATGAATTAGAAAGTGGTTTTAACTAGCAGTGGTGTATCAGTTAGCCACTTTGATTGTGAAGGCAGAAAAATATCAGAATATTAGTGCCCCCAGAGTGAACACTTTATCTTTCCTACAGTGACTATCTCGCAATATTTTACCTTGCTTGTTTCTGTATCAATAACCCAAATGCCTCGGTTATTTACCGAGCCAGGAGTTACTCCCATGTATCTTCCAGATGAAACAGGTTGCGAGCTGTCAATCGCTGGAGCCTTGTTGTCTTTATCTGTAGTATTGGTTTTGCTGAATACGTTATTACACGAAATAGCTAAAAAAATACTAAAGAATATTTTTATACGGTTTGTATAGATTTTTGTCATAGTGCTTCTCATAATGGTAAAACCTGTGTTATTAGTATAGGTGCTTGTATGAACTTTGCGAGTCATCATCCAAAATATTAGTTCAATCAATTCAGTTTCTCTTAAAAGCTATTTTGCTACGAGTGAAAGTAATTAATACTTTAAAGTCGTTGTAGCATATATGGTGTTATTTGGTTGCAATAGTGTAATTAAATATGGGGTTAACTTATTAGTTAGGGTTTTGTAATTAAACTAGAATTAATAAAAAAATATTATAGATAGCTGCGTGAAATTAAAGGCAGGAATATTAGGATTAGCTTAATACATATCCAAATGGCTATGTGCTAGGGTATGAAGATGGTATCTCATTTGTTCTGTTTATTTGCAAAAAATACTATATATAATAGTTGCCGCTTTAGCCTTAAACTACAACGAGATAATTTAGTATGATGAACTATAAAAAAATCCTGACAACGACTGCTTTAATTATCGTCAATATTCCTATTGTATTTGCTGATACTACAAGTGTGTTTTGTGCCAACTCAGATGGATCTCATTGGGAATGGTTAGAGGATGACTCAAATAGTCAAGTAAATATAACTGGCTTATGGTCAGTTAGTGCTTTACCTAATCAAAAATACTTTAGGCATTTTAATATTTCTGAGGCTGAGTATTTGACAGTAAATGCTCTGTGCCAAGAGAAATACTCTTCAGAGTATCGGGCACATCCAGCTGACAATCGTTTTAATGGTTGGTATTTATTCAAGGTGAGTAAGCCTAATGTTAATTTTTATTTTTCTGATGGTAAGTATGAGGTTTACACGGTTAATCAGCTTGAGGCTAATTTTCAGTTAAGGGTCTGATAGGTGTTTGCTAGCCTTTTTAGAATAGGCTAGCTTGAAAAATCATAAATTATAATTTTCCATATATTGTTCTATTTCTCTTGGGTTGAGGCCAACTGTTACTTGATCGCCAATCAGTATGGTTGGTACACCTCTAGTGCCTAAACGTTTATAATAGTCATAAGCAACAGCATCTTTCTCTATATCTACTTCGCAATACTTGTAGTTTTTTCTGTCAAGATATTCTCCTGCACTTTTACAGACAGGACACCAGCTGGTTGAAAACATAATAATATCGCAGGTAGGGTTAACTTCTCTAGCTGTAAATGGAGCAGTACTGGGTTTGAGGACAAAAAATGCTGCTATGAGTACAATGATAACTAATACGAATTTATTCATTAGATATAACCTACTTCTGATGTCAACTGCGCGAATAAAATGACTTTACTAACATTATTATAGCTTGACTGAGAGAGAACTAATTATTCATCGGTTTTATATTTTTATAGAAATCTTAAATATTTAAAGGTTTTTATATCAGGTAAGGTATTCGATTAGTCAAATAATAGAGTAAAAGCAATATTCGATTGACTGCATTAAAATTGTTTTTCCTTACAAGCTAAAAGTAGTCAAATATGCTCATAGACATGATGAGTATGATTATTCATTGGAAACTGACTGTCTGATTTTTGATCGCTCGTTTCAGATGATAACTGTCAAAGCTATGAATGAACGTTTGGCGATGGGTTTAACCAGATAAGTAATATCTTACTTATCTGGAGGCTTTTTTATGTAAGGGTAATAAAGAAAGTTTTAGTGGAAAGCTATCTAACTTTAAATATGTTATCCTCTGTAACTGACTATGTTTATTGGCGACTTCTGTCTTAGAAGACCTAGCTACTTATGCCGCTAGCTTTGCTTATCTTCGCACTATTGAGCCGCACTTCTCAGATACCACCTTGAACTAGTCAATAAGTGGCTTTCTCTATCGAGCAATTTGTGTGTTTGGTTTTCGATAGTGTAATTCCAATCAACACACATGCTAATAGAGGATGATATATGAAAATGTATGTTGGCAATCTCTCATACAGTGTCACTGAAGGAGATTTGAAGGAAGTCTTTGCAGCATTTGGTGAGGTATCAAGCGTAGAGTTGATAAGCGATAGAAACTCTGGGCAATCCAAGGGGTTTGGTTTTGTTGAAATGGATGATAACTCTGAAGCAGATGCTGCCATCAAAGCACTTAACGGCAGTTTTCTTCAAGGGCGTAATATCAAGGTGAACCAGGCACAGCCAAAATCCAAAAGTAGTCGCCCACAACGTAGAAGATACTAATTCCGTATTGCGTTCACCAGAAAACAGAAGCTGTAGTCTGGCTACGCTTCTTGTTTTCAGTGGTTGTTAACGTATTGTAAGAAGGGGCATGTCATGAAAATTTGGGTAGATGCTGATGCGTGCCCAGCAGTAATCAAAGATATTTTATTTCGTGCGTCAATGCGAACCAAGTTACAGTTAACGCTTGTTGCTAACCAGCCTATGCGTATCCCTGCATCGCCTTTTATTAAGCGGCTTCAAGTGGAGCCGGGCTTTGATATTGCCGACAATGAAATTGTTAAAAGGCTGATGACCGGTGATCTTGTTATTACCAGTGATATTCCTTTAGCCGCTGAGGTGATCGAGAAGGGTGGGCTTGCGCTAAGTCCAAGGGGTGAGCTGTTTACAGAGGATAACATCCGGGCTCGCTTAAACATGCGGGACTTTATGGATACTTTACGGGCAAGCGGCATGGATACTGGTGGTCAGCCAGCGTTAAGCCAAAGTGACCGTAAAACCTTTTCTAGTCATTTGGATAAAATATTATCCAAATATGCAAGCAAGTCCTAGAAGCGGGAAAGGCTTGGGTCATGGTGCTGTAAGTGGCCCCATCAAGGTAAAATGCTGTATTGAGGTTATCTAATTACTTGAAAAAGTAGATAAAGCAGGCCAGCAATACACAAAAAGCAACTAACAGCTACCAGTTCTATAATGAATACTACTTTATACTGGCCGAGTTCGGGTTTACGAAGAAGCTTAGCAATCAAGCCATACCAAACAACCAGTAGAACGCCAAACAGTACCAGTACGCTAAAATATAACATGGCTGGCAATATGAGTGCAGCCAGGGTAAGTGGCAACCAAAGAATAGCAAAATAAACGAGCTTTTTATTTATAGGGGGTGGGTTGTCTTCTAACTCGTTGCTATCTAGATGACTCATTGGTAATAGTGTAACTCTAAGCACGCTTTCTTACTTAAAATCTTAGTCAAACTGAAAGCTTTCATCTAATTAGTTGGCGGGCTGAGGCAGGTGACTGCTTCAGCTAAGAAGTGAGTAGCGATCAATCTAAAAGTTGTTTGCAATACTATGGAGGGATCTTTTGGGCACTAGAATTATGAAGTTGGTAAACTTTTTGCCTTCAAATCAAAAGTGTATAGAAGTCATATTACTAATACTGGTACTCTATAGGGAATGCACTATCAAGATTGGCCGATTTGAATAGTTTCTTGATATAGCTATTAGCATTAACAAATCGTATAGCACTTTGGTTATTTCCTAAATATTGTTTTAAATTCACAAGCATTCCCAAAGCAGAGCTATTAATATACTCTGTTTTTGCTAAGTTAATAATGCATTGTGCATCTTTTGAGTTAATGGTTGAGAAGGCTTCTAAAAACGTGCAAATGGTCTTTTGACTGAAATTTTTTTCTGCATGCACAACAACTTCAAAATTAATTATATTTTCTTTAAGTTGTATCACTTTAATTTCTCCATAAATAATGATGTTTCCCTATATAGGCTTTGCTATAGAAATAACTCTTATTCTTGTTGTTTTTACATCAATGGATAAATAATAACCGTTATCTATGTTGTTAGATGATGTTTTTTGTCACAATATTTGTTATCAGGCGTTCGTTTATTTTGGTTTCGGTGTGAGAGTTCATTGTTCTGCTGAGAACTCCGTCTAGCATAATATCTGTTTTAGCTAATTTATGAGGGTTGTCTATACATGTCAGCTATCTTTGTTAGCTATTGACTTGCTTAGTAGATAACTGAATCATTAGCAGTGCTAACGCGGATAAATAACACTATAGGACACAATGTACTGTATATTCAGTATATAGCTTAAGGATAAGCCATAATGGATAAATTCATGCAAGCTGCTATTGAAGAAGCTAAAAAAGGCCTAAAAGAAGGAGGGATTCCGATAGGTTCAGTCCTTGTGCATAACAACAAAATCATTGGCTGTGGTCATAATAGAAGGGTACAGAAAGGTAGCGTGGTGCTTCATGGTGAAATGGATGCTTTAGAGAATGCCGGACGGTTACCAGCCTCTGTATATAGAGAGTGTACTATTTATACAACTTTGTCGCCATGCTCTATGTGTACTGGGGCTATATTGCTATACGACATCCCAAAAGTAGTGATTGGAGAAAATACTACTTTTATGGGAGAAGAAGCTCTACTTCGTGAAAAAGGTGTAGTAGTAGAAGTTCTTCAAGAGTCAGAATGTATTGATTTAATGGTACGTTTTATTAAGGTATCACCTGACTTATGGAGTGAGGATATTGGGGTGTAAATAATTACTCAAATGATGGCTAACCAATAATATTCATTATGGCCGGATAAAACTTACTATCTGGAGCTTATTAGGCCATGGAAGTTATGCACCTTTTTAATAGGCTCTAGCCCAAGGATAATAATCATAAGCTACTTTATAACCTGCACGTCTAAAGGATTCAGAGATAACATGATGAATGAATCCACCATGCTTATAAATGTTGGATGACCAAGGGGGATATTCGCCGGTTGTGATCTTCACTCGCTTTTGTTCTTCTGAATGATCGAAGAAACAAAGCCATAATAGCAAGATAACAGACAACCGTTTCATTTTAATGCAACTAACTGGACTTTTAACCAGAGTAGCAACACTTTCAAGAGTAGAAGCAAATATTTAATAAAATCTAAAGTTTTTTTAAATATTTCTAAATAGACTTACATAGTAAGCTAGAAGAAAGCGTTAATAGATAGCATAGTTATGTGTACTACATTATCATAGGGTTAAAATATTGCCTTTAATGTCAATATGTAAAACACTAACATTGCAATTGCGAGTGCTCGATAAATCATATAAACCCTTGACATAAAAACAATACTGATCAATATGATAAAGTGAATGGAGCCCAATGTAATAGTCAGAAAAGTGTAAAGCTCTTCTGTTTTCCCAAACCTTATACCAGACAGTAAAACAGCGCAGGCAATTAGGGAGCAGATGGTTGTAATAAAAAAAGAAAATTTATTGTCACCAATCTTGGCTTCAGCTTCAGCTGCCTCTATTCCTCGTATAGTCATATCAATACTCAACTTATATAAATGAAGATTTATTTAGCAATTAATATTCCAAATACAGAAGTTGAAATAAGCCTAGTTATAGTGGGTATTAAGTTGAGACTGTTGGTTATGGTGTAGCTGTGCCGATGAGAAGTTAGTATAAAATTAACTATCGACACAAGTGTTAGTTGTAGCTATACCTGATAAAACAATGCCTAAAGCAAGGGGAGTTGAATAAATGTCAAAAGATGTAAAAAATTTGATCAGCCAAATACTTGAAATCATGAGTAACAGAACATTGCTTGATGCCGCTCTTGGTGCTGGACTTGGATTGTTGGGAAGTTTTTTCTGCTCAGGTGTTGGTTTAAGTGGCTTGGGGTTGATTGGACGATTTTTTTTGATGGTAATTGGTGGAGGGTTGGTAGGCATTACTGTTGGCTTAATTGCTGATTTTTATGCAAAAAATAACTCCAACTCTGATGACGAAGCAGGTTAAAAAGTGGGACTAGTATTGCAGTTTTATATTAAACTCATTTGAGAAAAAGTAGTTTCCCTATATCAATTTTTCACTTGATATAGGACTAAGGATACTACAGAAATATTATAATGGTGCAGTTAAGCGGAGTGTAGTAAAATATTAAATTTATAAGTCAATTATGTGATTATTTTTACTAATGAATATAAATATATTTCCCCAAAGCTGACTACTGAGTAAGAAACAAGAATTAGTAGTATCTTGGTGAACTTACTCTATTTGAAACTATTCTTAATAGTACCTAATTATCACTATACCTAAGCCATTAACTGCTGTTCAAATATACAGCAGTTAATGGCTTAGGTATAGTGATAATTAGGAAAACAAATGAGTCAACTTCTTAAGTTTTAGCAAATCTACACTACTAGTGCGGTAAAAAAATTCACCCACCTCAAGTGGAAGTACCACCGCTGTTCCAGTATTAACTCAATCTGCCGAAAAAGAGTCTGAAACAATAGTTTGATTATCTCACTGACCAGCAACTTCATGATGGCCGAAGCTTCATTTATTCTGGTACGAAAGTATTAAGTAAGTTTGAAGTAGTGTCTACCTTTTATACTTTATTTATTGATGCTGGAAAAATATACAGAAAAAGTTAACTAGATTATTGAGTTTGAAGGTATAAAGCGTATTACAGGTATCTTTGATGGTTTACTAAAAGGCTTATTTTGGCTGTAATGATGTCTTTTAATTAAATAAATCATTTATTGTTTTGGTCAGCTTAGCTTCTGTGAAGATTTTATCAAAAGATATATCAAAACCTTCAATTATTTTTTTTATTCCAGACATTTTTTTTGACCAGCATACATAAATATATCCATCTTTAAAATCTGGACCTGCCGATACAAGCTCATGTTTAGCTCTGGTAAATTTGTTCTTATATTGATATTTTAATACTAAAGGGTTTTCAAGAATGACATCAACTCTGCTAAACTCAATTAACTCAAATAGTTGATATACTGAGTCAACCTCTACTAAATGGATTTTATCTTCCGTGATCAACTTCTTGATAGTATCACTTAATGCAAAGTCTCGAATTATGCCAATTTTGCTTCCTTCTAAGTCTTTAGGTTTATTTATCCTTAACTTTGAAGATTCTTTTTTCATGAAATGTGGGCCTGCATCAAGAATCTTTTTGGTAAAATAATAATAGTCCTCTCTTTCCTTTGTATGCCAGCATCCAAGTAGAGCATGGTATTTACCTGCTTTGGTAAGAGCCAAGGCCCGAGCCCATGGTAAAAAATCTACTGTGAGAGTGTGCCCAATGGGTTTAAGCGTTTCTTGTACTATATAAGTTAGAATTCCATTATTATCTAGCTTAGGAGAGTAAAAAGGAGGCCAGTCAGAAGTAGCCACTCTAATATTATCAGCATATGTGATTATTGATAATGATATGCAAACGGCTAGTATTATTACAAATCTCATTACTTCACTCCCTTTATTTAAAAATTAAGTAAATAAATTAAGTAGTTGAAAGGTACACAAGTATATTAGATTAGTATAGATGAAGTTTAAGCTACTATAGATAAAATGATTTGATATTCCCCATTTAATGGACATCCTTAAATTAAGGATGATTAGCCAATGAGCCTTATTTTTTGACATGTTTTATGCTCCTATCTCTGCCTTTAGTATTTTGAAAAACTTAACCCTTTCTGATTCATCATCACAATTACTGAGATAGTTATCAGTTGATCTTTAAATAAAAATCGTAGGCGACGGTCGCAAAAATTTAGAAATAATCAATTAAAATAATAGAGCTGAAATATACCAGGAAATATGTGATAGCTTTGTTTTAAAATTTAAATAGGATCAATGCAAGTGTTTGTATGTGAAGAGAAGACTATTTTGAAGCACTAAAATATTTATGACTACTAGCCTCGGTAACCTGATCCCTGTGCTTACCTACACTGGTCCAAAGTTGCTTCGCTAAATTAGGGTGATCCCCTACAAATTGATGACTGAATATTAGAAAATAGTCTTTAGTTTTAATTGGTGGTTGAAGTTTCTTGACCTGTTTTATGCCAAGAGTCTTCAAGGATACATCAGCGGTGAAATCCTGTGCGGCATAGGCTGAGATTCTTCCCGACACCAATTTTCTTAGATTTTGCTCAGTGTTCATGGCTTCTTCTACAACAATACCTATTTTCCTTAAATCTCCGACTATGGAGTACCCCATATTAGCGCCTACCTGCTGGGATGTATTTATTAATGCTTTACCATTCCATGACACAGGAGAGTTTGTAGTTACGTAGAAATAATAACTCATCACAGCAATCCGACGACTGCTATCAAGCTTGCCATTGATCAAAGGGTATTGGCCCATCTCTTTGCGAGAATCTTTATAGGAGAATACAAAAGCACCATCGATCATGCCAGATTTAAGAAGCGTCTGCACCCGTTTGTTTGGATAACGACTCAGAACAATCTTAGCATCAATATCCCGAGCTGCCGCTTGTATAATCTCTACAGCAATCCCTGGAGGGGCAGCAATTTTTCCTCCTTCACCCATTTGGTAGGGAAATACCTCTACATCAGAGTAGGATAACCTAATCGAAACTTCAGCACCCCAAATGTGTCTGATAATAACCAAACAGACAATTAGAGCGATAATACGCATCTTCATCCCCAAGTAGAAATGGTGTTTCCGTGCAGTATAGCATCAATGCCTGACCATAACCTATTACATGCCATCTGAAAAGATGCTTTGATGCTCTAAGTTGGGTTTTTATAGGAGTCAAAAACAGATTGATATTCGCCATTGGATTTAATTATTTCTATTCTACTGTCAAAATAATCCCTTAATTTTCTGTTTTTAAATCCTGCGTGTTGATATATAGGGCCGTCAAATATGCGGTGAATCTTGTATTTTTTAATTGTATTAATGCCTTTGAGACTTAGTTTGCTTTTCATCCATAAAAAAATTGCTAGGTCACAAACTAATACGTCAGTTTTTTTTGTCCAAAACATTTTATTTTGGTGGTATTGTAGTGGCACCTCAAGCCACCTATGACGGTTCTTTTGAGCAAGCTTTTGATATTCCGTACCTAAGACTTTAGGTGCACCCTTCCAGGATACGAGTGATAAACCATCAAGATCACGAATAGTCTTTATATTTAACTTTTTTTCTTCTAAAGTTATTGCAACATCATCAAAGGCTAGGTAGTTACTGGAATAGTATAAATTTTTATATTTCAAATGTGTGATAGTTGAAATATCAATTTTAGATTTTCTTAGGGAGTAATCTATTTCTTCATTTTGTAGTGGTATAAATTTTAGTTTAAATTTTTGTTCATCGAAAACTTTCTTTAGGATATCTATAATAATTCCTTTATCTTGAAAAGAGTAGGGGGGCTTGTTTGTCGGTATCCCTATGGATAAAGTGTCTTTTGCAAATGCAGTGAATGATAACAGTAGTAACAATAATCCTGCTTTCATTTTGTTTATCTCTATATCATCCCGATAAGTGTAATCAAACTGTCCTAAGCTTACACTATAAATAATAGCAAGTTATTATCAATAGCATAAAGCTTTATTTATACTGTAAATGTTTAGCCAACTACAAGCCTGTATCATTGGAAACGACATGCGGGAATATATTAACGGGATTAAATACAGTCATACCAATATGAAACAAATTACAGATGCGAATGTACTGAAACTAACCTGTATTATGATGAAATGAGCTGGTTATTAAAAAACATTGGTTCCAATGATCAAACCAGCCGGTTTGAATACGATAAAAACAACAATATGGGTGATGCATTAAAAAGTTGTTTGATCGTAAACTGACCTATTTTCCACTAATTGATTGTAAGTATAATAAACACACTAATGAGAATTTATTCAGTTTGTTGTTACTCACTCCAAGATACTGATAAGCAAGCATAAGTTTGATACTTATTGTTTTATATAAAATATACGATTTTTGATTCTAAAAATATAGAGCAATAGAAATGCTAAAGTTGTAAATTAATTCAAGATACTTTATAAAGTGCTACGACAAATGTCTAACTAAGTAGACTTAAGTTTGTTGGTATATATTTAAACAGTACAATAGTACATAGTAATAAATTGAATTTAGGATGTTCAATTATGATATTAAAAACAATTCTTCCTATCGCTTTGGCAGCAACATTAACTACAGCCGTCTCAGCTGACCCATGGAGTGATGATTTTACTAAAGAATTTAAGCCCGAAGTTGCCACTTACTTATCTAAATGGTACGAAGATAATTACAGTAATTATTCTTATACTTATCGAAAATTCTGTTTTTGTCCTGATTCAGGAAAATCATTTACGGTTGATGTAAGGGATAATGAAGTCAAAAAAGTGACCTACACTGATACTAACGAATCAGTGCCAGAATCTTACATGAGAACGTTTGATACCATTGATGGACTTTTTGCTTATTTAGTTAAAGCAAATAAAAGTGCTCACAAAATAAATGTTCAATTTAATGAGCGCTTTGGAAACCCAAGTAGCGTTTACATCGATCATGATCCTCGGATTGCTGATGAAGAGACTGCTTATTCTATAGATCAAATTTATGTGATGTTGCCTTAAACAGCTTTTATATAGTTTAGAATGGTGCCTCATGTATTTGTTTACCTTACTTAACCATATTTTCTAATTGAAAAAATAAGTAGAAGATAGATTGGTTTAAAACTAAACATATTTATGAGGCATCACTAATTCTTGTGTATTACCCATAGGTACTGCTGCACCTTAGCCTGGTACATCATTATTATACCAGTTATATATCCAGGCCATTTTATACTACGTGCATAAAGGGTTATTTTAATATTCCTCTCAGCGACCAAGTTACCCACAAAATGAATACTTCTGTGGGGCTGATAGCTGCTTCTCCATTTCCATTGATCAACGACTTAGTCACTAGGTGATAGGATAGTGCTCCGAGCATGATTTGGGCAAATTAGTAGCGGTTGATTCACGACCATTAAAAGCAGTCATACCACAGCATTGCCAAAAGGCTTGATTTAGAGCGATTTATGTTGTTAACATTCAATCGCTTGTATTGTTACATGTAAAATGTTTGCAGTTTGAGACCTACAATATTTCTTCAGCTTAAAGGCCTAACTGTTCGCGTAGTTCTTTATTCTCTTGTTTCAACTCTTTCACCGCTTCGATTAAAACACCAACAAGCCCTGCATAGTTAACTTGTTTTAGTGTCATTTCAGCTCCATTTTTATCAGTTACTTTGGAATTAAGTACCAACTCAGGAAATACTTGTTCTACATCTTGGGCAATTACACCAATATCTTTTCCTTGGGGAAGGTGTTCGATATTGGTTTCACTAGGTTTTTTCCACTCAAAAGTAACACCTTTTAATTGAGATACTTTTTCTAGTGGATTACTTACAGTAGAAGTGTTTTGTTTGAGGTTTTGGTCGCTCCAAGTCCATCCTAAGCAATCCCAGCCACAGCCTTTATCATCATCTTTTTTATCTTCTGCAAAAACAAAAATTGAACAGATACAAAGTAAAAAAGTACCTAATTATCATCATACCTAAGCTATATTTAGTAGCTTACCTGGTAGTGGAGGTGTTCTCAGTGCTACAAATGCTAGCCTAGGAATAAATTCTACTAAGCTAAATCTTCGATTAAATCGATACTGAAATTCAGCAAGATAACGTTGTGCATATTTAGCGCGAATAGCATGATAAGTACTACGTAAAGCACTTTTTAAGTTTCCAAGGATGGTGTTAACCCAATAAAATTCAGGTTCCTCTACTGATGCACGACCACCACCGCATACAATTTTATCATGAAGACAACCTGCTTCTATGACACCATTAAAACAGGCCAGTCCATCGGAGATTACGGTACTGCCCTTGGCCAAATTCTGCCTACTCCAAGCCGTTATCTCTTCTTTATTAAACCCTTTTAAAATGCTCAGTTTAATTCGTGTCGGTTGACCTTGTTTTGTTGTTTCTACGGCTGCTACAAAAGGTATTTTCCCATCTGCTCCCCTACCTCTTTTGCAACCTGTACGCTCACCACCAAGATAGGCATCATCAATTTCAATAAAACCCGACAATTGCTTGGTGCCTTCTCTTTCTTGCATCACTTTCATGAGCTTATGTTTCATTCTCCAGGCAGCTTGATAGGAAATACCTAAATGGCGATGTAATTCTATGGCTGATATACCTTTTTTGTCTTGGGAGATCAAATACATCCCTTGGAACCAAGTCTTTAATGGTAATTTGGTTGATTCAAAGATAGTACCTGCAGTTACAGATGTTTGCTGGTGACATTTATAGCACTGCTGAAGCTTTCTAGTAGTGAGTTGACAGCATTTGTCTTATCCACAATTGGGGCACTGAAAACCTTCTGGCCATCGCAATTTGTATAAGGTATTAAAGCATTGTTCTTCTGTACCATATTGTTTGAGAAACTCGTTTAAACTCAGGCCTTTTTGAAATTGAACTTTGTTGATAGCCATTATTTATACCTTCTCAATTAAGTTTCCATGCTGTTCAAATATACAGCAGTTAATGGCTTAGGTATAGTGATAATTAGGAAAAAGTAAGTAGTATTTTTTTCACGATAGTTCGCCCGTACTTGATTTATGTCATTGTTTTCATCAGATTATGAATCTATACGGCACTGAAAGTATATGTAAATTATGAAACAAACTGTAACGTAATTTTAATTTTTAATAGCCTTTTGAGTACCATTAACAGTCTTTAGGTTGAATATTTCTACTTACATAGTTTTGATAGTGTTTGCTTTGCCTATATCTAGCATAATTCAACATTTCCATAGAGGGATTAACCACAATAATGATGAAATAGTGGCTGGAAGTTTCCAAGTTTTTTGAATTTTTAATGAATATTATCAAGGTGTGGTTAATTTAATGTATTAATCATGGTTGGCCACAACCTTATAATAATGACGCTCTTTATATTTTGAAGTAGATCTGCTAATTGGAAATAAAGGTCTTGCACTTGGTAAGTATACAGGTGGGATTCTTCCATGCAAATGCTATTAAACAGGATTGGTATTAAATGAAAGTGAAAACTTGAACTAGTGAAAATTATTTTTATTTTTAAGGGTATTATTATATAGATATTTTTTTCTGCTGAGCATATTTTACAGTATGCCCTCTATACACTTGATGATTGAATAAGTGTATAGAGGGGTAGTAATGTTATTATTTCTTTTTAGCTACTATTAAGTTATCAATGAGTAAAGTATTTCCTGTTGTGCTGGTTAATACTAGCCGAGCTGTAGTTATATGTTGAGGTAGTTTGATATCATTTTCTAGGATAGTAAAGCTATTACTATCAGTATTTGCTTCTCCAACTTTAAACCATTTTTGTAACGGTTTATCCGTTTCGGGATCGATAGCGGCTAGTTCGTAATAAAGCCATAAAACAGCAGTGGTTGCTTTCGTTGTTTTAATGTTGGCAGCTACTCGATATGTTTGTTCTTCCTCAACAGCACAGCTTAGCTCTAACCCAACGGCTGGAAAATACTGGCTATCTGTTACTTTAAGTAAGCTTTTCTCTTCTTCAACTTCAATTTTATTGCCTTGATCGTCAAAGTCAGAAACTTTCCCTAGTTGTTTTACTATTTCAAGTTTACTCGATTTATTCCAGCCAAATAGTCCTTTAATTTCATTATCTTCAAAGTCACTATAATAACCAGAAACAAAATCGTACTGAGCAAAGATGTTTTCTAACTCAACATTATTCTTTACCTCATTTAATTTTTGACTAGGAACTATTTCGACTTGGTCGAAATTTAAAGCGAGTTCCGACTTTTCTCTTTTACTTGCCGAGCAAAAATTGGCAATTTCAGGTGCAGCTTGATTAAGCGATTTGCTGGCATTTTCTTCTTCAGAACCACATTTGAGATTCTGTAACGTGCCATCAAGGTTTGAGCAGTGATTGTCAGGGCTTGAAAAGTAAGGAATGATATCATCTGCATATGACATAATAGTGCCATATTCCTGCTCACCGGATTTAGCTGAATATCCCATTGAGTAACGATAAAGCCCACTTTCTTCTGTACTACGTTCTACTGCGGCTGCAACGTACTCTTCTTCTAAAGGAAAATTATTTTTTTTCAAATAAGCTTGGTAGGCAGGTGTGGCTTCTTGATCTGTAGGCCAATTACCTGTTTTTTTCTGGATTTCATCCTTAAAATCATACAAGTCGAGTAGACCGCTGTCGTCAAGAGCCCAAGTATAAGTAGAGTGTTGAAGATCTTTAGTTGTTTTATGATCATGGCGAAGCCCCATTAGATGGCCCGTCTCATGCAAAAACGTCCACTTTCTTCTACGGTCTAGTTTTTCTGGGGTTTCTGGTTCAAACTCATTAGGTAATACACCCACAACAGCTACTGGGCTAATGCGATGCTCTATACTAAATTTACCATTTAAAGCCTGTTTGCCAACGTGTTCAGCTTTTCCGTTATAGTTTTCCGTTAGAGCAACAACTATGTCAGCGCCATAATAACTTCTGAGCTGGTGGGTACGTGATTTGTTATGTACAGCAGTAGGACTGTTTTTTGTAAGTTTTCCTAACCAGGGAGAGTGTGCTTGATACACGAGATTAAGTTCTATATTGACGTTGCTGTTATTGAATACCTGGTTGGAATAATCTATATAGCCTTTGATTTCTTCCTCTATATTAATTGAATTTTTTTCAAAATAGTCTTTTACCTCTGTGGGGTAAATTACCATAACGTCAACAGTGTATTGGGCTGCAAAAGCAGGTATTGATGTTGAGGTTGCCAAAAAAGCGCTAACTAAGCCTAAATTAGAAAGTAATGATTTAATTGTTTTATACATACTCACTCCTTATGTTCAGCTCATAATCTTATATTGATTGAATGGTTAAAATAAGTGAGTACTTATACTGTGCCGTAATCTGTATGAGGTGTGTTAGAGGGGGCATTGACCAAGTTTGTTGATCTCACTAGACAAAGCTGCAAGCAGTTAGGCCTGAATAAAGGATAAAGGTTGTAAATGATCGGTATTCTCAGTATGGGTGAAGTCTTATCAATGGCTGTGGGAAGTGGTTAGAGTACCCACAATTCCAACTTGTTGATTTATATGTAGCTATTTGGCTAGTGCCACTTGAGCGCGGAAATTACATACAAAATCTCACCTGTAAGATTTGCAGGTTGAAGAAGTTATTGAGGTTGCAGATATAGAGAATAAAACGGGAAGAATGGGAGATTTCCCCCTATAAAATAAAGAGATAGGTCCTATGGCAGGCTCAAAACTGTCAGAATTATACTCTTTACATATTTTTTATACTGGTCTATATCCCTTAAGACACGATCTAAGGATACACAAACCATTTATCCTGTTTTAAATAATGTCAATAAAAGCAACTAGCCAAATACTTGAGTGTTTAATAAGTAATAGATTCAAAAAGGTTTGTATAACAAATGAAATCTTTTAAATCACTTTCAATTTTATCTATATTCATCGCATTCCATGTTTGTGTTCATGCTGGTGTGCTCAAGGTTGATGTTCGTCACCGCCCTCCAGAAATGGTTATTACACAAGATACTAAAGAAGGCCCACTTATTGATATCTTGAATGCCTTGGCTGCAAAAACGGATAATACGGTTAAGTTATCGGAGAGACAGTTTAGAGCTAGTTATATGCAGTTAGTTAAGGGCAATATTGATCTATTACCTCGCACTATCTGCACACCTAGTAGAGCAAAAGAAATTGATTTTCTTGGTCCCATTGGCTATCAAGATAAGTTTGTTAGATTTTTTGTGAAATCAAATGATGTCACTATCAATGAGTTTTCTGACTTAGCACGTTATAAAATAGGTGTTAAAAAGGGAACATTTTACTTTGATGAGTTTAATAATGAGATAAATATTCGAAAGATAGAGTCTTCGGATGATACCAGCTTAATCAAAATGCTTGAGAAAGATAGATTCGACGCGATGGCAGTTCTAGACAGTAAATCTGTAGAAGAGACCTTAAAAAAAGAAAATATAGACAGTAGTCAATTTAGATTTGCTAAGTACCAGAAAGAAATCAACATCGGTAATTATTTTGGTATGAAAAAAAATCATCCACTTAAAGCATCTTTACAAAAAACTGTTGAGGAAATGGTGTTATCTGGCGAAGTTGCTAAAGCCTATAAGCAATATAACCTACAACCACCTAAGTTTAACACTGATATAGGCTTCATTCCTTGTAGCTTCTAAGTCTGTGTAAAAAATAGATATGGATTAAGTATAATTGTAGAGGAGATGCCTTTCAATCGAGTAGGCAGCTAATACTCATCTAGTAACCGATAAAGCTTTATTCTATTGATAATTTTCAACTGAGAAAGGCTATTAATTAATAGGTTAATGTTAAGTTGTTTCGTACAATCTATGCATGATTTAGGCATATAAAATGAAAATTTTTGTATTTTTTATTTGTATATTTATACAGCAGGTAGTAGCCATTGAGAGGAATGTTTTAGAAGTTATTTACCCTCCTAGAGAATCAAAAGAAGATACAAGAGATGATGATATAATAGAGCTTCTAAATATGATATTAGAGGCAACTGTATATGAGTTTGGTCCCTATACAATGAAACCCTTGCCATATTTCATGAATGAGGCAAGGTTTACCATACTACTAAAAAAAGAAATATCGTTAAATGTTATATGGAGAAGTGTAACACCGGAGTATGAAGAAGAATTACTGCCTATTAGAGTACCTATACGAAGTGGTATTTTGGGCTATCGAATATTTCTTATTAACAAAGAAGATCAGAAAATATTTAATAAAATTGAAAATGTCGATCAATTAAAAAAACTAGTTGTTGGGCAAGGGCATACATGGAATGATGTTAAAATATTTGAAGAAAATAATTTTAAAATAGCAACAGGGACAACGTATGAGGGATTGTTTAATATGTTATCAAAAAAAAGATTTGATTATTTCTCTAGAGGGATAAACGAAGCATATAAAGAGATGGAAGAACGTCAAAGAATTTATCCAGAGTTGCATGTCGAGGAAACTATCTTGCTATATTACCCTTGGCCAAAATACTTCTATGTTGCTAAGGGGAATTATAAATTAGCAAAAAGAATTGAAAGGGGGTTTGAAATAATTAAATCAAATCAGTCTTATGAAAAGTGGTTTTGGAAGTATAATGGCAAGGATATTTTTAGAGCAGATTTTAAATCTAGAAAGCTATTCAAGATCGATAATCCATTGTTACCTAAATCGGTGCCAATAAATGATGAGCAACTTTGGTTTAATCCTTTCTAGGAGCCTTGTGTTTCTTTAAAAAATTACTAATTATCATCATCCTTAAAATATTTTTAGTAGCTTGCCTGGTAACGGTGGTGGTCGGGTTTACATATAGGCTACCCAACAAGCCATTCATGCAACAGTTATTACCAAATGGCTTATCATTTCCCAACTTAGAGTAAAAAGAACAACGTTGGCAGCCTAATCCATCAAGCTACCAATATTGCGATCACAATATAGCTATGTCTCATTATTTTGCAAAATAACTTGAAATTTTCAATTGTTTTATTATCGAGGAGTGGTTCATGTATTATAGTATTTAAAATACTCGTGGAAATAATACACAATTTATAAGAAAAAATGATAAACTTATTTTTATTTTTTAAACTGTATAATAGTCATTTCAAAACTAGCCGATAATCTTCACTTATCTAAGGTATATGACGGTTTGGTTGTAAGTTAATCAATGATGTAAAAGATTAAAGGAATCAGCAAGATGGATGATGCCCCACTTTAAATAGTGTTATATACATAGTTCAATATAGATCTAATCTGGATTTATTTAATGTCAATAGAAACCTAGAGAGTGCATAATCTTAATGTAAGTCCTCGGCGAAATCAGCATACCTTAACGGCTTACAAGCCAATTTAATACCTATTTACTTTCGTTTCAATGATTGGTAGGATTTTTCACCAGTTTGAGTGACTTATAGCCTATTTTTTCCTATTGAGCCATCATCCACATATTATCAATTGTTAAGTAATATTAATGTATATATGAATAAATTTATTTTAACAGTAGTTACAAGTAGTGTCATATTAAGTACTACCTCTGTTTCAGCAGCTAATTATCAGCAGCTAAAAACACAAGATAATCAGTGTCTTGAAGTAGCTTATAACGAAGTTTTTCGTTGGGATTTTTCTTTACCTGTTTTTGCTAAAAAATGTGATGCTGCCAAGCAAACACAGTTTTGGAAAATGGATAATTCTGGAGTTATAAAACCAAAACTAAACTCAAGGAAATGTCTTGGCCCTACTATTCTTAAAGGAGAGCTGCAAATACGAAAAAAAATCCCGTTTAAATATGGTAATCTTGTTGTCGTTTCAGACTGTCACAGGCTTAATACACAGCGCTGGTTTTGGAAAAATAATACTTTAATCAATAGATCAAACACTAACCTTGCTATCAACATTGATGAGGAGGATAAAGCCAAGCTCAATTTCTCTTCCTTATCAACTAAACTTTACTGGACAACGACTGCAGGGTTTGACAGTCACCAACAAAGCTCTACCACTGTTAGTCGGGCAAATAGTAGAACTAATAACAGCTACCCACAAAATGACGACACATTTGATACGCCTTCTTTTTCTCAGCGCTTTGTTAACAGCAAAAGTGGGTCACATTATGCTCATCTTATCTCTAAATCTGGTTTTTGTGTTTCCCCTCCATCAACCTTAGATGCCGAGCTAGTAACTATGCTTCCGTCAAAGGGTTATTGTTTTGGATATTGGGCACTAACACACAATGGTGAGCTTAGACCAAGCAACTACCCTGATCAATGTATAGAAGTAGGTAGTGTTATAAAAGATGGTACTCATGCCTATCTTGCCCCTTGTTCTGGTGCAACTTACCAACAATGGCTCTGGGAAAACAATAGCTTACGCAGTAAGAAAAACCCTAACTTTGCCTTGACACAGAACAGCTTTTCTTTGCAAGTGACTCCTTATACAAAAGCCAACACACAACAATTTTACTGGGGTAAGCAAGGTGAACGAATTAAAAATAATCATTCTATTAACAACTATCAGGTGCAATGTGATAGTTATATTAAAAAGTCTATAGCATCAAAACTGACAGATAAAAAAATCGCCAAAGCTTGTAATACTGTGTGTGTTGGCAATAACGTTAGTTGGTCAGGCCAATGGTCACCCAGTAATAACCATGATGCAATTATTAATTGTGAGTGTAAACGTTGTAGATAATATTAAATCCTTTTCCTAACCTTTTAAGCTCTTCGCGTCTTAGCGTGAATTAATCAAAAAGCAGGCGCGATTTGAGTAGATCTATCAAATCTTATAAGTGTTAAGTGTATACTATCTAGTTACTGAAATAGCCAATTGGTATTGCATAGTCCCACACTTAACGGACTTTGACTTTAGCATTGTATTACCCTAAATGGATCGTTGTTACTCAATTTAGAGCAAAAAGAACTATACTGGTAGCCTTAACCGTCAAGCTACCAGCGATGCGATCACAAGGACGCCTTACTACAATTTAGTGTAAAAAAATAAATTTTTATTTTTTTAAAATACGAATAAGTATGTACTAAAATTAAAGAGTGTTTAACTACAGTTGGCAGTGTAAATATAGAAGCAAAATAGAACTATTATTTTTTATAAATAGTTTGTTTCGGTTTTATTTAAACCGAAACACTATACATATTGTGTATAGTTAGCAAATTAGCAGGTGATCCTAAATTAGTTAATGGCAGTATCAGAAGTGAAGAGTGGAAATATTTCTTTGAGTTATAAAAGGAATTGATATGAAAAAGCCAAACCTTATTAAGAAGTGTATATCACCAATCAAAATAGCTATGTTCTGTTCATGTTTTATTTTAACCGGCATGTCTAGTTATGCTGGTGAGTTAACGGATCAGCAAAACAACACTCTCAAACCCTACCAAGGCAACTCATTGCTATTGCTCCTCGCTAGAAACGACAGTACCCCTTTTATTCCTAATGGGGGACGCACACTGTCTTATACTACCGAGGAATGTCAGCTTGGATGCCCTGTTAATAATTGTAACTCACAATGTCCAGACAATTGTGTAAATTCGCCTCATGATTGTCATGTTAATCCTTCATGTTGTAATGGTGGATAGCATTCCATTTTTTTGCTTTTAATACAGTAGAAGGAATTTTTTTGGAACATCAAAATAACAAGATCAGGGCTGTGGAGTTAAGCCCGCGTCGGGGTTTTCAGGGGTGCCTTTTTCTCCCCTAAAACCAAAGGGTCCACGAGGCAGATAAATCGTGGACTCATTACCATTCTTATGGCGTATACGCACAGGGATCGATTCGCCAGCCTCTCCCTTCCGAATCTGTCGATATAAATCACTCATTGTGAAGACCCGTTCATCATCGTAACTCAGAATAATATCACCAGCCTTTAAGCCTGCCTTTTCAGAAGGAGAGGTTTCATATACCTCGCTAATTTTCACCCGGTTAGATTCGCCTGTTGCATACAGATAACGATCGTATGTCGTATCGCCTAATTCCTTGCGTACTGCTTCGCTGAAACTCGTTCTAGACTGCTTGGTGCCAGGATTACGGATGGCCTCGTAGTAACTCTGTAGCTGTTTCATGCGAATTTCATTAATCCGTTGAATAGTTTTGGGGTCAAAGCCCGCTTTTTCCAGTTGCTCGCGTTTTTTACTTCGATGGTGCTGCAAGGTGTGCGCTTCTTTGGCAGACTCGGCATCTGATTTTGATAAAAGTCCATGAGCTGTTGTCTGCATTGAGCCGGGCGTTTGTGTTTGAAGCACCTCTTCTATTAGCTTGGTCAGTTCTTGCTGCATACTTAGGCTCTGAGCAAGGTCTCGCTCCAGCGTACCAACCCGTTGTTCGAGTCGGGCGAGATCATGGGTTTCCACAACGGGGGCCGTAGCCAAAGGGATTGTTGTTGGGGGGCGTTGAGAAGCTGATACGATATGGGCGGGCGCTTTTTGTTCAGGTGAAGAAATGAATGTCAACGTTCCAACACCTATCCCCACCCCGATAAAAGCTCCACTCAGAAGTAGCACAACGGAATTTGACATATGTTCCTCACACTACCCACACTTATTCGTAGAAGCTGCTAAATGCAATAGGAGTAGCCTTAAACAGATTATAATACTTAAGGTGTTGTAAGTGATTAAGATTATGATACAGCTTCTACTGTGTTGTCTTGTGATGCTTTAGCTTATATAGACCTTTCCTAAGACAGTAATAAACAGGTCACTGGTCTGTTTTGAAAGCTACCAAATAAATGTGTCTGAGTAGAGTTAATCAGGGTACTGCTATAATCATCGACAAGAGATAATTTGTTGTTCAAACATTTTTCTTTAGACTTTCGAGTAAATGGACTTTAAAAGACAAAAAGGATTTGTATGAAACCCTTTCGTAAATTAACCCTTGGAATCATGATTTCATTAGCGGCAAGTTCCGCGATCGCTGATGCTCCTGAGCAGGTGATCAAAGCTAAGCTAAGCCAGTTGGGCGATAAAATGACAATAGACCGAATTACTGAAACACCAGTGAAAGGAATTTATGAAGTGCAGTTTTCGGGTGGCAAACTGGTTTATTCTAATACTGATGGTAGTTACCTGTTTAACGGGGATATGTTGAAAATTGAAGGTAATAAGTGGACAAACTTAACAGAGCAGGCACGTAGCAAAACGTTAGCTAAGTTAATTAATGCAATACCAAGAGAGAAGATGGTGGTTTTTTCTCCAAAAGGAGAAACTAAAGCGCATATCACTGTCTTTACCGATGTTGACTGTGGCTATTGTCGTAAATTGCATACGGAAGTACCTCAATTGAATGAGATGGGAATAGAAGTACGCTATGTAGCATTTCCAAGGGGAGGCAAGAAGTCAAAAGCTTATACCGTGATGGAAAATGTTTGGTGTGCTAAAGATCCTAAAGAGGCCATAACCACGGCGAAAAAAGGTCAAACAATTGCGGAAAATAAGTGTGATAATCCTGTAGAAGAGCAATATAAGCTGGGGTTACAAGTAGGGGTTAGAGGTACTCCCGCTTTAGTGTTGGCTGATGGACACTTAATTCCTGGGTATAAGCCAGCTGAAAAACTGGCTGAGTTATTAGGTGTAAAATAATACGGGGTTGTCGTTTAGGCGGAATAGTCCGCCTTACAAATTAGACAACGGTTGAGAGTGTAGAGCTTTAACCGCTAGTTCAGGGTTAACATCAAAAATCCGAAATAATGCTTTTGCAGCAAAATCACTTTTAAGTGAATAAATACCACTTAACCCACTTACTAAAAGCATATTCCATGTGGGCTCTAATCACTCTACCAGCAACCAACCATACAAACTGCTTGATAGAGAACAAGGATTGACAGGTTCATGAAAACAGCAAAGATTTGCAGTTCTGAAATTTCAGGAAAGAGAAAGTAGCGGATAGATTCTCTAAGCTTCTATCAAGACAGGACTTACTAATGAACTTAGTCAAGGGCTGATACTACCATGCTTTGACAACATTATCTCTTGTAATCTTTGATCTAATGCAGTGTTGATTTTTGTTCTATCTGGTGTAGTCAGATTCTTGAAAAGTATTATAAAATCAGTCAATTAGACTTTTGTATCGCGTTGATTAAACTTCGGGTGGCTGTTAGTATCTTCTCTAGCTTGCTAAGCACGATTTTTTATTTCACTCGGCTAGTATATAACCTGGAGTTCTATATGAGTGTTGATCAAAGTCCTTATTCGGTTCCTAACGCAAATTTAGAAGCTGATCTCTCAAAAGATAATGGAATATCACAGTTACCAAGATTCAGTGCTTGGTGGGTATTATTATTAACAGCTTTTACTTTTGGTATTTATGCCTTTATCTGGTTGTATAAGCGTACAGTTATTATCAATAAAATTCAAAATAGAAAAATTGAGCCTTGGTTAATAAATACGGCTATTTCTTTATTTATAATAAATAATCTACTTAGTTTCTATACAGGTTATTCTGGAAACACTATCGACCCTGCTTTACAGATAGTATCGATGATAATGAGTTTTACTGGAGGTATATTTTCATTAGTCTGGATATTTAAAGTAAGAAATAGGCTGAATTACATTGGAAATGCAACTAAAGGCAGTAGAAATTGGATAGGAGGAATATTAACCTTTTTCTTTACTGTTATATACCTACAATATAAGATTAACCAAATGATTGATGATTGTCAATCTTAAAAAATAGTTTGTTAACCCAGCTTATTTTAGCTGGGTTTTATCTTTTAGTATTAGGCAAGTTAATAAACAAGTAACTAAAATAATTTTGCCGAAACATCAGCGAACCCTTGTTTTGGCTTGAGTTCCTGAACTGAAGTATCACGGAAGTAGGGCATAAGTGGACCCGTAATAGCTTTTTTATAATTTCTGGCAGAATTTTTCTCCTTAAGCTTGTCAACTTTTTGCAAGTACTCTTCCAGTAAGTCTCCTACAGTAACATTGTCATGGCATGTTTCACCGAACAGGGTGCATCGTTTTGATTCAGGAAAGTGGTTGGAGGACTTAATTGTTTGATGCTGAACTTCGTATATTATTAATACTCGTTTACTGTCGGCATAAACAATGCTTTTCTTGATTATCGGTGAGTGCCTTTCATGTTGTATGAGATTTTATATTTTAATTAAATTTACTTTAAAGTGATTAGCTATAACAAATGAATAAACCATAGAGTTTATTCATTATCGTGCTCAATTTTTTCTAAGCTATTTTCATAAAAGTCAACTAGCAGGCCTAAGGTAATACCGATTAGCCAACCAGCTATTACCATTAAAAAGAAGCGACTCAAAATACTAATCCCACTTAAGCCTACACTTGAACTAAAAAAGGTAGATAGGAGTGCAACGCTAGCTCCAATGCCTCCATCTATTAAGGTTCGAGTACTCATTAATTGGAGAGCTTGATTGAAAAAGGTTGTTATATTTTTTTTCACGACATGTCTGCCTTACAACTTAAATACAGTACTATCATGTATAGCTAATACCCACGTTGGTGTCGATTATTAAATATGGAAGAAAGTTGCTGTTTGTTACTCGTCGGCACTGCTGTGCTGTGGCCAACAATATCATGTTTATGCCAGTTATAAGTATCCCGATCACCTTGCATGTTGCGGGTATGATCGGCGATATCTTGGGTTGTCTTAATATTCCCCTCAACCAATAAATCATCCACAAAATGAATGGCCTTGGGACTGATTAGTTTGGCATTACATCCACTTGTCAACTTAATAGTTAATTCATCGATTTATACTTTGACGCGAGTGCATTGGTGGTCTACTTGGTAAATGGTACCAGGGTGAATTAAGTTAACTAAAAGCCGGTAAAGCTCATTAACTCGGTAGTCATCTTTATGTGGTATTCCAATCTCAGGGGCGTCGCTACATAAAACCGTGGTGGGTGGAGTACCTTAATCTAGCCAAATAGAATCGCCAATATACAGACTCTGTTGCCAAGTCACTTCCCGCGCTTCATAGCCATCAGTATCTGGATTAAATATGGCTGGTCGACTTTGAATCGCTTCAGGCTCTGATATCTGATCTATTAAATTCCACCGATTTTTGCTTGGTTATATAGCACCAGCATAATCCCTGTCGCAAACTGGCGGGTTTCAATATGTCATGGATAGCACACACAAGGCAAACCATTCGCCTTGTAATAAATAACGTCCAACCCATTGCTGTTTATCTACCGTTAACTCATGACTACCTAAATAAATAGCGGTGCTTTCTATGCTTTGGCTGGGTGAATAGGCGTGGGTACGATCAATTTTTTATCAAAGTGCTGACTGAAGGTAGCCAGCATTTGATGATGGAATTTTTTAGTTTATTCATGTTTTGGTAAATGTTGTAATTGTATGTCGTGTGTTCTACTTAGTGTGATTAAAGCGATAACTGCACCTAATAAGGCAAGAGCCATATCAGTTTGTGTATCCCATACATAACCTTGAGTTCCTAAAAAAGCGTCTGCAGATTCTCCAGTTAACTCTGCCACCAACCATTCGATTAATTCATAAAATGCACTGAATGCAAGACAGATACAAATAATAAAAAAATTCCTCCAACTATTTCCATTAACTGCTTTTTTTCTAATAAGAATTTCTCGAGCAATCATTGCTGGGATAAAGCCTTGTGCAAAATGTCCCAGTTTGTCGTAGTTATTTCTTTCAAAGCCAAAAATTGACTTTAAATAGTCAAAAGCGGGCACTTCAGCATAGGTGTAATGACCTCCAACCATTAGCACTATACAATGAATTAAAATTAATAAGTAAACTAACGATGTGAGCGGAAAGGATTTATAGGTATACCAAAGTAACCCAGCACCAATAATGACGGGCAGTACTTCTAAAAACCATGTAAATTGATCTTTTGGGTTAACTGCAGACCAAACAAAAACAGCAGAGAGGACAAGAATCCAAATATACTTCATACACTCGCCTTATCAATAGTGAATATATGCATAAGCATACACTTACTCATAATTCAAAGCATAATTCAGTTCTTGTTCTAACAAAGTAAAAAAAACGCTCTACGGCCTGCTTTAAGTGGCTGATAGTTGCTTCTCTCCATTGATTAATGACTCAATCACTAGACGATCGGACAGTGCTCCGAGCATTACTTGGGCATAGCTGGGTTCGGTCAATAGTGGTTGATTCTCGACCATTGCAAGTAGTCGTGGAAATTGCTTATGCATCGTAGATTCTCCAAAAATAGTTGATTTAGAGCGGTTTGTGGAATGATCGCGTAAGGTTTATCACTATTACATGTAACAGTGTTGACATAATATGGCCTTACAGGTAACATATCTGCAACTTGAGACATAAAATGTCTCTTCAACACAAAGGACTGAATGTATTAGCTACAGCGAGGTAATCAAATGTTTAATTTTCTAGATAATGGTTATGCAAAAGTGGGTTTGTTTTGTTTGGCAGTGTTTCTGGTAGTCAAGCTGGTTGAAAACTCAACTTTCTTAGGACTTTAAGCATTTAATAACCTGATAAGGTTAAGGAGAAAAAAATGACTCATAATAAACTTTCTAAAGAATTTGAAACGGAAGTGATTTGTCCACAATGTTCAAATCGTGTGCTCAAGATTGACTTTGATATTATTGGGTGCCCTTTATGTAAAAATAAAAATGAGTTTAAAAAAGAGATACCTAATTGGGAACTTGAACCCATGGAATAAAGTTAGAGTAGTTCCACTTTTAAATTTGAGAGAAATTATATGGAAAAACACCATGACATCATTGCGGCTACTTGCCCAAAATGTCAAGCCACTATCCATCGTTTCTATTATGATTGTTTTGGTTGTTACCATTGCGAGGAAACTGAAACAAATAATGAAAGTGACAGCGACAGCGAGGTAAACTAAGAAGCCCAATTATTTATTGGGCTTCTTTATCACGACTATTATTAAAACCTCCCATTTCTTGTTGTCCCAGCAATCGCTACTCAAAGAACTCTTGATAATCTTCCATATCCCTAAAAAATTTTTCCAAAAACCTCGATATTGTTTTACCAAATATACCAAATCATTAAAATTTAGGCTTGCCTTCTTTATTAATAACGAGAACAGAGATGACCCAAATTGAAATGGGGTCAGTGCATTCATCTATTAACTCTCTTATTTATTCTCTTAGGAAATAAAAATTGACTAAAGTTACATAAATCAAAACAAATAAGTTGCTAAACTAATTATTAAACAAACTCTGATTTTTTATTGCAATGAAGATTTTTACAATACTAATTTTACTTGTCAGCTTTTTTTCGAATGCAAAAGAAGCGGAAAAATTACTAAAGATAACGACTGGTGAGTATCCCCCTTGGTCATCGGTTGCGTTTAAACATGGTGGATTTGTTCTCCATGTCATTACTGAAGCATTTAGGCGAAATAACTATGAGGTTGAGTTTGCTTACTACCCATGGGCAAGAAGCTATAAAGAGGGGGCGAAGGGAAAGTTTCATGCAACAGCCTTTTGGTTTTGTGTTCCCAAGCGACAAATAGATTTTTACTGTAGTGAACCTTTATTCCAAGAAGATTTTGTCTTTTTTCACCTTAAGTCAACTGATTTTAAAAAATGGACCTCTTTAGAAGATCTTGAACAGTATAGAATTGATGCTACAAGAGAATATTCATATACACCGGAGTTCTGGGAAGCAAAAGAAACTGGTAGCTTAAATATAATTGTTAGCAATACCGATGAAATAAATTTTAATATGCTTTTCAAAAAAAGAATTGATTTATTTCTCATGTCAACTGTTGCAGGATATACATTAATGAACAAAAAATTTAGTAAGTCTATGTCTCAGATGGTTACAAATCACTATTTTCCTCTAGTATCGAATACTACTCATTTGCTTTTTCCTCGAAACCGAGAAGACTCTTTTGAGCTTATAAATATTTTTAATAAAGGTATAAAATCATTAAAAGCAGATGGAACCTATGATAAGTTTTATGATGCTCTTCTAAGAGGCGATTATGAAAAAAAATAGTATTAGTATAATTGTGAAAATATATATTTTGTGTTTAAAAATACAATTGATATTTACTTTCTCAATAGTTATAGCATTTACTGCATTTAAAACCTATGCCCGGGATATAAAGATAGTAGGCACTGACTGGGAGCCTTTCTCTGCCTCTACATTAGAAAGTGGTGGAGTTTTAACTGAAATAGTGGTAACAGCATTTAAGCGAAAAGGATATAATGCAGAAATTCAGTGGTATCCTTGGAAAAGGTGCTTAGTGTTAACCTCCAAGGGAGAAAGGGATGTTTTAATGACAGCTTATTACAGTGAACAAAGAGCAAAAAAATATCTTTATAGTGATCCACTATTTCAAATTGATATTGGACTAGTCGCACTAAAGGAAGCAGGTATATCTTCATATAAGTCACTGAGAGATCTAGAAAAATTCACTATCGGTGTAACAAAAAACTGGGTCAATTCCGCAGAATTTGATGCTGCTAACTACCTAAAAAAGGATGTATCACTAACTCATATCACAACGATGCGAAAGCTCTTTGGAAGGCGCATTGATATGATTGTTACATCAATACCTGTTTTTCAATATGAAGTAAATCGGATGAAATACCATAGCTTATCAGAAGTGACTATTTTGGATCCAATATTAACTAAAAACAATTTACATATTTTATCAGGATTTAAAGTGGCAGATTATAAGAAAATTATTCAAGACTTTAATGAGGGATTGTCTGAAATTAAGCAAGATGGTTCTTATGGGAAAATATTTTCAAAACATGGTTTCTAAATATACTTTCTGCTTTGTTCTTCAAAATAAAAATGGTGTCATTCCTTCTCTAGGCTTACTAACTTATTCAGTTTTTTATTAAGAAAAACCATCTCCCGCTTATCCTGCCGATGCTTATATTCCCAATTAACCACAACGGTAATCGTGGTCAGAATAATACCGATTCACACATTAGTCACTGAGGTGAAGAGGCTATCTAGCCTAGCGACCAAAGAGTGGGTCAGGTATTTACAATCGACAAGTTCATATATTGATATGGGAAAGGTTTTGCCCTTCCATGGCTTAACTACTTTTTCTATTTTGTTAGTAGTTCTTCTGATAAGTTTAGGGTTTCTACTGCCTTTGATTTTTTATCCATAATACAAATTCCCTTAACTTGATATTTACCAGCTTTACTGCCATAAAAGCCTTCAAATATTGCAACGCCATAAGATGTTGTGCCGAATGGGTCGACATTTACTTTCAAGTCTTTGAGATTTATAGACTCTGTACATTTACTTTTAACATTTGTTTGAAAGTCATCCCAAGCATCAGGAGAGGAGGCTATACAAGTTGCAGTAAACAACAAGCTTCCCCAAAAAAAGAGCAGTCTTTTATGTACCATAGCGGATTAAATCCTAATCAATAATGAATTGGTATTATACTACTTCAGTACTATGTATCCAGAGACTAATAAGCTCTAAACTTTAACGGTACTAAATGAAAAAACCAGGGCTGTAAGCCCTGGCTGCTAGATCAGAGAGAATTTAAAGCCCTAACTGTTGACGCAGTGCTTCGTTGTCTTTTTTTAGTTCTTTTATTGACTCAATTAATACACCAACAAGCCCAGCATAGTTAACTTGTTTAAGTGTCACTTCAGTGCCATTTTTATCTATAATTTT
Organism: Spartinivicinus ruber; assembly: GCF_011009015.1. Taxonomy (NCBI): domain Bacteria; kingdom Pseudomonadati; phylum Pseudomonadota; class Gammaproteobacteria; order Oceanospirillales; family Zooshikellaceae; genus Spartinivicinus; species Spartinivicinus ruber. Next base: position 1,231,397 of record NZ_CP048878.1, read on the forward strand.
GACATTATGAACCAGCTCAGGAAAAACTTTTTCTACATCTTGTGCAATTACACCAATATCTTTTCCTTGGGGAAGGTGTTCGATATCAGTTTCATTAGGATTTTTCCATTCAAAGTTTACACCATTGAGCTGACTAATTTTATCTAGTGGACTGTCAACAGTTGCAATGTTTTTCTTTAAATTTTCATCGCTAAACCTTGGTCTAGGGAGTGAATCAGCTGCATCAATTACACATTTAAAATTCTCAAGAAAATCAGTAATGTGTTTGCATTTATCTGCAAAGTCAGAAGCTTGAGTAGCTGTCGCAGCTGAAGTTAACAGGATACTAGCAATTAGCTTTTTCAAAATAGTTCGCCCGTACTTGATTTATGTCATTGTTTTTGCGGATTATGAATCTATACGGTACTGAAAGTATATGTAAATTATGAAACAGTTTGTAACAATGCATTAATTATCTATAGTCATTTATTTGACTTGGTTGTATCTTCCAGTCAGATAGCTTTGGTAGTGTTTACTTCGTCGGTATCTAACATAAGTTAACAACCCCAAAGAAGGAACAACTACAGCAATAAAAATTGCTGTCAATACAATAAAAAAGTTAATATAAAGTTCCATCATTTTTCACCCAAATAGTTTCATTGAAATTCTTACCGGCACTTTTTTACATCAAAATTTGGACATGCTTTACTAGAGTCCAAATTATAGTGGCCAGATATGTCTGCTACAGGGTAAAGCTGTTGCCATTCAGTTAATATTTTAAGCAAACTGTGTAATTGAGCATCAGTAAACTGATCTATACCCTAAGCTATGGATATTGTAGCCTTTAGCATGAGCAGTGACCCAATATTCAGGCCGACCATTATCGATAGTACCATTACGTTTGACTACTTTGTGATAGCCAATACCCGACCAGCCTCGTTCAATGTGCCAGCGGTGAATATCTTCGGCTGAAAAGTCTTTGTTGTTGGGAGGGGGCGGAGCAGTGTATAACGAGTTTTGTTATTTTTATTCAATAAAAACCAATTTAAACCAGACATCTTTATTGATACATGTCAGCTTTATTTATTGATAATCAATATAAACTATTCGTCGTATATTTTTACATAGATGAGGTAGGAGTTATGTTAAGAAGTATTCTTAAGTTATCCATACTGTGCTTAGTTATCAGCTCATCATCTAGTGTTTTGGCTCAGTCTGAAGATGCAGAGATACCAATAAAATGTCTATTTAATCCAATGTATTGTATAGAATAGACATATAAAAAAAGCCCCTACAATGAGGGGCTTAAAGGATATTAATTATTTGTTCTTAAAACTGAACAGATAGAAGATAGATAGTTGATTAACTTTCGCTATGAAATATTTGCTATATTCATAGGGCATCTGCTGTGCTTGCAAGTCTCGACTTCTGGTTTTACGATCGTACTACTTAAGTTAGCAAATGTATTCACCACTTCTGATTTGTCTGCAAATTCAATTAACTCTACTTTTGCACATGGTTTCCAACCACATCCAACCCCTATATTTGCAAGCTCAAATAGTTTACTAGTTACACTGCCTTCTTTAGGTAGCTTAGGCCAGTGCGGCCCTCCAAGTGCAAACTCTATGGGTGCTCCAGGTCTAAGCCCGGTGCGTCCTATTGCAATATTTGCAAATTCAATAGATTGAGTGGCGTCAAATTTATCAAATCCATCACTACAAATACGATCTATGCAACTCGCAAACTCAATGGGTTGTACTGCTTTGGTTCTAAACCCATCATGTTTTATTTTTATGTCAGCATTAATGGTTGAAACTGCGGCCATCGATAATATAAGGGCTGCTTTCTTTAGCATGTTGTTTTCCTTTTATTGTTCCCATAGTTAAGGTGCACAACATACAATAGTGATCGTATAAATAATGTAACTTTTGTTTATAGTAATGCTTTCGTGTGTAAAAGGTATTAGACACCTTTGAGGGATAAAAATACGGCGTCTTCTGACAGAGCTTTCATTGTTGTATAAAATTACATCATGGCCTGGGTGGCTTTAATCGAAAGTCAGCCCGAGTAGGATTGGCAACCAATAAAAAACTAGACATTAAGAAGATGCCTTACGAGCTTTATCAAAAACTAGGTGACCAGACTCTTCAAGATCAATTAAAGTATACAGGGGAGGGCAGGGCAATCGCATATAAAAATACAACAAAATCAGTATAATAGGATAAAAAGCAACTGATATAGAGTGCAACATTGGTAAAAAATAGTACAGTTTTAGATCATTTTGAACAGTTAGATGATCCTCGAATGGAACGCCATCGTCGCCATAAGCTCATTGATATTATTACTATTACGATTTGTGCCGCTTTATGTGGAGCAGATGACTGGGTAGCTATTGAGCGATTTGGTAACGCCAAAGAATCATGGTTTAAAAGCTTTCTAGAACTACCGAATGGAATACCCTCTCATGATACCTTTGGTCGTTTTTTCTCACGCCTTTGCCCTATCTCGTTTCAAAGCTGCTTCATCCAATGGATTCAGTCAATCACTGATAGCTTACCTGGCAAGCTGGTAGCAATTGATGGTAAAACCCTTAGACGATCATTTACTGAACCTGATAAGAAGAACGCTATTCACTTGGTTAACGCATGGTCAATAGAAAATAAGCTGGTGTTAGGCCAACTTAAAACTGATAGGAAATCCAATGAAATCACCGCCATTCCTGAACTATTAGAAGCAATAACAGTTAAAGGTGCTGTTGTATCAATAGATGCGATGGGATGTCACAAAGCCATTGCTGAAAAAACTCGTGAAAAAGAGGCTCATTACTTGTTGGCAGTTAAAAATAACCAACCTCGTTTATATTCTGCTATTCAAGAACAACTGTATTCTAAAAAAGCCAAAGTGTATCAACGTCCCGCTATAGACTTTCATTCTTCAGAAAAAGAACAGCATGGCCGTCATGAGATACGGCGCTGCTGGGTTTATCACTCAGTGGCTAAACTACCTATAGCAACAGAGTGGATCGATTTAGCGGCTGTCGTTAGGGTTGAAACAGAGCGCACCTTGCAAGGCAAAAAAGCAAAAGAACAACGCTATTATATTTCTAGCCAGCCCTTGTCAGCAAAAGCTGTCAGTGAAATGATTCAGCATCATTGGCAAATTGAGAATAGCCTACATTGGAGTCTGGATGTTGCATTTAGGGAAGATGATAGTCGAATTCGTATAGGCCATTCAGCTGAAAACATGTCCAGGATTAGACAAATAGCCCTTAATATACTTAAACAAGATGACACTTATAAAATTGGTATAAAAAATAAGAGGCTGTCTGCTGGTTGGGATCATGAGTATTTAATGAAGTTGATTTGTTCCGTGTAAATTTATATGCGATTGCCCTGCAGGGGAGGGCGAATATGTTTGCCATAACCTAAGGACTAATCAACCATTGGATGATGATCAGAAAATAAGAAAGCGGGCGTGGATGCCTGCACTTAAAAGTTCAAGGCTACGGTATCGCAATCCCTATTAGACTTAGCACACCTTTGCTTGATGATTGCCAGGAGTAAAAACCTATTCCGGATTGCCAGTCAAATAGAGCATCAGGGTATTAATATGATCAATAGAGATTATGGTAAGTTTATTGAGGAAACTGGGGCGCAAAGTTCATATGAGCTTAATCATGATTGAGGGGAGTTTGTGGTAAGTTTAGATGTGTGAAACCATCTTACATAGTTTCACTGTTGTGCTGTAACTGCTTCGAAGTTAATGACTGTGGTTGAGCAGGATTTTTTAGATTTGTCTACTCATGGCTATTCTCCTGCAGGTCCTACCAATAAGCTGAACCTTATACAGCAAGCTAAAACTCTTATTGAAATATTGTATCTTGTATTTATATATACATATTATATTGTACAACTGTGGTTTTACTTATTAATAAAAAGTACTTCACAACTTTAAAAACTGATCGATTAAATAGGATTTAGCCTGTCATACATTTTTTCGTTTAATAAATTATACATTATGTGTTGTGTGAAATAGTGCCAAAAAGTAAAAGACAAGTGATATATATTTTTTTCTCCAAAAAATGGTAAGTATAATATTAATTAACAAGGTATATTTTTATGATGGAAGCATTGAAAAAATTACTTATTCCTTTATCTACTACAAGTATTGTATTATTTTCTTCACTTAGTTTTGCTGGTGGAGATGCTTCAGTTAACAAATTGAACAATGATGCCAGTGGTTATGAAGGTAGTGAGTATTGTAAGGATGGAGAAACACTATTAGATCTCAAAACAGTAGTAAAAGATGTTAGCGGTTACTGTAATTTAATAGATAAAACTGATCGCTGGGCGATAGTAAGATTAGCAGGAGAAGCATCAATTTCAGGAAGTGGATATGGTTGTGAAATAAAGTTAAAAGATAACCGCAACTTGGGGCATGGCTTATGTCGAGTATCTAAAAAGCAGAAAAAAGTAGAAGGTGAAACCTGCCCCAGTAAAATGAAGCACGTCTCATTTGAAGATGTATCTCAGAATCTCAAAGAAGTCTGTGAGTCACTTGATGAATGGGATATTGTTCGTATCGGTAATAGAGGATCAGTAACAGGTTCTGGATATGGTTGCTCATTAAAAATCAATGATAGTAAAAACCTTGGTCACTCATTATGTGTTGATGAATAATAAAAATACTAAGTAAAAAATTCCCCTTATAGAAAGCTAAGTAATATTTTCTAGAGGGGGATTATATTTTAGGTTAAAATGATACACTGCCTACAATACTAAATAATGTATACTGCCTAATGGCAATTCAAGTAAACAAAGCTGAGAATTGATAGATAAATGCAAATCGATTTTTCATGGGGTTTGTATGTATTTTTTTAAAAAACTATGTAGTTTTCCGGTGCGTTCTAATTGTGTTATTCCTTTATCCAGAATACTTTTTAATTCATGGGCATATTGGTAATTTTTTGAAATTAGCATATAGAAATTTTCTGGATTAGTTTTAGGGATACGAGCATATCTCAGTTTTTTATCTAAAAAGAAGTCTTGGCCTACTAGCTTAAATCCTACAATAATTTCATAACGGGCAAGAGAGAAAGAGCATCGTGCGGATAAGGTTTTGACAACCAGTGAAGCATAATCACGAGCTCCTTTGTTCACAACAGAATCATTCACACCAAAATTGGTGTAATTATAGCCATGAAGCCCGCATAATGTACCATATTTTGTAAGATTAATAGGGTTTTTAACTTCTAAACCGTTAGGGAATGACTTATTCGCATAGAAGTAATAAGGAGTGAGTTGGTAATAGTCTCTTGTTAATAAATAGGATTCATCCCGTTGTGCATTATAGGATGCATCCAGAACAATATGGTACCTCTTATTTAGTGCAACCCATTTTAAACAACGTTGCCATGGAATCAGGTTGACAATCAATTTGATTTGATGGTGGGTCAGAATATTAGTCAGTACATCAATAGTATACCCTTTCACCTCCTTGGTTTTTTTTCCATTCATTCGTTGAAAGAAAGCATAGGGTGGCCACTCCTCTTCTCCGCTGCAAGCATGTATGGTCTGATTTTTGAGATGTGTTGTCTCGGCTACGAGTAGTGGAGACAATAGATAACTTACTATTATGAAAATACATACAGTTTTTTTACAAAAATAGTTTGTAAGAGAATAACTATATAATCTTACCATGAAAAAGTCCTTTTTAGCGCTATGGTAGCTTTCATTATTTAAACCATATTTTAATTGTAGGTAACTAGGTAACTTCCGGCGTAACTTTTTTCGCTAATACTATGAATGGTAATTCAAACCTCGCAGATAACATCACTTATAGGTAGTTAGTACATCCCAGGCGAGGCTAGATGAACAGGTAGAGTGTGAGAATATTAGAAGTCAGAGTAAAAGAGATAAGAAACTTGTCCAGATGAGTCTGTCGCTTTAATATCTAATTTAGCCCTATAAGCCAACGGCTTTGCCGGTGGTTGACTACTGACCTATATGTAGCAATCATTAACAACAATCGCAACACTCTGCATAACAACACAATAGGTTAGCTTGAGCATTCGAAGGAGAAGCTTTATCCAGCTAGGTAGTAAAAGTTACTTCTTTTTTTGTTGATGTATGATTTGGAGAAACCGACTTATTTTTTATACAGTCTTGTACTTCATTTACTGTAGGGTTTAATATAGATGATGTGGCTTCTGTTGCAGGCTGTTCAACAGCTGATAAAACTGATGTAAAACAGCCAGCTAAAACGAAAAAAAAAATTCTCAGTATATCCATTACATATCTCCTGTATATCAATAATGGGGTGTAAAAACACTCACTATATTAACAATAGATAAGGTCTATGAGCTTACAAAAGAAAACTATATTGTAAATACGCTTTTATTTATTACGAAGATTTAGGGTGTATTCTTTTAACTTTAAAATACATTTTTATTTCAGTCTTGATAGACTGCTAGTGTTGTTATTAGTGCTTCATCCCCCACTCATCTCTCTTGTAGTCTTTCAAAAGCCTGCCGATAACTCTAATTTATCAGAAGTTATTATAGTTTATTGATTTTGTTAGTACTTTTTATATCAACCAGTGAGGAAAGAATATGCTGTAATTTATTATACATTATCACAATTAGTTTCTTATAAAGAAGCTCGAAAGAACAAATAAAAAAATGATATCAGAGTCACTATAGTTGGGGCATAGATGATAGCTTTACTTCTTGGTGACGCATTTTTATTTAAACCTATAACTATAAAAGGAGTAAAAATAAATCCTTGTATGAATCCTATTGGGCAAATTAGTAAAAGATAGATTACCCCATCATAATAGCCTGGTTGTCCATGCCCTGATGGTGCAAAGTCTTTTTGTGTCCAGTAAGCAAAAATAAAAGCCATTGGAATCGAGCAAGCGTACAGTATTTTTGAACTCTTATTGGTTAGCAAGTAATCCATACTATATTCCTGAACATCATTACAATAGTATTAGTACAAATTTTAGCAGCCTTGGGGTAGATAGAGCATTGATTAAATAATCTTTCTAAGGTGATTACAGACCCATAACAAAATGTTTTCTTTTTGGTGAAAAGTTACTGTTAGGTTAAAATTTATGCTGATTGTAACTATCTCTTCGAACTTCCCCCCCCCATTTAGCAGACACTTGTCATTAGGAATTTAGGTGCATAGCTGCTCATATCCTACTGGTGTTTTGTAACCAATAGATGAGTGCAATCTTTGCTGATTATAATAAATTTCAATGTACTCAAAAATTATCTTTTTTGCCTGTTCACGATGACTAAAAGTATAATCGTAAACACACTCCACTTTTAGGCTATGGAAAAAGCTTTTTGCAACGGCATTATCGTAACAACAGCCTTTGCCACTCATACTACAGATAAGTTTGTTGTCTGTAAGCTGCTGCTGGTACTTTTTAGAGCAATACTGACTACCTCTGTCAGTATGTACGATGACCCCTTTCGGAATACCTCTAGGCCACAAGGCCATCAACAGTGCATCACAGACAAGCGCCTTATTAATCTGTTTCGACATTGACCAACCGATCACTTGGTGGCTAAACAAATCTATCACGATGGCTAAATACAGCCAGCTGTTGTGGTCCACACATAGGTTATATCGCCTACCCATTTTTCATTGGGTTTACTGGCACTAAAATCTTGTTGCAAGCTATTTTCAGCGACCGGTAAATAATGCTTGCTATCCGTTGTAACCTTGAACTTCCTCGCTTGTTTAGCTCGAAGCCCTAGTGCAACCATTCGCTTTGCAACCCGCTTGTGATTTATACGCTCTCCGTTGTCTTTTAGGGCTTGAGTAATGCGAGGAGCCCCATAACGACCTTTATGGTGTTCAAATAACTCGATAATATCAGTATCCAGCTTCTCATTAAGCTTTATCCTTTGTGACGCAACTGAATGGCTCCATTTATAATAGCCTGACCGAGAAACACGAAAAACCCTACACTGTAAGGCTATAGACCAGCTCTGTTTATTGGATACTTCACATCTGGTTTTTCGCGAAGTATGCTGCCGCCTTTTTTAGTAAGGCATTTTCAGATTTTAGCTTTTTATTCTCAGCCTCTAGAACCTTGATCTTCTGAGCCTCTGTTTGTTTTTGATCTTTGCTCATTGTTTCCCTGACAGCCTGTTGGTTGATCCACGCGTAAAGCAAGCTCTTTTGCAATCAGGCTTGCCTGACTCACTGACACCCACTGCTTCTGCGGCTTCTTTGGCACTGTAACCTTGGTAAATGACCAGGTTAGCTGAATCAACTTTAAATTCTGTTGAATAATTCGGCTTTTTCAATGTTTGTACCTCTATCAATGGTGGGATGATACCATACAGTTAGGTGTACAAATTTATTAAGCCACAACATATGAGCCTAATCATGATTGGGGGGAGTTTATAAGGTAATCAGTCTTCAAAGTCAAAAAAGTGTACAACTTGTTAGGTAGCTAGGAGAAATACTCGGTAATATGTTGATAAAGCTCGTAGTTGGGCATATGAGTTGGGAGGTTAAAATCACGATAAAAAATGTCTCCATAAGGAATATGAGCACCTGTGCGTGAGACAACTGGCTTAAAGTGTTCAAAGAAAGCATATTGCTTATTATTGATTAGGAGAATGGAATCATGAGCAAGTTCATCCCAAACAATAACTTGAAAAAATAATTTGTTACTATCCGTTGATGGATCAACTTCAAATAATTGTTGGTTTCCTACTTTTGCTGTTGATAAAATATTGGCTGCTTGATCTCGTTGCTCTACAGATGAAAAAAAAATATGGGCATCGTTGGTCATTAGTTGTTCCACTTTCTTGAATGAAACACCTATATTACGCAAAAATTGCTCAGGGTTAATTTGACGATATAATACTTTACGCGAGTTACTGGGTACTTGAGCTTGGGTTAATCCATTACAAACTAGCAGAGGGACTTTGTCAAAAAAATTAAAAAGCAGTGATAGAATCTTGTCTATAGTCTGTAAACATATTTTGAGTGGACCTGTATTCAAACTGTCTTGACTCCAGTAATGGTGCTGTACATGTGCTAGGCTATTAATAAAAATTAAGTTAAAGTCCGTATTGGATTTTTTACACCAACCAATGAAGTTAAGTACTGATATTAAATCAAATAATAAAAATAAACCCCAATTATGTAAGCGGCTTTTAAAAATAAGGTATATAAGCTGAATTATTTTATTGACTATTGATAAAAGTGACGCTTGAGTTATTTGATATATAAAATAGTTGGTTGATTTATTTATCAATGGCCATAAAGCTGTGTCGAGATAATTTTTAGAGTAATATCTGGGTAAGTTAAGCAATCCATTCAAGTGAGAAGGAAATGCTTGTTCTGAAAATGTCCACGGGTCTGGTAAAAAAAACGACAGTTTTCAGCAACACCTTTTGAACTATTCATTGCCCCCCAAACCCCACTACTAACATCATTCTGGCTCAATATTTCCCATAGTTGGCGATGCTTAACTCCTGGAACATCCCCTAAACGTAGTACACCATGTTGTGTGGCTGGTTTTCCAGTGTGAATTGATACCCATTGTACCCATGGGTCAAGGCCTGAGTGCTCAACCTTTTCATTACAGAATAATTGACTATGTTGCATTTGTAGGAGTTTAGATAGCGTGACTAACTGGTGAGTTTCAACCGCTAATTTAAGTAGGTCTGTGTTAAATTCATTAAGCTCAATAAGGGTTAACTTTTTCATATGGCTTGCTAAATTTATTTATCAAAGTAGTCCCTAGTTTTACTAAAGCTAAACTTGCCATCATATAAATTAATGGATATAGAGGTAGCGCATAACGAGGGAGTGGTGTGAGCACTATATGAACGGCTGAATAATAGAATAAGATGATTCCTATAAATAGAGTTAAAGGAGTTTCTTTTAGTCTGAATTTAGCTTGTCTGTATAAAATGAGTGTGGCATAAATAAATGCTAATATAATAAGTAAGGGATGCATTTCTTCAAAAATTTTCAATATTTTTTTGTGGAATAGATTATAGTCGTAGATACTGTTATTTACTTGATAAATGAAAGGCCCACCTTGACCTTGGATAATATCCCATTGCCAATAGGTTATAAATTTATCAACTACGTACCAATGAATAAACTCCATTGGTTGCTTAAATGCTCTGTTTTTAACATGGATTAAAACCTGTTGCCAGTCATCCGACACTTTCATATATTGCGAGTCAGAGAGGCGAGGAGATACTCTTGGCCCTGCTCCATAACTTAAGTTAGGATAGCTTCCATAATGAAAAGCTTCGCGTAAAAGACTAGTTTGATCCTTGACTTGCTGACTATTATGCTTCCATATATACCAAGGACTTAAGGCTGTGATAAAAACAATTAGTAGTATAAGTTGTTTCCTTCGATCGACCTGTGCTTCATTTGTTTTGAAAAATCCCATCATAAAAAATAAAATTAAGGGAGCTAGCATAAAAACTGGCCGAGTCAATGTTGCTGCAGCTGCTACTAAACCCATTAAAATCAATAGTGTCATTGAGTGCTTTCGTAACCAGAGAGCGTATAGGTAAAGTACTAAAATAAGTAGAAAGCTGAACCAAGTTTCAGTCAAGATATATCCGCTGATAACGACCAAATGGGGTGATAATGCAGTTAACATTGCAGCAATAACTGCTGATATTAAGTTGCTGATTCGAAAGGTGATGATATAAATCAGCAAACAAATTCCTCCCCAAAGAAGGCTGTGGACATACTTTATGTTGTCAACAAAATTATTGTTTACAGGTTTCAGAGACATGACTGCAGTTAAAAATAAGGGGTAGCCAGGATAAATCCAGGATATAGACTTATCCGATGCTGGATCATAATGATACTGAAAGCGGTTAATGAGGTTGATTGCTATCATAGTATATTTATATGCATCAGATCCCATTGAAACAGCAGGAGTCATAGTACTAACAAATGATAGCCGAGTGACCATAGCGATAATAAACACAAACGCACCTATGACGGTGATTATGTATTTTCTATTCATTAGGACTTATAGATAAGTAGGGATGAAGCGGATGAGAGGGTATTTGATTTATATCCCAGTTGATAGCATTAATTAGCAGTAGCACTCCAAAAAAAATAGGCATAGTGGCAATCATGATGACCCCAAAGGGTTGTGTGGTTTCAGTAGTAATACTTTCTACCCAGTTGAAAGCACCATATATTGTTCCAAACAGTAGTGATAAGAGACCGACAACAAGTTGAATACTCGCAACGTTGAAGTCACGTAGGAAGTAGTTATAGAAAACCCTTTTCAGTGTATTCCTCAGGTGTTTAATAAGAAATTCTATTATGCTTTTATTGATGCTAAGATAGCTTATTGTATTATTATAGATAGCAGGTATAGGGATATATCTAACCACAGCTTTGATTGTCCCTAATCGAAATAGTAGGTCGCTTTCAAAAAAATATCGTTTATCAAGAATTTTTACATCTATGTAATTTAGTAAGGAAAGGTGTATTGCAGTAAACCCATTGGTAGGATCCATTATATTCCAATATCCGCTGGATAACTTATTAAAAAAAGATAGGGTAGCATTGCCAAACAAGCGTATTTTGGGCATACTTTTTAAGTATGACAATTCGAAAAACCGGTTACCTTTGGTATAGTCTGCAAGACCTTCAATAATAGGCTGTATTAGAGTTCTAATTTTATTACAGTCCATTTGTCCATCTGCATCAACTTTTACAGCAATGTCACAGCCTTGTTCATAAGCTTTGAGGTATCCAGTAACTACTGCACCTCCTACTCCAAGGTTGGTACTATTATAAATAACTACAAGTCGATCATTTTTCTGCTGGGATTCAACAAATTGGCCTGTATTATCAGGGCAGCCGTCATCAACAATGTAAATCTTATCAACATAATCAGGGATGGATTTAATCACTTTATTGATGGTCTTAGATGCACGAAATGCAGGAATGACAACAGCTATTTTTTTCATGGATGATAATCAGAATAACTCATAACAACATAGTTTTTGATATCAACTAGTATTTTAAATAATAGTAATAACAAGCGATTTTATCAAAAAAGTTAGGCTATTTATTTTATAATTCTAAGCTTCATGCATTGCTACTGGTGAGGAGTAGCGAGCTATTACAATAAGCATGGTCATAAAAAATAAGGGGTGAGCAAATAATACAGCTTGGAATCAACCTGTGATTTCCCTTTTGTCAAAGAAGACATCTTATATCTATTTATCGGATATTCACTTGTATTATAGTTGTCTGCAGTGGGGGAGTTTCAAGTATTGTTGCTAGATCTAGCCAGAAAAGTTGTTTATGTAACATCATTATTATTAATCTCTCATAGATAATGTATGTTTATTGGTTTTTTCTATCAGGTGTGGGCTTTGGTTTTGTTGAAATGAACCTAAGTACAGGACAAAATAGCATTTTACTGAGATAAATCAATCGGTTAGAGGTGAGTTGATCCCTCCTTGTCATTACAATTCAGGTCACCAAACCATCAAGAATTGTACAACAAATGAGAGAGATCAACTCACTGGCCAAAGAGCGTAAAGGGGTTTTTGGCTGGCATCAAGCCCGAGTAGTACTACTTGCTCAATTTATAATTGCATTGCTGAAAGTTCGCTCGACGAACCTGACTCAAGTAGCACACGTTTTTTATGGAACGGCCTTACCTGCATCCAATTATAAACGGCTTCAGCGATTTTTAAGAGAGTTTACGCTGGACTATGATCAATGTGCTCGAGTGTTAGCTAAGTGGTTTTGCCCTGAGGATGCTTGGGTACTTTGTTTGGACCGGACTAATTGGCAATTCGGTTCATTGAAAATTAACTTTATGGTGCTTGCCGTTGCGCACAAAGGACTAGCAATCCCTTTATTTTGGGTATTATTACCAAAAAAAGGAAATTCCAATACAGACGAGCGAAAAGCTTTAATCAATCGCTTTTTGTATGTATTTGATACTAAAAAAAATAGCCTATTTAACAGCTGATAGAGAATTCAAAGGTAAGGACTGGCTGCAGTTTTTGGTTGATGAGGAAATTCCATTTTGTGTGAGAATTCCCAACAATACTCAGGTGTGGAATAAACACCGAAATCAACAATTTCCTGTTAGTCGAATGTTTGGTTTGCAACAAGGTGAACGGATGAGCTTAAACAAACAGCGAGAGATTTGGGGAATTCCTGTTTATTTATCCTGTATGATGGGTAAGCAAGGGCGAGTTATCGTTGCTACAACGATCAGCCAAAAACAGCTATCGAGCGCTACTCCATAAGGTGGTCGATTGAAACGTTATTTGGCTGCTTAAAAAGCTGAGGGTTCAATTTAGAAGCGACTCACCTAAAGCATTATGAGCGACTAGATAAGCTATTTTTTGTATTGGCATTAGCATTTGGCTGGTGCTTCACATTAGGCATTTGGCAAAATACACTTAAGCCTATCAAGTTAAAAAAGCATGGCCGGAAGTCCAAAAGCCTATTTCGTATCGGAATCGACTACTTACACCGGCTATTAGTTGAAGGAAGAACTAAAATAGAGCAGTTTCAGTGCTGTTTAAATGTTTTGTCCTGTACATAGCTTATTGAGCACTTACCACCTCGGCAACGAGGTATTGTAACAATACAACGAACTTACAAATTATTAATGCTTTCCTCTATATTGCTGGGCATGAATGTAATTGGCATAATATGCTGATAGGCTAATTAGTGTTAACAAAGACTAGCTTGAGGACAAAATCTTTATCCGTGTAAAAATCTCTGGATGATAATGATGAAACTTGTTTATACCAATGAAAATCGCTTCTTGGTCGAAAATGCAAAAAACATTTTAGAAAATAATAGTATTGATGTTCAGTTGAAAAATGAGTTTTTAGGGAGCTCAGCCGGTAGTTTGCCACCGATGGAGACTTGGTTGGAATTATGGGTAGTCGATGATCGTGATTATGATAAAGCACTTAAGTTAATCGAGGGGTCGTTTGATGGGACCTCTGAGTCTAGATGGATGTGTGAGAGGTGTGGTGAAATGAATGAGGGGTCGTTTGATATCTGTTGGAATTGCCAATCTGACCATAATCAGTAGGTTACACCTAATCAATTTGCCTCTAGCCGATTGATTTTTATCAACTATTCACTCTTTTGTCCTGTACATAGCTGTACATAGTTGCATGACTTAATCTCTTCTTTCCCTATATGTGTTTGTATGGCATTCGTGATCAATTTTTAACCATCTTTGTGAAGACTATCTCAGATTAAAACTTGATCAGATCAAATTTTAATCTGTATGTGAACTCGATCACGCTTAAAGATCTTTAAGTGATTAATATCTGATCACTTTTAATTGTGCGCGTTGAGTTTAAGGAGAGTCTACATGGCAAAGAAGAGTCTTAAGTATTTTTTAGGGGTCTTAGTATGTACTTCTGCAACCCTAAACCTTGCTTATGCTAATGAAGTCAGCCTTACACCTAATAGCAACGGTGGAGGGGTTTTGCCATCTGGCTATGATAAAATCACCTTTAAACTTTATGATGGTAACTGGACTAAAAATATAACCTTACCAATGACTCCAGCTAATGGCTCTCAAGTTGCCATAAGCTCTAACGCTGGATTCAAATCTTATTTAGATACAGGCTCTGTAGGCATCCCATTAAAAGAGATTGTTATTTCAAGAAATGATAGTTATTCATTTACTTATAGCAATAATAAAAACTCCTGGGTAATTAAGGGAAACAATATAAGCTACTTAACTCCAAATGACAGTGGAGCCGTTATCCCAAATAATCCAACTAAAGTAACTTTCTATAATTTATCAGATGGTAACTGGGCGCGTAAGATAACATTACCAAGCCAGGCTTCTGATGGTGATTATGTGGTTGTTAGGTCAAATGCCACATGGAGTGCTCAAATAAACTCATCTAATCAACTATATAAAAGTACGACTCTCCTAAAAACGGGCGACGAATACGTATTCAAGTTTGATAAAAGCTTTCAGAAATGGTTATTAGAAAAAGCGCCAGTGCGTTCTTTAACGGCTAAAGATGCAACTAGCCACATGTCTTCACCAACTTCTCCACGTACAAAAGTAAAATTTTATGATGGCAACTGGGTACGTACTCTTCATCTTCCAACTGTTGCAGGCAATAGAGACAAGGTAGTTTTGCAATCAAATGCTACATGGACGGCGACTATTGATGGGGCAAATATTAATAATTACCAGTCCTTGAAATTAAATACAGGGGATGAATACGAATTAACTTACATTGCTGAAAATGAGCAATGGGAAGTAACTAAAAGCCCAGTTAAGGTTTATCAGGCTAAAGAATTGGTCAATGGCCGAGTACCCCAATTAGTTAGACCAAACTCAATCATTGAGTTTAGTAAAGGTAACTGGGTTCGTGATTTATATTTACCATACCCTTCACCTAAAAATACTCGTGTAACGGTTAAAACTGATGCTGAATGGTCTTTTAATGTTCATGGGATAAATAATAACAATGATAATACAGTGAACATTGAAAATGGGCAGACGGTTTCATTTAAGGTTGATGAAAACGGCTTGTGGCAACAAGAAACCCTAGTGATTGATATATTGATGCTCTATAGCGACAAGGTAGCTTCAAAGCTAGGGGAGAGTGCTGCAAGGGCTAGAATGTTTGAAAGTTTCAGCTTAACTAATGAAGCTCTTGAAAACTCTGGTGCAAATTTTCGCTTGAGAATGGTTGGCCTTAAGAAAGTACAAGCTAAGAGCAATTGGCAAAAACTAGGTGATCCCCTAAGTGAGCTGCGTAACGACAAGCTGGTACAGTCTTGGAGAAACGAGCTAAAAGCAGATGCCATATATTATGAGGGAACCGAAGATGGTTGTGGATTAGCTTGGGTCGGAGCTAGCTCATACAATATGGTTGGAACAGGCTCAATAAATTGTGGCACGACTGTAATGCGCCATGAGTTTGGACACAATATGAGTCTTCACCATGGGGTTAATCATGGTGATACAAATGGCAACTATGCTGTAGGTTATAATGTAGTTAAAAGTGTGATGGGTGGTAATGCAACTCCTTTCTATGCCACGCCGAAGCGCTTCTCAGAAGCCCACGGTATCCCTATGGGTATCGAGGGACAGATAGATGCAGTAAGAGCAATGAATGAGTTTTCATCAAAGGTAGCTTCATACCGTTAAAGGTTGATAGCTCAATGAGTAAAGAAAAGCTGGCAGGAGTTCTAGTTGTTTCAATAGCTATAGTGATAGGGGCCTTTTTAGGCCTCTCAATCACTCAAACTCCTGATCGTAATAGCAGTACTAATAGCGAGCTCCCTCCAGCTATTTTTAAAAACAATGAGTCAACTCCTTCAGTTTTAACAAATCTACCTGCTAGTAATGCAGCAAAGAGTTCGCCCACCTCAATTGCAACCACCACTGTTGTTCCAGTATTAACTCAACCTGCCGAAATAGAATCTGTAAAAAAAGAGTTTGATTATCTCAGTGACCGGCAACTTCATGATGGCCGAAGCTTCATTCGTTTTGAAACGCAAGCATTAAATCAATTTGAAGTAGGGCATGCCTTTCATATTTCATTTATTGATGCTGGACAAAAATATACAGGTAAAATTAGCTCAATTACTGAGTTTGAAGGTATAAAGCGTATCACAGGTACCTTTGATGGTTTACAAAAAGGGCAAATCAATCGATTCAGCATGACTATCTCAGATGATGGCAGTTATGTTTCTGCCAACTTTTCTCCTGGCATAGAGTCTTATACCCTAGAAGCAAAAAATGGTCTTGGTTGGATAAATAACTTAAAAAATGAAGAAGATTTTCTTCATGAGTCTGAAGAAGAAATGTCTCAATTAAAATAAGTTATATTTCATTAATTTATACTTGAATATAGTCAACTTTGTTAAGGTTACCATTCATAGTTTGGATGATATTTATTATCATCTCCGGCCTCCTCAATAAACATTCCATAATGCCTGTTAATCATCTCAATGCCTTGGTGTCCCATTTGGCTTGCTATCCAGAATAGGTTTTCATTTCTCGCTATAAGAAGACAGGCGTAGATATGCCTAGTTTGGTATGGATTACGGTAGCGCAGTCCGCTTTGTTTATCGCAGGAATTGAATGTTTGTATAAGGCACTTAACTAATTGATTTTAATGATAAAATTTCCAAAAATATACTGAGTGCGAATTGAGTGCGAAAAATATTACAAATCTATTTCAATGAATGAGTGGTTAAAAAGAAGCCCTTCAGCAGCTGGAAGTAAGTGGTACTTTGCGAGATAACTTCATGGAATCTATAATACACTATCATGGTACAACATCCAGATAAACGCCAGGAATATAGACTCACCGCTCATGAGGTAGTCTATATTCAAACCTCAGCCGCTTCTGTAGACAATACTGAACCCTCCAGAATTATTATTAGTAATAGCCTCGATATTTCCGCTAATGGGATGAGAATCACCAGTAGCGAAGACTTAGTAATTGGTAGCATTTACCCTACTTGTGTACAACTGGAGTCACCAAGCTGTCGTTTGCAATTGGTCACTGAAGTTAAGTGGTCAAAAAAGCTTGAAAGTGGAAATGAGTATTCAATTGGTTTGGAGATATTCGAATCTGATGGAACCGATATTCAGAAATGGAAGGAGATAATAGCTGAGCGTTGTAATTTATAATTACAGTAATCTGATGGTTTTTTAGTGAAACTATTAGGAGTAAAGATGATAATTGAGTTTTTAATTTATTCTATACAATTGTATGTCGCAAATTGATGTAAACGCTAACAAAATACTGAAGGGTGATATCAATCAACTGCTTAACTTGTTGAGTATCATCAGTAGTAGTGAGTTACCTTTACCTAACACCCTTGATCCTATTTCCTCTTTCGATATTTTATTGCCGATACTTTCTGAACTAACATTAGATGCCCCTAGTGATGGAATAGAGTTACAGGTAATGATTGATAAGTCACTGTACTTAAAAAAATCCGGTATAACATCTGAACTTAAAATAAGGCTAATATTGGCAGAAAGACTGTTTCTACATATCGTCAATCAAACCTGTTTTGATAAAGCCCTGACTAATATAATTTTGTCTTTACACTTACCATTTCTTATTACGGCTCTTGTTGATGATACCTTGTACTGTAATAGGAATCACCCTATGCGGTGTCTGGTAGATAATATATTTAGTCAAGGTACTACTTGGTATCCTCAACAGGGTAAAATTTCTAGCTCGTTTCCCGAACAACTTAAAAAGATCATTTCGGCCATAACAGCTATTATTCCTCAGAATACAGCTGGAATTACTGCTTATCTAGATACTCTTGCTAAATATCAACAAGATTTTTTTCTATATCTATCTGATGAAATAAAGCGAGCTAAAAATATTGAGATGAGAACTTGCAAAGCCGAAGCTGGTTTAGCAATAATTGCTCATGCTCAAAAAAAAGTTATCAATATTATTAATGAAAATCTTGCTCAACAAATGCTTCCTGAAGATATTGCAGAATTTATACATAATATTTGGAAAAATGAATTTCAGTATATACTGATCAATCAGGGAGAAAAATCGATAACTTGGAATAAGTGGGTATCTATACTCAAAAAATTACCTCATGTTTTTCAACCTCAACAAGAGCTACAAAATCAGCTCTATGATGATATAATTCTTATACTTCAAGACATAAGCTTACCAACAATCCCTAATACTTGTTCTATGGATGAATATCAGGAGTTTATTGATACTCTTGAAATGTATTTAATGCAGAGGTTAAAAGGAATAGAAATTACTTGTATTGAAGTTAAAGAGCTAACAGTACCTGGTGAGGTTGAAAATATTAAGACAACTGTCAGTAAATCATTAAGTCAAAAAGCAATATCGTTTAAGGAGAATGACTGGTTTTTGTTTTCAATCACAGACGATGAAACTATTCGCTGTAAATTAGCATTAAAAATGTTGGATACAGAGCAACTTTTATTTGTAAATCGTTATGGGCATAAAGTCATGCAAAAGAGTTTTGATGACTTTGTTATCTGTATAACATCAAAAATAGCTAAGCCATTGTCAGTTGCTCCGCCATTTAACTTATCTTTTGTGCAAACAGTAGATGATTTGATTAATTATTATGAAAGTAACCTTGAAAGGGCTAAGCAGGAAAAAAATAAGCAAAATGAGATAAATGCTCGGCTTGAACGTGAAAGGAAGGAAAGAATTGAAGCAGAGGAACAAATCAAAAAAGCTGCTGCCATAAAAGCGATAAAAGAAGCTGAGGCATTAGCGAAAGAGAAAAAATTACAACAGAAAAAATCTCAGGAATTGGCGGAGTCATTATTAGACCAGTTGTCTATAGGTTCTTGGCTTGAAATACCTAATAATGATGGCATTTTGACTCGTTGTAAGTTAGCCGTGTGTATCAGCTCGTCTGGAAGATATATTTTTGTAAATCAAGTCGGTATTAAAGTTATTGAGTATTCCTATGAGGCTTTGCTAGAACTGTTCGTTGGGAAGCAAGCTAAAATACTTAGTAAAGGAGAAAAGTTTGAGGATCAATTAGCTAAAATTGTACAGCAACAAAGAAATGATGTTGTTTAACTTTACCTAATTATCACTATACCTAAGCCATTAACTGCTGTATATTTGAACAGCATGGAAACTTAATTGAGAAGGTATAAATAATGGCTATCAACAAAGTTCAATTTCAAAAAGGCCTGAGTTTAAACGAGTTTCTCAAACAATATGGTACAGAAGAACAATGCTTTAATACCTTATACAAATTGCGATGGCCAGAAGGTTTTCAGTGCCCCAATTGTGGATACGACAAATGCTGTCAACTCACTACTAGAAAGCTTCAGCAGTGCTATAAATGTCACCAGCAAACATCTGTAACTGCAGGTACTATCTTTGAATCAACCAAATTACCATTAAAGACTTGGTTCCAAGGGATGTATTTGATCTCCCAAGACAAAAAAGGTATATCAGCCATAGAATTACATCGCCATTTAGGTATTTCCTATCAAGCTGCCTGGAGAATGAAACATAAGCTCATGAAAGTGATGCAAGAAAGAGAAGGCACCAAGCAATTGTCGGGTTTTATTGAAATTGATGATGCCTATCTTGGTGGTGAGCGTACAGGTTGCAAAAGAGGTAGGGAGCAGATGGGAAAATACCTTTTGTAGCAGCCGTAGAAACAACAAAACAAGGTCAACCGACACGAATTAAACTGAGCATTTTAAAAGGGTTTAATAAAGAAGAGATAACGGCTTGGAGTAGGCAGAATTTGGCCAAGGGCAGTACCGTAATCTCCGATGGACTGGCCTGTTTTAATGGTGTCATAGAAGCAGGTTGTCTTCATGATAAAATTGTATGCGGTGGTGGTCGTGCATCAGTAGAGGAACCTGAATTTTATTGGGTTAACACCATCCTTGGAAACTTAAAAAGTGCTTTACGTAGTACTTATCATGCTATTCGCGCTAAATATGCACAACGTTATCTTGCTGAATTTCAGTATCGATTTAATCGAAGATTTAGCTTAGTAGAATTTATTCCTAGGCTAGCATTTGTAGCACTGAGAACACCTCCACTACCAGGTAAGCTACTAAATATAGCTTAGGTATGATGATAATTAGGAAAATTTAAGCTATCATATAAAAAACTTGGATTATTTTTAAATTTTTAGAGGCTCCCATTAAAATGTATAGTTGAGCTTGTTTTGTTTAAATAATCAAAAACAGTGCTCTACTACCAATGAATAGAGCACTGTTTTTTAAATCCCGCCTTATACTAGGGATTTTTTCGTGAAAAAACAGACTTAAATAAAGTACCAATACCTAGCAGGATAAAAACACCAAACTTTTTAAGGAATAATAAAACTGCAGCAAGCAAACCAGTTTTAGCTAAAACCTTTCCAGCAACTAAGGCACCTAAGCCATACGCAGCAACTTTATCAATATCAGGATTAAAGTCACTATACTTGGCATCTTGATCAAATTCTGCTAGGGCTAATACAGAATCTAATTTGGACTCAATCAAAGGTTTCTGTTCCATGCCGGCGATAAAATTCAGTACTAATACGCCTTTTCTACCTAGCACACGAATATTGTAGTTAAGTGTATTGCCATCTTGACCATCACCAAACTTAATTTCCTTTGCCCAATGGAGTTTATGAGATGTTTTATCATAGTAGGGATTTGCAGCCCAACCAATTAACTCGATGGACTCATAACCTTGCTTAGCTCGTTCTTCACTGGCTGCCCGGGTATCCTGCTTCATTTGCTGAAGCAGCTTAGTGTAATCAATATCATCGGCATCTTCATCTGACACATAGCCATCTTCTTCATACTCAATAGTCACTGCCCAAGAGCCACTATCAAAAGGAGTTATATCAGCAGGGAGTAGCATGCCCAATGTGGTTTGGCCAGGGGGGTTGCCCCAAACTTCGACTAAAACTTTTTCTGCATCCTGGGGATTCAGATAATAAAAGTCCTCTGGTACATTTAAAGTGGCTGAGGCACCAGGTAATTTAACTTTACCTGTTTGTCTGTTAAGAGATTCCCAAATATTTTTTGCCCAAGCAACATACTTTTCTTGTTCTGGAGATAACTCCTCTTTACCGTTGGCAAAAGAAAATTTTGATAAGACTAAAATTAAAAAGCTAAGAAAAGTTTTTACTGTGATTGTCATAATGCAATTATACCAATCCTGTTTATTAGCTTGTTAAAACAGCCCAACATCTGGAGCACAAGCTTTTAATGTTATTTTTCTTATTCACAAATACATTCCATGCCTCACAACAAGACTCAACAATATCATTGAAATTTTTAAAACAACGATTTGCCAGTGAATCTTCTCTCAGTTTTTCCCATATCCGCTCTACCGGGTTAAGCTCTGGGGAAACGGGTGGTAAATTTAATAGCGTGATATTCGCAGGTATTTCTAGGCGATGAGTCGTATGCCATGCCGCTTGATCAACGATAACCAGTCCGTGTCTTCCCTTAGAAATGGCTTTTGAAATTTCTGTTAAGTGCAACCTCATTGCTTCTGTGTTAGCAATAGGTAATACAAGAGCCACTCCTCTATCTTTAGCAGGACACACAGCGCCAAAGAGATAAGCTGACTCAAACTGTTGTTGCTTTACCACTCGTGGACGCGTACCTTTCTCTGCCCAAATACGCGTACAGGTATTTTGCTGACCCACTCTGGCTTCATCTTGAAACCAAATATCAACTTTATCTGGAGAAACGCATGAGGGAAGTACTTTTAAGGCCTCTTTTTCAAAGTTTTTTTAAATGCTTGCTGTTTATCTGGGCTATGATTAGGATGTTTAGATCTTGATGTAATCCAAGAAAGTCCTGCTTTATGCAATACCTCATAAATACTACTTAAGCTGTAGTCTATATTAAATTGTTCCAGCAGCAACTGTTGTATGTCTTTACCCTGAACTCTACCGCCTTGACGATGGTTTTGTAAGGTAATAACCGCTGCTTTAAATTCATTATATTGTGAAGGACAAAGAAACGGTTTTTTTCCTCTACCGGGTTGTTCATAAAGTCCTTCAAGGCCATCTCGTCTAAAACGGTTGAGCCAGTCCTGAATGGTATTGTTTGATTTCCTTAATGCTCGTGCTATTTCAGTTTGAGACCAACCTGCTTGTAAATGAGCCATCGCTAATAAGCGAAGCCGTGTTCTTGGATGTGGCTCTCTGTTCAGTAAGGCATCAAAGTCGTAGTCATACAATTCATCTGGAATAGAAGCAATCCTTGCCATTATTAAATTCCTAGTCAAATTAAGTGAAATACTGTGACCAGGTATTTTACAGATTATTTACCACGATTGGTATTAGAGAGAAATTTCTCGTGTGAATTTCGTGTGAATTTGGTACCCACTTCTAGACAAAACCTCACCCTGTAAGGTTTTCAGGTAATGTTCTAAGTGGTTGATTTTAAAGGGATTTTAGTAAATTTAAGGTGAGTGGAAGTGGTGGAGGCGGCGGGAATTGAAGTTGATGTCATAAAAGCGTAAATATTTATTCTATAAAGCTATTTATAGTCTACTGTAACATTAGGGTGAAAAATGGGGAAGGTAATTCCTCCTACTTTACACATTTAGACCTGCCTAGAGTATTGATTTCATTTAAATTTTTAGCAGGTTCAAACTATTCTAATCAGTGTAAAAGATGAATCAACATCTGGCCAATTTGGTGAGATAAAAAGTGCTTCCTCACCAAATTAAATTCAAAGATCTAAGTACTAATACCTAGGTCTACGCTGTGGGCGGCTGTTAGATTTTGGTTGAGCCTGATTCACTTTCATATCCCGGCCTTGCAAGTTACTACCATTCAAGCCTTTGATGGCGGCGTCCGCTTCTGAGTTATTCTCCATTTCGACAAAGCCAAAGCCTTTAGACTGGCCAGAATCCCGGTCAGTAATCAGCGTTACATCTGCTACGGTACCATAAGCGGAAAAGGTTTCTTTTAAATCTTCGGCTGTGACATTGTATGACAGGTTGCCAACGTACATTTTCATGAATGCTTCTCTATATAATGTGTGTTGATAGGAATCACTCTACCAGCAGCCAACCACACAAACTGCTTGATAGAGAACAAGGATTGACAGGTTCATGGAAACAGCAAAGATTTACAGTTCTGAAATTTCAGGAAAGAGAAAGTAGCGGATAGGTTCGCTAAGCTTCTATCAAGACAGGACTTACTAATGAACTTAGTCAAGTGCTGATACTACCATGCTTTGACAACATTATCTCTTATAATTTTTGATATAGTGCAGCGTTGATTTTTGTTCTATCTGTGTAGTCAGATTCTTGGAAAAAATGTAATAAAATCAGTCAATTAGACTTTTGTATCGCGTTGATTAAACTTCGGGTGGCTGTTAGTATCTCCTCTAGCTTGCTAAGCACGATTTCTTATTTCAATCGGCTAGTATATAACCTGGAGTTCTATATGAGTGTTGATCAAAGTCCTTATTCAGTTCCTAATACCAATCTAGAAGCTGACTCCTCAAAAGATAATGGAATATTGCAGTTACCAAGACTCAGTGCATGGGCAGTATTTTTATTAGCAATTTTTACATGTGGTATTTACGTCTATGTTTGGTTGTATACAAGGACAAAAGTAATCAATACTGTTTGTAGTAATAAAAAAATTTCAACTGAGCTAACAAATACAGCTATTTCGATATGTATAATTGACTACCTAATGACTATTTATATGATGGTTTTTGTGGAAAGTACTAACAACGGCTTAATCATGCTAGAAAACCTAATTGGTATAGGCTCAATAATTAGTACATTTATTTGGATATATGCGATTAGAGATAGACTGCATATTATTGAAAATGTTTCTAAAGATAGCGAATTTTGGATAGGTGGAGGATTAACCTTTTTATTTGGTGTTATTTATCTACAATGTAAGATCAACCAAATGATTGATGGTAGACAATCTTAAAAATAGTTTATAAACCCAGCTAACTTTAGCTGGGCTTATCTTTTAGTATTAGACAAGTTAAAAAACAAGCAACTAAAATAGTTTGGCCGAAACATCTGCGAATCCCTGTTTCCGCTGGTATCTTTCTCCGCTTTGCTCAATAAACGCGCCATAATGTCTGTTAAGCATTTCTATTCCTTTATGGCCTAAGCCAGAATAGGTTTTCATTTTGATCAATCATAAGACAGGCAAAGTTATGTCTTGTTTGGTACGGGTTTCTATATCGCACACCTGACCTTTTAATGGCTGGCATCTTTGGTTGTTTATCATTTGTTCGTGGCATATAAGGTTGTGGGCACATGATTATATTAAAAAAATGGTCTTTATTTTCCCTTTACTCCACATAGCTTCTATCTTCATTAAATACACTCAAAACAGAATAATAGCTGTTTTCAGTGTTAAATTGTTTAGGTTGAATCTCATGGAGTCTACATCTAATAGTTGGCTTATGTTTGACTCTTATAGCGTTTTCTAATCCTATTAACGGGGCTAGTTTATTTAAGGTTAACACTTCAATTAAACCACCATTTTCAACTGAAGATCAAAAAGGTTTTTTTGATTATTTGCTCAAAGAGTTATTTAACCGGTTAGACATTAAAGTTGAGTTGATCAGGTTGCCAGCGGAAAGAGCTTTGCATATGGCAAATGATGGGGTGAGTGATGGTGAAATCCCACGAATAGCAGGACTACAGAAAAAGTATCAAAACCTGATACAAGTTCCTGAGTCAGTAATTGACTATCACTTTGTAGGTTTTATGCGGCAACCTGTTATTACTGACATGAAATGGGGTTCACTCAAATCAGTAAAGGTCGGAATGATTATTGGTTGGAAAATTTATGAAAATAATGTCCCTCCTAGCGCTGAAATTACTAAAGTATCTTCTCCTAAACAATTAATGCAAATGGCTAACTATGGAAGGGTTGATATTGCATTATATGAGCGTTATGCCGGTAGGTATATTATTAAACATCATCATTTCAAATTACTTGCTGAAAGTAAACCACCGCTCGCCATTAAGCCAATGTTTCTTTATGTGCACAATAAACACAAAGCAATAGTAAATCTTCTAGCCAAGGCATTGCGCAAAATGAAAACTGATGGAACTTGGCACAAAATTGCAAATGATACATTGCATTAAAATGAATAGAAGGTTACTTTATCAAAGATACCTCACCACAAACACTTATAAGTCTTCCTAGCCACCGTATTGCCTGAAGTTTAAAACAACATCATTTTGCTCCAACTTATTTTAGCTGGGTTTTATCTTTTAGTATTAGACAAGTTAAAAAACAAGCAACTAGAATAGTTTGGCCGAAACATCAGCGAATCCCTGTTTCGGCTGGTATCTTTCCCCGCTTTGCTCAATAAACGCGCCATAATGTCTGTTAAGCATTTCTATTCCTTTATGGCCTAATTGCCCTGCAAGCCAGAATAGGTTTTCATTTTGAGCAATCATCAGACAGGCAAAGCTATGCCTTGTTTGGTAAGGGTTATATCGTACACCTGACCTTTTCATGGCTGGCATCCAACCTGTCATCCTTAGTTGTTTATCATTTGCCCATGGCTTATTTTGGGTGGGGTGGTGGAATACATAGGCATCTTTGTTAAGCGTATAGTTAGCCTGGTCTACGAGGATATAGCCTTCTCTAAAGTTTACTTTTTCCCAAGTAAGTCCGATCAGTTCGCTAGTACGCATGCCAGTGAAGAAAGCTGTTGTAAAAATATTTCTAACCTGGCCATCCATATGAGATAAGATTTGCTCAATTTCCTTGATGTTGAATGGATCGCATTCATACTCACTTTCTTTGGCTTCCTTGACAATCTCCTGGTCAATATCAATGTCGTCAAGAGGGCTACGCAGTATGACTTTATCTGCAACAGCCTGCTTAAGTACCTGCTTAAGGGGAATTAGGTTGTTAACAATGGTTTTACGCTTACAAGACAAGCTTTTATTATACATCCACTCCCTTATGTGTTTTGGCTTAAGCTCCTGAACAGGTGTATCACGGAAGTAGGGCATCAGTTGACCTGTAATAGACTTTGTGTAATTTCGAGCCGTGCTTTTCTCCTTAAGCTTATCAACTTTTTGCAAGTACTCTTCCAGCAAGTCTCCTACAGTAACACTGTCATGGTATGTTTCACCGAACAGGGCGCATCGTTTTGAATCAGGAAAGTGGTTGGAGTACTTAAATGTTCGACGCTGAATTTCGTAAATTATTGACCCACGTTTACTGTCGGCATAAACAATGTCTTTCTTGATATCATTAGTAAAGTGCTTCTTGTGGGTAGGTGTTTCTAACTTAGATATTTTTCTGCATGTAATCGTTTCGCGGCATTTGACTCCTTTGTAAGAAAAATAAATCCTGCAGCTAACGGTAGACTTAAGTACTCGAAGCTCTAGGCCAGCAGGAGCTTCGATGTTTTTAATGATTTCGTCAATTTCACTCATGGTGGTTTATCTATATGTATAAGTACTTTTTGCAGCAAAGTTATTCACTTCTTTGAGGTTAACCCAGATAACACCATCTGCTGCCTTCCGATATTCACAACCTTCTTTCCATATGCCCCTACTTTTTTTATGGTAGAAGGCATTTGCAGTATCACCTGATAACTCATAATATTTTTTTAGTTTAACCCACTGTAACATGTCTTGATCTAGCCCCTGTATTTCGTGGTCAGTATGTTCGTAAAGGTAAGCGAAATTTACCCAAAAATTACCATCAGCTGCTTTTCGATATTCTCGTTCTTCTAACCATTCTCCTTTGTTTCTTCGTTGGTTAAACTCAATAACGCTTACATTGAATAATTGCCGATATTTAGTAGCTCTTATCCACTTAAGCACGACACTCTCCTTAACTCATTACCCCAATAAAGGGTTGTTTGGCTTTATTACTTCTACAGAAGTCTGTTTCAAGCTCGTCACGCAGTATAATTACATGCTTAGGTGCGCTAACACTTAGCTTTGCCTGCTTCGTTGATTTAGATAAACTCTCCCTATTAGTAGGATAGGGGTAAACAGTTATCTCATGATTCAGCTTTAGGGGATGGCCAAACTCAATATCCTTAATACTCACTTTCCCCCGATGTAAAGTAGTGAGCGTTACTCCTCCAACACTCCTTGCTCGCAATACCAGCCGGTAATCCCCAACCTTCAGGGATTCACCGACACGACGCATAACAGTCAACATAATTAAACAGCTCCTAAATAGTGCACATAGAAAACACCTTGAAAATCTTGAGGGGGTGGCATTCCTGATTTTTTACAGTCATTTTCAATACTTCTGATTTGTTCAAAGCCAGGTCAATTGATGATAAATATTTTCCTGCTCCTGGCACGTTCATCAAATGGTGTACACCTCAACCTGAAGATTTGGGATTACCTGAGCCAGAAACGGCTTACCTTGAAGCATGCAAACACGCCCATGAGCTTAACCCTGGCAAAGCCAAATGGTCACACCAAGCTGTATACGAAGCAGCAAAACAAACCGGTTTCTTTGAATTAAAGTCAATGGCAGAAAAACACATACTGCCTGTCTTCACGAGAAACTACGACATTATCACCAAGAAAATACTCAAGGGTGAGCCAATCAGTGATATACCCAAAGCGTTACCTGGCCAAGTACAACAAACCATTGCTGAGCGAAACAAGGCTTACCACGATCAACAGCAACAACAATCCATTCAACAAGCAGGCTTAAACCACTTAAACAATAAAACAGATGCCATGGCAGCAATTAAGGGAATGTTAGGCAGATGAAAAAAGAATTGCTTCGCCAATCGATTGTTGGTCGGGAGTAAAGCGGCGAAGCAATATGATCAAGAGTCGTACATCAATAAGGTTACCGAGCACAGCACTGAAACGATTGGCGGCACCAAAGCCATTGAGGCAATGGGAGCTCTTAAACTCCATTCCGGTGGTACAGCTGAATTAGCCGCTATTGATAATTTAAAGGTAGCTACAGGCAATGATAGTCATACTGTCGTAGGTAACGATATGCAAGAGCATATCAACGGGATTAAACACAGCCTGGCCAAACTGAAGCAAATCGCCCAAGTCAAAGACGGCGGCAAAGTCTGGTTGGGGAATGAAAGTGACAATGTGTTGCAACTGCTGTCGGAATTTATGACAGTGGTTGAGCAGGCTTTTTTAGACTTATCCACCCATGGCCATACGCCTGCTGGACCAACTAATAAACATAGCCTGATACAGCAGGCGGGTAGTGTTAATCATCAGAATAGTAATTTAATGGAAATGCTTTAGTTTAATTGAAAAACCCGCGTTTAGTTTGAAAGTGCCCAAAAAATAGATATTTTGTTGGTTGAGGTGAAAAGCTAGTAAGTTCTTTAGATAGTAAAATCAATCAAGCTTACTTTAGTTATGTGACAATATAATTTACAGTCCATGAGGATAAAAATTACTTAATGTGAAGCGATAATAGGTAATTGGTTAGTGGTATAAATATTGCCTATTATAAGAAGCTTCAATTAGTTTGGCTGGTAGTTATCTTATAAAGTTTTGAGGTGACATTATGGCTTTTTTTCGAAAAGATGACCTTGATAAAGATCAAGCATATTTAGCTAAACGTGATGATAGGTGTTTTAAAGGAAAAAATGGCTGGTTTTTTAAAACAAGAGAAGGTAAAACTTTGGGTCCCTATGACTCGAAAGAGCAGGCTTCGGAAGGAGTAAACCAGTATTTGGATTTTTTATTGAATTCACACCCTGCAACCTTAAAGTTATTCTTTAGTTTATAATGAAATTTTTTATATAAATTGTTACCATTAGTTTTATCACTTTCTTTTGGTGACAGTATGTACTGAATTGAAGAGAAATTATGCCAGTTTTTCTATGGCGATATCCTCTGTAGACGTCATTCTTTTTATATTCAGTCCTTCAGCAGTTACTATTTCTCCTGAACTGATTCCCGTACAATAAGCCCTTAGAAACTCAATCTCTCCTGTATACTCTATTTCTACTTTGTTTGATAACATTATTGACGTCTTGTGTGTAGGGCCCACTTCTTCAACAATTACACCAAACTTATCTATCAAATCTTTATAAACAAGCATAAATGCAACTTTTTGTTTGGGCGGTGTAACAAAGTGAAGCCAAACTGCAGCATTTAGCTTTATTAAGTGTTTTGCTTTTTTTGAAATTTTAGGTTCAAATTTTCTTTGAGGTTTGGGGGTTCGCAATAACTTAAAGAAAAAACCGCGTTTTTCTTGGTCTAACAGGTCTGTATTATTAGTTGGGATGTCAATGAATTCAGAGCGAGGAATTTCTCCTAGCTTATAAAGTTTGAGGTGTTTTACTGGAAGTTTTTCTGACATAGGCCTATACATCTTTACTTCAATGGCTATAACTAAATCATCTTAGTAGATTTCTATAACTCAAGGGTACATCAAATACGAATTAAATGCGCGTTTTTTTTATAGGCTTTAAATTGGATATTGAAAACATTTCTTAATAAGGAAGGAAGATTTCAAGGCTAAAAAAAGCTACTATATTGTAGTATAAGTCTCTTAAATAGTTTTAAGTTATATGTGGCAATAGTATAATCTCATATCGGAATACAGCAAGGGGCATAGCCCCTTTATTACTACTTACGGAGCGGCGGCTTTTGCTTGTAAAAAATTAAACAGGCTAATAGTAACATCAGGAATAGTGATAGTATTTTAGGCTCAGGAACTCTAATTAATCTAACAATATAACTACCATTTATATTATTTGAAGTCCAAGTGTTATCAGGGTTAAGGGTAAGGCTATTGCCGCTAGGGGGAGTAGGTGGGATAACGGTATCAATAGAGCTAAAGTCAAGTGTAGATAAAGTAAAGTTTGATAAGTTAATAAAAGCCATTGCGTTGATAATAGTATCGACGGGAGTATAAATACCTGGTATACCTTCCATGTCAAAAAAAGCCCAGTCAACTAAGGGTTGAAAACCAGTTCCATAATTTGAGTCAGAATTATCGACACTAAACATGCCTGATAAAAGCATTGGGTTATTGGTATCTGTTACTTGGAATAGTAAGAGCGCTGAAAACCCCTTTATTGGAATAAAGAGAAAGCTAGATACTAATACACTGCAAAACAATAACTTTTTGATTGATTGTAATGCGTTCATTTCTGCCGACCTATGTATTGAAGTTATTTAATCCGTTTCTCTGTATGACGCAAATGTTATACCAGTACCAGTTAATCGAGGAGATAGAAGGAAGTTGATGTACAAATACGATTAGTTTGTATAAAATATAAACATAAGATCGAGTATTGCTACAAGATAATTTTTTATAACTTTGTTTAGTTTATATGGGAAAATGATGGCTATACGAAGTGATGACAATCCTAGTCAGTGTAATATATATTCAAAAAGACTAAATGGTCGTTATTATCAATCAAATCACAAGTGGTATTTTTATACAAGAGAAGGCCCAACTCTTGGACCTTATTCTAATAAGGAATCAGCTAAACAAGGTCTTAATGATTATTTGGATTTTTTGACTCTTGCATCATTTACGACACTTGAACTTTATTTTAAATATACACAGAAGAATAAGTCTTAAGTATTATATCTAATTGACTTTATCCTAATAAAATTGAATCTACTGTTATGTAAAGGCTGAATGGATATTATTTATATAAATGTAGTTGTAGAATAATACGTGTAGACTTATTTTTAATAAAAAAGCCACAGAAATGTGGCTTTATATGCTTAGAAAATAGAGGAAATCATAAAAGTGGTCAGTTGAATGAATATTGCGGTCTATATACCAAGAGTTAGCCTTCAACTCTTGGTATACCTCAAAATTTATTCTTCAAAGCCACAAGTTGTAGCATGGAATACGCCATATACAGAGCCTGATAACCCTGTAAACGTAAAGCTATCTGATGTGGTCCCTTCGGCTAATGGGTCATGTATTTGTGGGTATTGACCAGGTGCAACAGTAAACTCATTCTGTCCGTTACGAGGTAATATCTCACTACCTACATAAGCATGGGTTTCGGCCAATGAGTAGGGGGCATTGGTAAAATAGGAAACTGTTGCTGTACTTCCATCGTAATTAACAGTAACTGAACCGACCAGTGTCCCTTTATTTAAATCACATTGACCTGCTGCTGCCCATAACTGGAATGTGTGAGAGCCAACAGCTAAGGTGCCATTACTCCAACCCCAGCGATTAAAATCAGTGGTGCCATTGCCATCTTCATCAATTGTTAAGAAACAAACTGAAGGTGCTTGGTCATCGGTTGAGTCGCTATCAGCAGCATTCCATGCAAATGCTGTTTCACAGCTATCACCATTTCCTCCTCCGGTTTGGTCGCAGGCACAAGTTAAGGTGAACTCAGAGTAGGTTGCCCAGTTGCCTTTATCGACAATAGGTGACCCATCTGACCAGCCCGTTTGTGTTTCATATCCACCACTTCCGTTGTCTTTTCTTAGTGCAGCATGTGCAGCTAGCTTAAAGACTTGATCATCCTCTGGGCATACAAACTGTAGTGTGCTCAGTGGAATTGATTCAGTATAACTGGTTTGCCCTGTGATATCTCCAGAGTGGTAGGGGAAGTTACCAGGAATAGGGTTACCTTTTCGGGTTTGAGGCATATCAGCTAAGCTTCTGCCAACCCAAACATGTGTCTCAACTAATTCCCAACCACCTGTAGTGCTATAGGTAACATCAAGATTATCTCCATTGACGGTTACAGAGACTGTACCCGCATCAATATTCTGTCCTGCATACAAGGTGAATGTTTGCGTACCACTTAAATCATCTGTTTGTACACAGGCTGCGTGTACCGAAAAACTGAGATTCAGTAAAGCCATTAAAAAGATAAACTGCATGGTAAAAAAACGATATAGTTTCATAGTATTAGCATCCTTGAATTGGTATTAAGTCCTTTATTTTGTGCATAGTTAAATTAGAAATAATTTGTACTTCTCTGTACTTCATTCAAAGCGAACACTTTTACAAATTTCCCTTATTAAATAAAGCCATGTATTTTTACACGCTCATAAAATTAACGTAAAGTTTTTCCTAATTATCACTATACCTAAGCCATTAACTGCTGTATATTTGAACAGCATGGAAACTTAATTGAGAAGGTATAAATAATGGCTATCAACAAAGTTCAATTTCAAAAAGGCCTGAGTTTAAACGAGTTTCTCAAACAATATGGTACAGAAGAACAATGCTTTAATACCTTATACAAATTGCGATGGCCAGAAGGTTTTCAGTGCCCCAATTGTGGATACGACAAATGCTGTCAACTCACTACTAGAAAGCTTCAGCAGTGCTATAAATGTCACCAGCAAACATCTGTAACTGCAGGTACTATCTTTGAATCAACCAAATTACCATTAAAGACTTGGTTCCAAGGGATGTATTTGATCTCCCAAGACAAAAAAGGTATATCAGCCATAGAATTACATCGCCATTTAGGTATTTCCTATCAAGCTGCCTGGAGAATGAAACATAAGCTCATGAAAGTGATGCAAGAAAGAGAAGGCACCAAGCAATTGTCGGGTTTTATTGAAATTGATGATGCCTATCTTGGTGGCGAGCGTACAGGTTGCAAAAGAGGTAGGGGAGCAGATGGGAAAATACCTTTTGTAGCAGCCGTAGAAACAACAAAACAAGGTCAACCGACACGAATTAAACTGAGCATTTTAAAAGGGTTTAATAAAGAAGAGATAACGGCTTGGAGTAGGCAGAATTTGGCCAAGGGCAGTACCGTAATCTCCGATGGACTGGCCTGTTTTAATGGTGTCATAGAAGCAGGTTGTCTTCATGATAAAATTGTATGCGGTGGTGGTCGTGCATCAGTAGAGGAACCTGAATTTTATTGGGTTAACACCATCCTTGGAAACTTAAAAAGTGCTTTACGTAGTACTTATCATGCTATTCGGGCTAAATATGCACAACGTTATCTTGCTGAATTTCAGTATCGATTTAATCGAAGATTTAGCTTAGTAGAATTTATTCCTAGGCTAGCATTTGTAGCACTGAGAACACCTCCACTACCAGGTAAGCTACTAAATATAGCTTAGGTATGATGATAATTAGGAAGTTTTTTGTAGTTGAGAAGAGGAACTAAAACAGGAACGACGTTTTAGTTGATGGTTAGTAATAGTCTTAATCTCAGATATAAACAATCTATCTCTTAATTTTTTGAAGAATTTTTATGAATAAGTAGCAGCCTATTATACCAATCCTGTTTATTAGCTTGTTAAAACAGCCCAACATCTGGAGCACAAGCTTTTAATGTTATTTTTCTTATTCACAAATACATTCCATGCCTCACAACAAGACTCAACAATATCATTGAAATTTTTAAAACAACGGTTTGCCAGTGAATCCTCTCTCAGTTTTTCCCATATCCGCTCTACCGGGTTAAGCTCTGGGGAAACGGGTGGTAAATTTAATAGCGTGATATTCGCAGGTATTTCTAGGCGATGAGTCGTATGCCATGCCGCTTGATCAACGATAACCAGTCCGTGTCTTCCCTTAGAAATGGCTTTTGAAATTTCTGTTAAGTGCAACCTCATTGCTTCTGTGTTAGCAATAGGTAATACAAGAGCCACTCCTCTATCTTTAGCAGGACACACAGCGCCAAAGAGATAAGCTGACTCAAACTGTTGTTGCTTTACCACTCGTGGACGCGTACCTTTCTCTGCCCAAATACGCGTACAGGTATTTTGCTGACCCACTCTGGCTTCATCTTGAAACCAAATATCAACTTTATCTGGAGAAACGCATGAGGGAAGTACTTTTAAGGCCTCTTTTTCAAAGTTTTTTTAAATGCTTGCTGTTTATCTGGGCGATGATTAGGATGTTTAGATCTTGATGTAATCCAAGAAAGTCCTGCTTTATGCAATACTTCATAAATACTACTTAAGCTGTAGTCTATATTAAATTGTTCCAGCAGCAACTGTTGTATGTCTTTACCCTGAACTCTACCGCCTTGACGATGGTTTTGTAAGGTAATAACCGCTGCTTTAAATTCATTATATTGTGAAGGACAAAGAAACGGTTTTTTTCCTCTACCGGGTTGTTCATAAAGTCCTTCAAGGCCATCTCGTCTAAAACGGTTGAGCCAGTCCTGAATGGTATTGTTTGATTTCCTTAATGCTCGTGCTATTTCAGTTTGAGACCAACCTGCTTGTAAATGAGCCATCGCTAATAAGCGAAGCCGTGTTCTTGGATGTGGTTCTCTGTTCAGTAAGGCATCAAAGTCGTAGTCATACAATTCATCTGGAATAGAAGCAATCCTTGCCATTATTAAATTCCTAGTCAAATTAAGTGAAATACTGTGACCAGGTATTTTACAGATTATTTACCACGATTGGTATTAATTGCTAGTGTTACTGTAGGTTTGTGCTGTTCAAACATTGCACAGTTGTCGTGTTAAAGTCTTATGAAATTTAGGTTACTTATTTTTACGACAGTCTTTCAAAGAGAGCTGCAGGCAGTCGTTGCATGAGGTTTGAATCCAGAAGGCTGGAAAAAAGCACTCATCCTCCCCACCTGCGGGTTTTGTGTCATAAAAAGTTTGTGAAAAGTTAGTTTGAACAGTTGATAGCTGCAATAGCTTGTGAAATAAGGAGAGTAGGGTGATGTGGTTCATTTCATGAAATGAAATTATATCTAGTGTAATTCAGGTTAGTTCAGATATCGTGTAATTGATTTATAATTTGCTGTAGGAAAGAAAATATTTTAATGGCTTTAAGTGAAGTGTTTGTTTGATTTAAATACAGTAATAATAGAGTGGTATGACAGTGATATGATTTATTACGTTGTGGCCTTATTTATTAATATTGACTTCTTCAAACGAGTAGTTTGAGGGTTAGTTTACATGTCTAGATCTTCAAGGGCTTACTTATTTGGAGAGGGTTTGATAATAGTCTAAATGTAACAGTTAACTAATCTGTTATTAGTTGATTATCGAAACTTAACGAATATAGCTGCGCCAGGTTAGCCAAGCATAAGTATTGTAATTTGTATGACAGGGATTGCAGTATGATAAAAAACATACAAAACCTTACCTAATTATCATCATACCTAAGCTATATTTAGTAGCTTACCTGGTAGTGGAGGTGTTCTCAGTGCTACAAATGCTAGCCTAGGAATAAATTCTACTAAGCTAAATCTTCGATTAAATCGATACTGAAATTCAGCAAGATAACGTTGTGCATATTTAGCCCGAATAGCATGATAAGTACTACGTAAAGCACTTTTTAAGTTTCCAAGGATGGTGTTAACCCAATAAAATTCAGGTTCCTCTACTGATGCACGACCACCACCGCATACAATTTTATCATGAAGACAACCTGCTTCTATGACACCATTAAAACAGGCCAGTCCATCGGAGATTACGGTACTGCCCTTGGCCAAATTCTGCCTACTCCAAGCCGTTATCTCTTCTTTATTAAACCCTTTTAAAATGCTCAGTTTAATTCGTGTCGGTTGACCTTGTTTTGTTGTTTCTACGGCTGCTACAAAAGGTATTTTCCCATCTGCTCCCCTACCTCTTTTGCAACCTGTACGCTCGCCACCAAGATAGGCATCATCAATTTCAATAAAACCCGACAATTGCTTGGTGCCTTCTCTTTCTTGCATCACTTTCATGAGCTTATGTTTCATTCTCCAGGCAGCTTGATAGGAAATACCTAAATGGCGATGTAATTCTATGGCTGATATACCTTTTTTGTCTTGGGAGATCAAATACATCCCTTGGAACCAAGTCTTTAATGGTAATTTGGTTGATTCAAAGATAGTACCTGCAGTTACAGATGTTTGCTGGTGACATTTATAGCACTGCTGAAGTTTTCTAGTAGTGAGTTGACAGCATTTGTCGTATCCACAATTGGGGCACTGAAAACCTTCTGGCCATCGCAATTTGTATAAGGTATTAAAGCATTGTTCTTCTGTACCATATTGTTTGAGAAACTCGTTTAAACTCAGGCCTTTTTGAAATTGAACTTTGTTGATAGCCATTATTTATACCTTCTCAATTAAGTTTCCATGCTGTTCAAATATACAGCAGTTAATGGCTTAGGTATAGTGATAATTAGGTAAGTGTTTAATGGAAACTAAAAATAGAGAAATACAATAAAGCTATTATTTTTGATAATGGTTTTTTCGGCTTTATTCAAGCCGAAGCGCTAGACGCATGGTGTAGCGTTTGTAATTAAAAGTGGTTAATGGCAGTAACAGAAGTGAAGAAGGGAAATATTTTTAATACTAATCTTAATTAACCCTTTCTTTAAATATAAAGGAGATACAGATGAATAAGCGAAGTCTTTTAGGAAGAATGCTTTGTTTATGCTTTATGTTTGCAGGAATGAACAGCTATGCACATGTGTGTGACGATGAGTGTGGAAATCCAACTGATGCAGGAGATTGTAAAACATTAGTTGATGATGGACCATTCTGTTCCACACTTTGTCCTGAACCATCCCCTCCTATGCCTGCTTCTTGTGTTGATGACTGTGGTCCGCGTTGTAGCTAGAGCTTTGAAAAAGTAATAGTGACTCATTGATGAGTTTAATTAAAAATCAACCTCCAAAATACTGGTTATTTTTAACAGTAAGTAAATAAGGGTGTACATAAATGAGTTGCTACCAAAATAACGTTAATACTTGAATATTTCATAAAATATAAAGAAAGATATCTCGGGAGCTTGCTCCCGAGTGTAACTGTAAAAATTCCGTTTGACCGAAGGTCAATCAGGTCGGCGTAAACTCGGTTGCTTGCGGCCGAGTAGTCGGGCTGAAGGAATTTTTTTGATAGCAATATAACAAATTATGCAGACTCAGAGGGTATCTCTTGAAAAAACTAAAGCCTAGGTTCGTTAATGATAGTCACAATCCCCAAAAGGTAAAAAAGTATTTTCTTTGAGTTATAAAAGGAATTGATATGAAAAAGCGAAACCTTACTAAGAAGTATTTAGGTATAACACCAATCAAAATAGCTATGTTCTGCTCATGTTTTATTTTTACCGGAATCTATAGTTATGCAGGTGAGTTAACGGATCAGCAAAACAATACTCTCAAACCCTACCAAGGCAACTCATTGCTATTACTCCTCGCTAGAAACGACAGTGGCACCCCATTTATTCCTAATGGAGGACGTACACTGTCTTATACCAATCGTGGTAAATAATCTGTAAAATACCTGGTCACAGTATTTCACTTAATTTGACTAGGAATTTAATAATGGCAAGGATTGCTTCTATTCCAGATGAATTGTATGACTACGACTTTGATGCCTTACTGAACAGAGAACCACATCCAAGAACACGGCTTCGCTTATTAGCGATGGCTCATTTACAAGCAGGTTGGTCTCAAACTGAAATAGCACGAGCATTAAGGAAATCAAACAATACCATTCAGGACTGGCTCAACCGTTTTAGACGAGATGGCCTTGAAGGACTTTATGAACAACCCGGTAGAGGAAAAAAACCGTTTCTTTGTCCTTCACAATATAATGAATTTAAAGCAGCGGTTATTACCTTACAAAACCATCGTCAAGGCGGTAGAGTTCAGGGTAAAGACATACAACAGTTGCTGCTGGAACAATTTAATATAGACTACAGCTTAAGTAGTATTTATGAAGTATTGCATAAAGCAGGACTTTCTTGGATTACATCAAGATCTAAACATCCTAATCATCGCCCAGATAAACAGCAAGCATTTAAAAAAACTTTGAAAAAGAGGCCTTAAAAGTACTTCCCTCATGCGTTTCTCCAGATAAAGTTGATATTTGGTTTCAAGATGAAGCCAGAGTGGGTCAGCAAAATACCTGTACGCGTATTTGGGCAGAGAAAGGTACGCGTCCACGAGTGGTAAAGCAACAACAGTTTGAGTCAGCTTATCTCTTTGGCGCTGTGTGTCCTGCTAAAGATAGAGGAGTGGCTCTTGTATTACCTATTGCTAACACAGAAGCAATGAGGTTGCACTTAACAGAAATTTCAAAAGCCATTTCTAAGGGAAGACACGGACTGGTTATCGTTGATCAAGCGGCATGGCATACGACTCATCGCCTAGAAATACTTGCGAATATCACGCTATTAAATTTACCACCCGTTTCCCCAGAGCTTAACCCGGTAGAGCGGATATGGGAAAAACTGAGAGAAGATTCACTGGCAAATCGTTGTTTTAAAAATTTCAATGATATTGTTGAGTCTTGTTGTGAGGCATGGAATGTATTTGTGAATAAGAAAAATAACATTAAAAGCTTGTGCTCCAGATGTTGGGCTGTTTTAACAAGCTAATAAACAGGATTGGTATTACACTACCGAGGAATGTCAACTTGGGTGCCCTGTTAATAGTTGTAATTCACAATGCCCAGACAACTGCTATAATCCTCCTCATGACTGTCATGTTAATCCTTCGTGTTGTAATCCAGGATAGTACCCCTTTTTTTCGTGTTTAATACAGTAAATGGAGCTTTTTGTAGCATCAAAATTCAGGTTTAGGGCTGTGGAGTTAAGGGAGCATCGGGATTTTCAGAGATATCTTTTTCACCCTTAAAACCAAAGGGTCCACGAGGCAGATAAATCGTGGACTCATTGCCATTCTTATGGCGTACACGCACTGGGATCGACTCGCCAGCTTCTCCTTTTCGGAGTTGACGATATAAATCACTCGTTGTGAAGATCCGTTCGTCATCGTAACTCAGAATAATATCACCAGCCTTTAAGCCTGCCTTTTCAGAAGGGGAGGTTTCATATACCTCGCTAATTCTCACCCGGTTAGATTCACCTGTAGCATACAAATAACGGTCGTATGTTGTATCACCTAATTCCTTGCGCACTGCTTCGCTGAAACTTGTTCTAGACTGCTTGGTGCCAGGGTTACGAATGGCCTCGTAGTAACTCTGTAGCTGCTTCATTCGAATTTCATTAATCCGTTGAATAGTTTTAGGATCAAAACCGGCTTTTTCCAGTTGCTCGCGTTTTTTACTTCGACTGCTCTTCGGGGTGAGTCCATCTTTGGCTGACTCTGCGTCTGACTTTGACAACATTCCCTGAGAGGTTAGCCTATCTGAGCCAGGCATTTGTGCCTGAAGCACTTCTTCTAATAGCTTGGTCAATTCTTGCTGCATACTTAGGCTCTGAGCAAGATCTCGCTCCAGCGTGCCAACCCGTTGTTCGAGTCGGGCGAGATCATGGGTTTCCACAACAGGAGCCGTAGCCAAAGGGATTGTTGTTGGGGGGCGTTGAGAAGCCGATACGGTATGGGCGGGCGTTTTCTGTTCAGGTGAGGAAGTCAATGTTAATGTTCCAACACCTATCCCCACCCCGATAAAAGCTCCACTCAGAAGTAGCACAACGGAATTTGGCATTACCCACACTTATTCGTAGATGCTGCTAAATGCAATAGGAGTAGCCTTAAAAAGAGTATAATACTTAAGGTGTTGTAAGTGATTAAGTTTATGATACAGCTTTTGCTGTGTTGTTTTATGACATCATCTTTATATGGACCTGTCCTAAACTATTAATAAATAGGTTGCATCAATAAGACAGTAATAAAAAAGTTGCTGTTTTTTTGAAAAATCTCCAAAAAATATGTCTGGGTAAAGTTGATCAGAACACTGCTATAATCATCGGCAAGAGGTAATTTGTTTTTCTTTAGACTTTTGAATAAATGGACTTTAAAACACAAAAAGGATTTGTATGAAACCCTTTCTTAAAGTAGCCCTTGGAATCATGATTTCATTAGCGGCAAGTTCCGCAATCGCTGACACCCCTGAGCAGGTGATCAAAACTAAGCTAAGCCAGTTGGACGATAAGAGGACAATAGACCGAATTACTGAAACACAAATGAAAGAAATCTATGAAGTGCAGTTTTCGGATGGCAAGCTGGTTTATTCTAATGCTGATGGTAGTTACATGTTTAATGGAGATATGGTTAAAATCGAAGGCAACAAGTCGACAAACCTAACAAAGCAGGCACGTAGCAAAGCGTTAGCTAAGTTAATTAATGCAATACCAAAAGAGAAAATGGTGGTTTTCTCTCCTAAAGGAGAAACGAAAGCGCATATCACAGTTTTTACTGATGTTGACTGCGGCTATTGTCGTAAATTGCACTTGGAAGTGCCTCAATTGAATAAGATGGGAATAGAAGTACGCTATCTCGCATTTCCTAGGAGAGGCAAGAAGTCACAGACTTATGCCATGATGGAAAATGTTTGGTGTGCTAAAGACCCTAAAGAGGCAATAACCTTAGCGAAAAAAGGTCAGGAAATTGCGGAAAACAAGTGTGATAACCCGGTAGAAGAGCAATATAAGTTGGGCTTACGAAGCGGGGTTAGAGGTACTCCCTCCTTGGTGTTAGCTGATGGAAACTTAGTCCCAGGGTATAAGTCAGCAGAAAAACTGGCTGAGTTATTAGGTGTAAAATAATATGGGGTTGTCGTTTAGGCGGAATAGTCCGCCTTACAAATTAGACAACGGTTGAGAGTGTAGAGCTTTAACCGCTAGTTCAGGGTTAACATCAAAAATCCAAAATAATGCATTTGCAGCAAAATCACTTTTAAGTGAATAAATACCACTTAACCCACTTACTAAAGCCATATTCTATGAGGCTTCTAATCCTTCTGCTGTATATCAAACTTATGACAAACTATTTATTACTAATGGCAGTCATCAGTTTCACTGAGAAGCTAGCAGGCTGGGAAAAAGCACTCATCCTCCCCACCTGCGGGTTTTGTGTCATAAAAAGTTTGTGAAAAATTAGTTAGAGCAGTTAGTAGCTGTAATTGCTTGTGAGCTAAGGGGTATAGGGAGAAGGAGTTGATTTCATTTAATGAAATTTTATCTAGTGCAATTCAATATAATCCAAATATTGTGTAATTGGTTTATTATTTATAATAGTTTGGATAATGTTTTAATGGTGTTCGAGTGAAGGTTTTTACTCGAACACAGTATTAATAATTATATGAAATGTAAACCTCAGAATATATAAATTCAAAAAAGGAATGAATATGTCTGAGAGCAACTTAAATAGGCGTAAAGCTGGAATGCTGCTTTTCGAAATAGAAGAGTCATTTGGAGAGTATATCAAGAAAAAAGTAAATGATATACCAAACTCAGTTGTAGAAACTCTTCAGGAAAGGAGAGGTGACATTAAACTTTCATCGATAGGTGATGTTTTAGAGCAAACATATTTAGCTGAAGTATTTCAACTAGCATTAATTGCTACAAAAAATACCTCACTATACAGGTTTGTAAATGAAATATCAAAACTAGCAGTGTTATATACGCTGTATGAGATAAGAAATGCAATAGCTCATCCTAATCGCCCCTTCCCTAATTGTTATTGGTATAGATTGGCAGCATTTGCAAGTGACCCATTAATCTCTGCTCTTGGAATACAAAAAATACAAAGTTGCTTATTTTCGGCTGAACAAGGGAAAATTAATGATCCACCTGATGAGTGGTTAGATAGTGCGTTATTTCAAGTTAGAAATAATCTTCCTAAGCAATTTGAACATGACATAACAGGATTAATTGGTAGAGAAAAAGAAAGTGAAAGGCTTATTAATTTATTAACAAATCCAAGGGTTAATACGGTAGCTGTTATTGCTCCAGGTGGTTATGGTAAAACAGCTCTGGTTCTTGACATGTTACACCAACAGATAACAAACCCAAAAACATCATCATACGCTGATGCAATAATATTCATATCGCTAAAAACTGAAAGTCTAACTATTAATGGAATAAAAAAAAGAACAGCCCCTCAAACCATAGAGCAACTTAAATCCGAGTTGACTAAGGCAGCAGAAGAAACATATGAAGTGCCATTTGATAACTTTGAAGAATGCAAAGATTACTTAGAAGATCAAAAGCTATTAGTATGTATTGATAATTTAGAAACCCTATTAAGGGACAATCCAGAAGCATTTAATGAATTAAACTTGGAGCTACCACCTTTGTGGAGAATACTTGTAACGAGTAGAACCATGATTAACTCAAACCAGTCAATTACTCTAGAGCCTCTGGGCAAAAAGAACTCTATAGACCTGATTTTTTCCTATATTAAAAAGAGAGGTGGCAAGTCCATTGGGGAAAAATTCTCTGAAAAAATTGCAGCTAGCTGTTACTACAACCCATTAGCAATTAGATTGTCGGTTGATAAAATAATCAATGGAAGCGCTGTCCAGACTGCTATTACAAGTACTAAGAATGAAATTGCTGAGTTCTCTTTCAGAAATTTAATTGAATCTCTATCATTGAATTCCATTAGTGTATTAGAGGCGCTTCTCTTATCAGGAGAACGAGAAAAAATATATCTTTGTTCGTTACTTCAGATTGACTTAGATGAACTTTCAAATGCAATGAATGAATTAATACCAACAAGCTTACTTTTACGAAAGGTCTATGATGATGTAGAACTATTCGATTTAAGCCCTTCAATAAGAGATTTATTATTACTTGAAACGAGTAATTTCTCTCTGCGTGAGAAAATACTCGCACGTAAAGAAAAGATAGAGCGACAAGCGAGTGAAGTTGACAAAAAGCAAAAAGAATTATCTATATCAAATTTAAATGTAACGCATATTCCAAGAACAACAAATCAAAGTTTAAAAATATTACTTGGGCGTTTTCATAGATGTTCAAAATCTGACACTGAGAAAATGTCTATCCTGGTGAAGGACTTCAAACAATCATATGAAACATTTAAGGATATAGATATTTTTCAAAGAGAGTATTCTAGATTATTATCCGTTTTAAAGGACTTTAGGGTCGCTATAGTTCAAGCACAGCTCGCTGTAGAAATTGACAAAGCAAACCCACTGAACCTTTATGTTTTGTCGGATGTTTGCTTTCGGGCTAAGGATTATAAAAGTAGTAGTAAGAATTACTTAAAATTATTTGATTTTTGTGAGAATCAAGATATCCCCGACAATAAATTCTTAGTTAGCGTTTATCATGGTACATTTCAGTCTCTGTTGTGGGGAGGGGATTACGAAAAAATTTTTGAGTTGACGACAAAATGGAAAGATAGAGAGAAATATTCTGCATTGTTTGGAGGTTATAGATCGACAGCATATAAGAGAAGTGTTGAAAATAGCTTTCACAAAAATGTAAATACGTATACAGATGGATTATCACAAAGTGTTTCTGTAATGAACGAAGTCTTCAAAATTGCCGGATATTTAAAGAGTCCATGTATACAAAGCTTAAAAATATTTGATGAAATTTGTTATGTAATACCTAAGCTTTATTCAGAGCCTCAATGGGTAGATTTCTGCACCCTATGTT
Source organism: Spartinivicinus ruber (assembly GCF_011009015.1). Lineage (NCBI taxonomy): Bacteria > Pseudomonadati > Pseudomonadota > Gammaproteobacteria > Oceanospirillales > Zooshikellaceae > Spartinivicinus > Spartinivicinus ruber. The sequence goes on from NZ_CP048878.1 coordinate 1,275,155, forward strand.
TTGAATTCATCAAAAGCCATTACAAAGGAATAATCGATCAACAGTCTCTTGAAAAACACACAGATGAAAAAATTTATAAAATTCAAAATACTGTTGTTACATTGAGCAAGTTAGAGTTTAAAAACAATCCTCTTACAAGTATTGTTTTTGAGAATAAAAATGAAGTCAACCTTGATAATATAGATTCATCTTATGTGGAAGTACGAGTGTACCATATAATGAAAGACTCAAGTAATAAGTTTGCTCGCGATAAAACTGGAGCAGAGTATTATCTTACAAAAGGTAATGCTTCAGGCAACTTACGCTTCATATGGGAGAACATATCCGAGGGGGATCGATTATTTGTGAAACCTTGTGACTCAGTTGATGAAGGAAAAGCTATACCTGTTACTGATATCGTTCAGTTCTAGTAAGTCAAATAAAAGGTGGCTCTAGGTGACGTTGAAGGTGACATACCTGTTATTAGTTTCGTTATGCACAACTGGCTAATCAATCAAGGAGCTGTTGGGTAAAGATGCGTACTATCTAATAGGAGGCAAGTTAGTCAAAAGTACTTTTACTGAAGTTAATTTAGAATAAAGCATTATTATAAACTACATCGATCAGTAGTTTAGTTATTGATCAAAGCCCGTTTGAGTGCGAAACGAGTGCGAAAACAGTCCCCACTTTTGGACAAAACCTCACCCTGTAAGATTTTCAGGTAATGTTATAAGTGGTTGATTTTAAAGGGATTTGAGTAAATTTAAGGTGAGTGAAAGTGGTGGAGGCGGCGGGAATTGAAAACCTGGTCTTGCCGTTATAACTACTTGATTTTATTGGATTTTTTTAAAATTTTTCGTGCTCGTGTGAATTTCGTGTGATTTTTGATGGTTTCACTTTAAACCATATCTTGAGTAAATTTCATCCAATAAAGTATGGCCTGAAGATAGTTGTGTATTAGCAGCCTTATCAATCCCTTTTTGTAACAATGCAACAGTTGTATCCGGCACATTTTTACTGAGTGCATAATATGCTGGTATTGATTGGAACGAGTAAACAACTTCAAACTTATTAATGTTATAACCCAACTTAGTAAACATCCACTTAGCTACGTTGACTTCATAAGCCCAAAGGTCAAAACGTCCTAGAGCTAACATACTTGCGAGTGTTTCAGGGTGGTTATTACCATATTTCAAGTTTACTAACCTAGCACCGGCTTTTCTTACTTGTTTTTCTCCTGCGTCATCTTTTACAACGCCAATAGTATAGTTTTTCAGGTCATTGGGGTTAAGAATCTTTATATTAGAGTCTTTTTTAGCGATAAGAGATATTCTGCTTATGATATAAGGGCCGGCCCATTTAAACAGCTTTTCTCTCTCTTTAAGTCGGCTAGTACCAAACAACACAATATCTGGTTGGCTTTGAATCATAGTGTAACCCCGTGTCCAGGGTAAGACTTTAATACTGGCTCTTTCTATAGGACAGTTGATGGCCTTTAAGGCTTCAAGTAGTAAGTCAACAGATACGCCTTTCAGTATTCCATCTTCTCGGTAATTATGGGGAGGGTAGTCTTCAGTTATGTAAGTTAGCTTTTGTAATGGACAACTGAGAGCTGATAGGGCAGTAAGTAATAAACTGATGGTGAATAATCTATAAAGCATTTTGACCATTAACCTTGAATCACTTTATTAATTCTTACCTAAGAATAGCAGAGGAGGGGGGACTAGTATTAACCATCTAAAATAAATTGATGCTCAGTATGTCCTTTAATGTCCCTTTATGACCATTAATGACCTATTTTTTTAAAAAATAGGAAATTCTAGGAAATCTAATATCAATTAAGTGATGTATTTCCCCTAACGCTACGATATAATTAACTTTTAAAGTCACTGCGTTGTACCCACACTTTAAATTCGTTTTTACAGTTAGTAAAAGGATCAACAATGCAGCAAAAGCAACCCTGGTTGTCGAAACTTATGAACTCAACTGAAACTAATAAAGTGATACTTGCCTTTATTAGATCACAGGGATATCAGAATATACCTCTCATGGAGCTATATCGTATTCTTTACTATTTAGCAGAAGAGAATCAGTTGCTGAGAAGCGAAAAATTACAACTGCGTAATGTCGCTTTTCAGTCTAAGCAAACTTTAGAGCTGGTACTTGATAAAATAAAGTAGTTATTTCTTTAGCGTACTAATAATAATTATAAATTATTAATTTTCTAGAGAGACATGTATGTCCTCCCTTGAATATTGGTTACTATTGAGCTGTAAGTAACCGTGTTAAGTCATACCTCTATCCACACCATATAGTAGGCCCAATATTGGGTTAGCTTTCCTTTCTAATTCGTTTTTCGAGTTCTTTGTCAAGCTTGCATAGGTGATATTTTTTACGTAGTTACCGAGCCATAATCACTCACATTTATGATCGATAGGATTGTCGATCACTGAAATTAATATACGCGAATTGAATTTGATATTTCTCTAGTTCTGCGTAGAATTTGTTCAATTACAATCAGGTGCCTTTGGGGTTGGTTAGGCCAATGAAGATGTATATGGTCAGAAAACAGTGGTTGCACTGCGTTTTCCTGAGCAGGTTTATGATGCAGAATCAGGGCTGCACTACAACTACTTTAGAGAGTATGACACTTTGCGATGGTTTTGTTATTGCAACTTTATATTTTACAAGTATTAACGATAATTTTATGAGTAAACGTCGTGGACAATAAATTAATAATATTGTTGATACTATCAGAGGTTGTTTCTTTAGTACTACTTTTTAAACTGTTATTCAAGGATATAAAGCTTTGGCTAAAAGTAGTAGGTGGACTCATACTTTTAATACCATTTGTTGGCCCATTAATGTATTTATTTGCTTTTGATGATACAAAACCTCAATCAACATTCTTACAGAACAATCGCTCTAGGGGAGACTATACGCATAACTGGATTTCTATTAAGTCAATTTTGAAAAAAAAAATAAAGATAGTGACAATAATGAAAATTAGTATAGAAGTTCAAATTACCATCATGTTGTTTCTGAGTTATTGGTTATCGGGCTGATGGTAATCTGAGTGATCCGATTGAGTTAGCTGGTGGGTTGAATACATATGCTTATGTATTAGGTAATCCTTTAAAATTCGTAGATATTTTGGGGTTAAATAGTTGTGGTTCTGGACATATTTATTGTAACTTTTCAGAGCTTCTTGGTCAGGTTTCAAGGCAATCCTTGACTACTGCTTTTAAAAATTCTCGAAAAATTGCTGATGATAATAACCTTCGTAAGGTTCGAGAACTATGTGATAAATTTGGAGGGAAACCCAAAGATTGGAAAAAATGAGCAGGGATAGACGATAAAGGTCGAGAGTGGCATTGGTATGAGAAAAAGGGAGGGCAAAAATTTGGGCTTAAACCTAATGGTGCACATGACCCTTTTTAGCTAAAATAAATGATATGAAGATAAAATCGATTAGTAATGTCAATGAAACTGGTATAGAGGTTAACGGTTCCTACCAGCCGGGATTAACCTCGAACCGTATATATAATGTCTTGGGTATGGATCATGATTCCTACAGGATACTAGCCGATGATGGTGAACCATATATGTACCCAAAAGAACTATTTGAAGTTATTGATGACAACATACCTTCGAATTGGGTTAGAAGAGAATTTGAGGATGGTGAATATTACCTTGATCCGCCAGAATTATCAGAATTGTATTTCTATGAAGATTATTTTGACGGAGTTCCTAGTGTAGTTGAAAGGTTTCGCATGTATTTAAAATCTAATAATTTCTTAAATAAAGACTGTAATTAAATCTGAATATAAACAAATATACGTTGTATATGTGTAGCGTACCAAATTACCACCATACTTTTAACCAAATAATTGACCATACAGCTTGATGGTAATCTAAGTAGGTAAGCCCCTGTTAATCAGTGGGCTTGTCTGCCTCCCCATCGATTTTCAAGGATTATGACCCGAATTTAGGGCGCTATGTTCAGAGTGATCCGATTGGGCTTGAAGTTGGGTTGAATACTTATGCTTATGTACTCAATAACCCTTTAAATTTCTTCGATTTTTTAGGATTAAATCCTGACTGGGTTAATGCATTAAACGAAAATAACTTACCAGCTTCTTATGAGAAAAACCCAAAGCATACAAATGGTCAGAAAACTCAGAAAGGAAAGCCTGTTTCTCCCCAAAGGCCTGATGCTCGAGGTCTTTTTGATAAGTCTTTTCCAGGTTTAGACCCTAATCGTAGAGACAAGTTAGGTAGGCCTACAAGAGCATTTGCTGTAGATGATCAAGGTAAAGTATGTACATTTAGCAATGATGGCCATGGTAGATATCATTATTCATCAACAAAGTCAGAACTTCCACCTAAAGTTAGTGAAGATATAAAGAAACGAGTTAGATTAGAGAAGAAGGCAGCTCGGGCTCGGGGTCTTCGGATGAGGAGGCAATAATGAATAAGCTATTTCAACTTAAAAGTGATGATACTTTCATGCTAAATCAATACTCTAACTGGTATTCAAGAGTATTGTTAACAGATAGTCCTACAAGTAAACTGTATGTTAATATTAGTGACTTACTTTCTTATACATCTGAGTTTATAAATGGTGCTTTTCTTAGGGTGCCGAAGGCTACTTCTGAGAGATTGAAAATTATTAGCTTGAATAGAATAATTGAAAACTTGAATAACATAGCAAACTATAGTGGTTTATATTCCTGTTTCATAGAAGGTTTTTTTCAGGAAGAGAAAGATGATGCTTTTGAACATTTAAGTGGAGAGTTATTTGTTTGGAGTAGTGATAATGGAGAAATCAATGCAAGGATGCTTATTGGTGGGTATGAGTATACTCCAGTATTAACTTATAAAAATCTTGACTCTTACATAAATGATATAAAATTTTTAAGAAAGTCAATAGTTCACAATATAGTCAGCTGTGTAAGAAATGAAATAAAACTAGAAAAAAGAACTAAAGGTGAATACATGGAGTACTACAAAAAAGGGATTTCAATGCACAGAAACCTGCTATTGGAAAGTCAAGATTTTGATATACAAGATAGATATGCTGTTACAATAGATCAGTCATTTTGGTCATGGACTAAATAGGTCAAAATAAGTGTATTCTAAATTAGGTAATCCCCTGTTAATCAGCGGGCTTGCCTGCTCTCCCCTCCTATCGATTTATTTCCTCATTTATCTACTTCATAAAATTGCTAAACGGCACTTGCCTTCTATCCAGGCAAGGATAGGCTTAGACATGGAGTCTCCTTCTACAAGGGAAAAACTACTTACAAAGACACTGCAAGTAAAGGTAGACTAATGAAGTAGAAAATTAATCAGAAAAGAGTTTATTGTAATGTTAACGATCGGTTAGTGGGTGGCAATTGCGCAGTGTAGTAATTGACATCCTAATTCAACTGCTGGTTATACGATGGCCTCAATGTCGGTATCGAAATATTGATAGCCTGAGACTTTACCATTTACCACAATTGTATAGATTGGCATACACTTTTTAATATGCCAGTGTATTTTTTTTATTACTCCGTTCACCTTCTTGCGAGGAAGAAAAACAACCTCACCTACCTTAAAACCAGGAGCTGGAACTTCTTCAATATATGCTTCTTTGACTCTAAGTATATTCTCGCCATCCTTGAGTATTTTGTACCCTTCACTTTCACCTAAGTATTCGAAACAACAGCGCTGCCAGCCACTGGTATATTGTTTTGATACCAGCTCTCTATCTGAAGGATGAATATTTGCAATATCATCTTCATTTAATATTAATAGTGAGCTATAGCAGTATTTCATTTTTGCGTATAACGCCTAGCTCACTGAGCGCGCGTTAGCGCGTCCGGTGCAGCTACTTGTTAGCTTAGTTTTTATAATCAGGACCGACAAAGCTCCATTCCGTAACCGGTACTTGAACAATCATTACAGAGTCTTGCTTAAATTTCCGTGCGTATAGGGACGCTAATTCCTTAGCTTTTGTGGTGCCCTCAGAGTTAACTATGACAGTCACTACTTTAGAACGTTCGGGCTTGCCTTTATAGTAACCAACGGAATCCACAACATTAAAACCTTCAAAAACCTTTACTATTTCGTCTTGTTGAAAAGACTGCCACTCCTTTAAAGACACACCGCCTCCGCTAGGAAGAGATAAGCCAAAAAACATTCTCAACCTATACAACTCATCTGCGTTGGAAGTTGAAGTGCTGACCAAAATTATTATTGACACTAAGAAGTAATATAGTCTTTTTTTCATGGTTCTTTCCCTAGTTTAGAAGCTAACTATATATGAATGTCACTATGATGTAACCCCCGTCATACTTCACTTAGTTAAACTAACACTCGTCGTATACCCCGAAGCACTTACCAAGTGCTTTGTCTGCTTCACTACCCATCGACCATCTACGCCAGCTCTTACACCTTGAATAATCACAGGTCTTTCAGCTATTAATTCAGGGTTACCCACCACGGTTATACTTAAACTGGCTTCTGTATCATTTAAACCACTTAGCTTGGCTTTAGCACTAACTTGGGCTGCTTCCTTGGTTGGGTATATCATTTTAATAGTATAAACCGGCTCACCATTACCTACTTTGACATGGCTGGTTTTACCTTCTTCTGTCGAATGGTGCTTAGCTGTCACACTTTTGTAATATTGACGATCAGGTGCCTTAAGGTTCCACTTACTAACTTTGGTAATAGTGATAGGCGATAGTTGCCTACCGGTTGCTGTTTTGGTTTTCCCTCGCTCAACAAACACCAAATGTTCCATCATTGGCTTAACAATCGCCCCATGATCCAATGCAATACGACTTAAAAAATTAATATCTGATTCTTCTGTCTGGTCTATATGATCAATGACAATAGGCGTAAATATTTCTGCAATTTTAGGTTTCAAGCCATTGTCATTGGCAACTGTGGTTACAATATCTACCAACTTTTTTTGATGCCATGAACGGGATTTAGGGCTACGGAGCTGATCTCGAAGGTTAGCGCCTTTTGCCTGTATGGTCATTTGATTTGGTGGACCAGAGAGTGATACCTCATCAATAATAAAATCACCCATATGAATATTCTGGATAGCGACTGATAGCTTGGTGCCTTTGGCGGGTATGGGTAAATTACCTTCAGGGTCAGAAAGCTTAAGGGTTACACTATCTGACTTGATCCCTGCTTCATCGGTGAGTTCGAGGCTGATAAGGTGGTTTTGGATGATGACTGGGTAAGATGAGATAGTGATTTGGTAGTTAATTAACATAGTAGTGGAAAGTACTAAATTTTTTACTTAGAGGGTTTGAGGTAAAATACTCAGCTCATTTAGAAATTATTAGGCTGTACTAATGAAAAGTTGCTTTATTATTCTTATTTCTTTGCTCTCAACATACACTATTGCTCAACCTAAAGACGAAACAAAAGTAACTATTGACGCTAATAATATTACTTATCAAGGATATTTATCAGCAAAAGCCAATGAAAAAGTTTACAATCTTTACAATCAATCTAAAACCAAACCTACTTGGTTTTCTATTAAGAGTAAAGGTGGAGAAATTGGTTTAGGAATGGACTTGGCTGAGTGGATTTATAAAAATAAATTAAATGTTAAAATAGTAGACTATTGCTTTTCATCTTGTGCAAACTACATCCTTCCTGCCGGAAGACAGTTGGTGTTAGAAAAAGCAGCTATCTTTGGTTTTCATGGTAGTGTGAATAGTAAAGATAATGATTTTGATAAAGATTTTTCTGGTTTAGATGAATATATAAATACTTTACCAGAAAAAGATCGTATTCTAACTAAAGAGAAAGTATTAAAACAATTTCAGGCAGACCTTATAAGAGATCGTAAGCGAGAAATAAATCTATATAAAAAGCTTGGAGTTTCTCCCCAGCTACCTCTGTTAGGACAACAAGAAAAGTACCAGCTATCACTTAAGAATTATCTAGGTAAAGATAACCTTGAAGAAAAGGACCAATATGAAGGTTGGTACTACTCCTTATCTGACCTAAAAAGTTTGGGAGTAACAAATATAACTGTTATAGACCCACCTTGGGCACCAGCTGAAAATATCAAAAAGTTTAAATTGCTTAGACTCTATATAAAGGAAGGTGAGTTAAGACCATAAATTTTCTGCAGCCTGGGCTATAGGGGCCAGCTCAGGCAATCTAATTTTTATGCCTGCCACTAAAACAGGCCCTTGCTCCACTAACCCCGGATTAGCCTCTAATACCTGCAGTACAACGCTTTCATCACCATAATACTGCTTACAAATCCAATCCAGTGTATCACCGTCCTTTGTTCGGTAGATTGTCGCCATAGTAGGTTATGCTCACGCTGAATTCTATTTTACGGCACTTGCCTTCTTTATCTGGGTAAGAGCCGTTTTCGTTTACTTGGGTAATACACCAATAGCCGAGTATTTCGCCAGTACCCGCTACTAGGATAAAGGGCGCACCTGTTCCGGCTAGCTCTACCATATGCAGTAGGCTATCACGGCTGCCATATTGGCCAGGGTACATAACGCCACTTAAAGTCATGGTTCGCACGGTTTCCCCAGTATACTGCTGCTGGGGATAGCCCCCAATAATAGGCTGACTAGCCCATTTAAATTGCCATTGTTGGCGCAGCTGTTGATAGCTGGCTGTTTTAATCGAAAAGATAAAATCACCCAGCTTAAGCAGTGTATAGCTCATAGGGTCGCCATATCCATGTCGTATAAAGCACTGCGTTGTCGGGCTTCGGCTTCCTGCTCACGCTCTTCTAGCTTGGCATTAACCTGCTGGGCAATTTCTTCTGCAGACATACCAGTTGCGCCCTGAATCGTGATTGGTGCATTAATGTGGGTGGTAGCATTTATGTTTTTCTGTTGGTTAATTTGCTGCAGCCGCCTTTCGATTTGCTTGGCATTGACGCCTTGTGTTTCTTGTATCTGGGCTCGGCGTTGTTGCATCCGCTGATTGACTTTGCCTGCAACGGTTTGCTTTTCTTCCTCATCATCACCCGTAAACCAGCGCTTAATGCCTTTAAGCTTTTCAATGGCGTTATTAATCCATTTAAATTTACTGCGTAGCCAATCAATGGCGGGCTGCCAGATTTTCATCATTAACCCTAATGGTGAGTAGCTTAAAAAGCTTTTGGCAATACCCGCCACACCACCATCAAACGCCTGACCAATACCATCCCATAGTTTGCTAAAAAAGCCACTGATGCTATCCCAGCTGGAAACGATGTAACCAAGTGGCGTAAAGTTGAGAAAGTATTTTTTAATTATTTCAAATGCATAGCTGCATGCACTAGCAATGGCATCAAAGGTATCCCCTAAAAAGGTAGAAACGGTGCTCCAGTTGGTATAAATCAACGTCGCGCCAACAGCAATGAGTTTAATGATTAGACCAATCGGATTGGCCATCATGGCTAAGCCCACGGCTTTTATTGCTGGAATAATCGTCATTAGCGCAGCACCTGCAGCTAATACCGCACCGACTAATTTCACCCCAACCAAAGCGGCGACGACAGCGGCGATATTTTTCCAGCCAATAGTGGCCTCGATAAATTTATTTATTTTGCCAGCGACAGTCATAACCGTCGAACCCAGGTTCCACATAAAGCGACCCACATTCACTAAGGAATCCGCCATGTGGATTAATAATTGATTAAATCGAGCGCCGTATTTTTCATGAAAGGCTTTAAACTTAATCATCATACGGGTAACCAAGGGCATAAACTTGGCCCCAATGGATTTACTGACACTGCCAATGATTTGTTTAAAGTCTAAAAACGCATCCTGAAAATCCTCGGCATTTTTAGCATCTTCTTTAGAAATTATATTACCAGTCGCTCTGGCATCTTTTCTTAATGCTTCTAAGCCTGCTTTTCCGCCATTCAACATATTAACCAACCCAACACCCTCGGTGTCGAATAACTTCATGGCCAGCCGGACACGATCCGCTTTATTGGGGATATGCTTCATCGCTTCGGAGATTTGCTCAAACTGCTCTTCCGGTTTCAGCGAGTTTAACCATTTGGCATCCAGCCCTAATTCTTTGAGTGCTTTACCGGTTTTACCAATCCCAGCAGCGGCTTCCGACACCCGTCGTACCATCCGTTGGGAAGCGGTATTAAACTGTGCTGTTGATACCCCAGAACGCTCAGCGGCATATTGATACTCTTGAAGTCCTTCAACAGTAAATCCCAATTTGGCGGCATGTTTGGCAATTGGGTCACCTCGATCCGCCGTGGATTTTACCATGGCTAACAGTCCACCCGCTGCCCCGGCTAAGCCTCCAGCAGCCCATTTACCGGCAGTTTTTAACTGGCCAAGCCGTCGCATCCCTGATTGCTGAAGTCCTTGAAAACGAGCAGTACGCTGCAACTGTCGCTGGGTGCGGGCCAGGTTATTTAAATTCACCCCATAGCGTTGTGCAGAGCGAGAAGCACGCGATAAGGATTGCTCAGTACGCCGAATCGCATTGGCTAACTGTTGATTACTTCCCCCGGCTTGTTGCTGTTGCCGACGTAATTGAGCCAAGCGTTGGCGATACCGATCTACCTGTCGTACAGCGGCCAGCTTTTTATTGGTTTCCCGGTAGGCTTTACCTAGTTTACTGGCAGCGGATTCGGTTTTTTTAAAGCTTTTTACCAGCGACTTATCGATATAAGCGCCAATGGCAATATTGAGTTTATTGGCCATGATTATGGTTGCTTAGGAAGGGATTTGTACCAATCAAGCAGGTCATCGAGGTCCATGTCTAACAGCTCGGACAATGGGGTACCTCGCAGATAATACGACAGGTTTAAACAGATTTGCTGGACCGATCGCCAGTCGAGTCTAAAAAAACCGCCACCACATCATTCAAGTGTTGAAAATCAGCGGCATCTAACTCTTCTATGGTTTTAATATCCAAGCCGGATAAATCTGCAATCATATGAATGCTTTGGCTAATTTCACCGCCACCGCGTTTTTCAATGTTTTTCATATCTTTGGTTTTGGGGCGGCGTAAGGTGACTTCATTAATGACTTCGCCGTTGCGCTCGACGGGGTAATTCAATTTAATAATTTCGCTCATGGTGTACCTATTGTGTTGTGTGTTTTTTGTTTGTTAATTGGTTGGAATGATTGTTTTTTTATAAGCCTAATAATTCTCGAATATTCTGCATGTGGTCAGTGCCTTCCACGTTACGCACATGGTTAACCACATCAATCTCATAAATCAGCTGGTTGTTAATGGTGAGTTTGTAGTAATCCAGTTTGAGGGTGGCGGTTAAGCTGGATAATTCGGCTTGTTTCCACTCCCCAAAATCCAGTTCACTGACTAAACCACGACAAACCGCATCAATCCCTTGTTCACCCTGACCAGGATTGCGCAGGACACCTTTTATATTAAACGGCACCTGTTTGCCTTTTTGGAAACCAAAATGCTTAAGGACGTCGGTATTACAGTCGTCAATGGTAAAGCTCAGCTCCATCGCTTCCATCCCCAAATCCAAATGGGTGACCCCATCCATGCCACCGCCTCTAAACTCTTCAGTTTTAAGGGTAAGCTTGGGCAAGGTGATAGATTGAACCCGTCCCGCTTGGCTGGCCCCATCAATAAATAACGTGGCATAAGCGACGTGATTAGCGTGCATTAAACACCTCCTTAAAATAATCGTCGGTTAAGGTGGCATTAAAGGTGATGTGTTCCGCTGGCGCGGGTGGGGTAAAATCAAAATTAAAATACACCTTACCATCGGCTAAGGCGTCAGGGGTATTTAATTCCGGGTCCGCCCAACAGGTGCCGCCTAAAATCGCACCGATATTTTTTAACCGACGTAGATAATTATTCACCCCTTCAGTGACATCAGCGATGTAGTTTTTCGTGATATTACGATCAACCGCCCATAGATGTGCCCGTTGCAGTGAGTCATAAATAATTTCTGCGGTACGCACTACACTGACAAACGCCCATTTCGGATCACCACTACAAGTCCGGTTACCCCAGAGACGGTAGCCGTCTTCCTGAATAATGGTAGTGACATCATGGCTATTTAAATAATTGGCTCGGCAGTTTTTATCCCCCAATTTAAAATCAATCGGTCGAGCCGTACCTAAAATGCCGTTAATTAATTTATTCGACGGGGAATGCCAAAAGCCATGATCGTTATCAATTTTAGCCATTAATCCCGCCACACGAGCCGAAGGGGGTTCAATGACAATGCCACCTTTACCTTCGTTTATGTCGCTATTCCAGACTTTAACCCAGGGATCAACTAGGTAAGCGTAACGTTTACCAAATACATCACGATATTTAACCGCCTCTTCACCGGTCGTGTTAGGGCCATCAATGATCGCGATACCACCTAATCGCTCTGCTACGAGCACCAATTTTTGGGCGGCGGCCTTGATATGTGAAAATTCTGGGGCAATTAAAATCCGGGGCTCGACATGGACCGTACTTTTCGCATCCAGGAAGGCATACATGCCGGTATTAGGTTCGCCTTGCTTACCAATAATGGCATTCAGTGCGGTATTTTCATTATCCGTGGTTTCTGGGGATACAGGCGGTTTATCGTTAACCCGAATAACCACCACCATCGCCCCAATCTGATCAAAAATACCTTGCAAGGCGGCTGGTAACGTCCCTTGCTTACCGAGTGCTTTCGCTTTTTTTAAGCTGCCGGCTAATAAAATCGGGGTGTCATAAGGAAAAACGTCGTCTTTCGCGTCGGGTGCAGTACCGACTAAACCGATCACACTGCTTTTAACGGTACGTATGGGGCGTGGGCCGCTGTCAATTTCAACGACCTCGACGCCATGGAGAAATTCGTCTGTCATGGGGATTCCTTTTTATGGTTAAAAAAATGAAGTCAAAAATACAAGGTAGGGTAGATTTATTTAAAATACTTCGAAGGTAATAGTGGCACTTTCAATATCTTCATATTCCAGTGGTAGCCCTTTTTTAACTTGTTCAGTCGTTAAACGCTTTATTCCCATTGAAAATAGTTCTTCATCACCATCAATCGTATCGTCCGGGCTAACTTTTTTCACATATTCACTTTGATGGTTTTGCATATACAGCAAGTCATCAATGATATCACCGGTTAATGTACTAATACTGACTTCACCGTTACTGTTATTGCTGGTCAACCAAAATTCATCATCACTATTTAGTTCAACACTCTTTTGGTCACCATGATTGTTTCCTCTCATGGTAAATAATGCAGTATGCGCTTTATCAACTGACTGGATTAAAATATTTCCTTTCTGCTGTTGATTTCTAATCGTGACTAATAAACGAAAAGAACGGTCACGATAGCCTAACGGCAACCATAACGTACCTTTGCCGGAAATTTGTGGACGATATATCCGTTTAGATGCAATGATGGCTGGGTAAAATTGGCTGCTTTCAATTTTCCCTAACAACACATCGTCATAGCTTGAATCAAAAGATACATGTTGTTCATCCAAACCATGAGTATTATACGTGCTATCCTCTAAGTCTCTTAAATTGAAGCCTGTAGAAGGTGACCATCGTAAGTGATAGGTTTTGTCTTGCTCATAGGAGAATGTACGTTCACCTTCTGAATAACTTGCCGTATTGAAGTTTTTCCACCCGCGCCAGCGTATAATTTGATTGGGCTTTATCGTTAATAATTGGCTACTCAGATTGACTTTAAGCCGGTTATCGTCATTCAGTATTTCTGCAGCAATTGGCATTTGTGAAAAGCTATTGGCTAACAAGTTTTCAACATATGAGCGAGAAGCCAATACAATTGCAGGATCAATTTTAAGTTCTACATTCGCTGTATTACTTAGCTCAAAAATAACCTTTATATATAGGCTACTACCACTACCTTGAGCCAAAGTGGGTTTATACGTTTTCGGGTATTTACCGATGGCAATTAAATTATCATCTGTATCATACAGTCCAAATTCAGTAATATAAAAGTTACCATCTTCTTCAGGGATGACCGTTTCAATCACCAGCCAATGATCGTTATCCGGGTCTTGGAAAATACTATTAATAGGCCCCTGCCATTTTTCCCTAACCAGTGCAGTATCTGTTTCTTTGGGGTTGGTTTCTTTACCCCCATCTTCACCACCATCACCCACTTTTAAGGTGGTTAGTTTAACTGTTTTACCCAATGCCTGGGCGTTAATAATCCTGGCCTGCCCAAGCTTAGTGAGCAAGCTAAAGTATTTTTGATTCAAATTTAGGCTCCTTTGGGATAGATCGTGATGGTATTAACTGCTTGATAGCCCGTCACCAGTGCCCGGCAAATGTTGCTTGTCAGTTGCGTTGTAATAAATGGATAAATCTGGTGTGTCACAGCACTTTGGTAACCGGACGTCAAACAAGTACACAGCTGGCTATTCATTTCTTTGGTTAAATAGGGAATAACCGTGGTTTGTTGACCTTGTTGACATGTCACTGCCACACGCGGCATTTTTGTTTTATTGGTTAAATAAACGGTTAAGTCAAAATGACTCCGAACATTTTTAGTACGCTTAATTAGCCGATTAATATTGTCGTATTCTTTTTCAGTAAGGCCACGGGTTTCTAAATTCACATCGGCTTTAAACGTATAAGGCTGGCCGTTATATTCAAACCATTCGGTTACCGTGATATCCACACCTGTTGCAGCCAACGCTTTTTTTACCGCGCCAAGGGTGCCTTTATGTCGATGCACTTCAATGGATGCCTTAATGACATTACGCTTGGTTGGCTCTTCCCAAGCTTCGTCCCATTCATCCACCGATAAGGCCCAAGCCAACCACGGTAAACAATTGGCAGGGCAGGTATCAGGATGCCAAACGTGATTAGGGTAAGCGGGTATTTCACTCATACGACGAGTGCTATCAGCCAACCCTTCTTCTAAAGGAGTGGTGTTATTCGGTAGTAAACTCATGAAGTTATGCGAGGGTAATGAAAATAGATTTAGCTTTAGGCGCTTGAAAAACTTTGGCCTGAATATCCGCTGCCGGTGACAGCAATTCTACGCGGGTAACGCCGCCCATATGGAGTGCATCATAAATACCCGATAAGGCGACGGTTTTACCGAGTTTATAACACTGCTCAACATACGTATTTAAGGCAGCCGTTGCCGTATCCATAATCGCTTTAGAAGACGGCCCTTGTTGTACATGTAGCTTGGCATTAATGGCATAGTCGATAGTTTCCGCCGCTTGTACGGTAATATGATCGGTTAATGGCCTGACATCTTCATCATTTAACGCGGTTAACAACGCCTGTTTTATTTCCTCATCCGGTGCCATGTCTGCTTCATCGGCTAATGGTCGCCGTAAAAAAGTAATCATGACTTCGCCCGGTTCATCGGAATACACAGACACATCCGCGATTTGATCATGGGCATTATGCGAGTGGGCTAAATAAGCACCGACAGGACCCGCTGTTGAATAACCTTCAGGGCCTAATTGAATACGACGACGAAAGTCTTCATCAGATTCCATGATAGGTGGTGTGGGTGGCACTTGATTATCATCAGCGGGTTTAATCACTTTACGTTTAACACCGTAATTCGCGCCTAAATGATCTAAATCCGAGCCTTGCGCATAAGCCAACATCACCGCTTTAGCCCGTTCATTAAATTGCTGGCGAATCAGCATTTCACGATAAGCACAGACTTCTAAAATCTTCATGGCCGGATCAGATTCGACCAATGCCGTAAAGCTGCTATCGCGTTTTTGTAAATCATCTAGCATGGATGCTAGGACCACTTCATAATCAATTGGCTCGACTACATCCGGCGCGGGTAGCTGCGATAAATCAATGGCAGTAAATTCGCTCATACAATGATGCCATCCAATGTAATGGGTTTACCTTCTGGTAAATAAATCCCTTCTAACGCAATCAATAACTCGCCGGGCTCACCACGAAACGCTTGCACCTTGGTGACCTTTAAACGAGGTTCCCAACGGATTAAGGCTTCAGCAGTGGCTGCATAGATTTCCACTAGCCACTGACCATTCATGGGGCGATCCACTAGCTCAGGTAAACGGCTGCCATAATCACGCCGCATTAGTCGGGTACCAATACGGGTGGTTAGAATATCAGTGATGGATTGGCGGAGGTGATCGAGGTTAGAAAGGGATTTACCGGTTTGTCGGTTGGTGCCTTGCATAAATTAAAAGATAATATATTTGACTTAATTTGGGTCATAGTCAATCCACCATTTTTTTCTATTTAGGGTAATAGAAATTTTTTTCATCTGAACAATATGACCCAAATTGGTTTCTCTTAGGATGATAGAAATTTTTTTCACACGGAATAATACGACCTAATTTCTTTTCTCTTCGAATATAAGCGGGTGCCAAATCAATATTAATTGTATCTGTTATAGGATAAACAAAGGGATTTTCCTCAGACTTTATTGAGTCATTTGATGATGCCTCAAAGTAAGAGAATTTATTTTCTGTCTCACTATGTTGGAGGTACATTTTATTATTTTCGAATAATGGTTCTATCTCATTAATTTTCCACAACTCTGATGCAAGCAAATTAACACTGCTTATTGAAAATACTGTGGTTATAAAGAGGTTAACTAACTTCATGAAACTACCTAAGTATAATAATTTTCACATCACTGTAACTTAAAGTGCTCAAATATTCACTTACGTAAAAATACTAATGCAACTGTCTTATTGTTTATTGCCTGTAGGTACTGCTGTACCATGCCCCGGCACATCATGCCCATGGCCGTTATAAATATCCCGATCACCTTGCATACTTCGCGTGTGGTCGGTTATCTCTTGGGTCGCTTTAATATTCCCCTCAACCAATAAATCACCCACAATATGCACGCCTTGGGGACTCACTAGTTTGGTATTGCCTTCCCCAGTTAACTCAATGATTAATTCATCATTGCCTCGGTGGTAACTAAACCGGGCATGATTTTTAAACTGCCACACCGATTCATCAGGGTCATGGCTAGGAGATGGGTGCTTGTTTTGATAGACAGCCGGTAACACAAAGCCATTAGCTAATTCGCCACTGGGGGATAATACAATGACTTGTTCACCCACTTCCGGTGCCCACCAGCTTTGGTCATGGCCAGCCCTTGTCGTTAACCAAGGTAACCAGCCAGAGGTTAATTCATCAATTTGAACTCTGACGCGGGTGCGTTGGTGATCCACTTGGTAAATGGTGCCAGGGCGAATTAAATTAACTAAAAGCCGGTAAAGCTCATTAACGCGAAACAACTCGGTAGTCATCTTTGTGTGGTATTCCTATTTCTGGGGCATCACTGTATAAAACGGTTGTAGGTGGGGTACCTTCATCGAGCCAAATAGAGTCGCCAATATACAAACTCTGTTGCCAAGACACTTCCCACGCTTCATAACCATCAGCATCTGGATTAAATATGGCTGGCCGACTTTGAATCGCTTCAGGTTCTGATACCTGATCGATTAAAGGCCACCGGTTTTTTGCTGGATTATTTAGAACCAGCATAATTTCTGTGGCGAATTGACGTATTTCAATTTCCACATTGGGTGTTGTCATCGATAGCACACACAAGGCAAACCATTCGCCTTGTAATAAATAACGTCCATCCCATTGCTGTTTATCTAAAGTTAATTCATGGCTACCTAAATAAATTGCGGGACTTTCTATACTTTGGCTGGGTGAATAGGCTTGGATACGATCAATTTTTTTATCAAAGTGCTGACTAAAGGTGGCCAGCATTTGATGATGGAGAGTTTTTAATTCATTCATGGTTTAATGCGTAATTTAATTCTTGTTCTAACAAAGTAAAAAACCGTTCTTCAGCTTGCTTAATGATTCGTTCAACGACAGGCGTGGCTAGCTGATCAATCGCCTCAGTTTGATATTCAATCGGAAAGCGGGCTTTGCCTTTACGTTTAAATACAACCGTATTGCCATGACTACTTTGGATAGTAAAGGCCCCTTGGCGAAGCGGTTTCCCTCTGACCTTAACCCCAGCATTGACTTGCTTGGGATTACCAAAGTGGTGTAACCCAATGGGATTTAGCCCTAACCACACCCGACCCGATTTGCCATCCTTAGCGACCTCGATAAATAACCGCTGATTATTTTTAAAGGCTTTTTGCTTTAAGCCGGTAGTTTGACTGAGGGCTTGTAGCAACTGCCGTCTAAGAAACTGAGTGAGTTTACGCACGGCACGACGAATGGCTTTTTGCACGGCTTTACTGTCTTCATCCAAGCCTTTTAGCAATTCATCAAATGCCTCATCCACCTCTAAATACACATTCATTGCCAAACTCGATTCGGTTGAATATCCGGGGTGTCGGTTAATACACAGAGTGTCATGCCATTATTTTTTGGAAAGCATTTCACCAAGGTATACGATTGGTTACGGATAATCAGGATAAGTTGATCAGGCCAGCTTTCAGCTTCGGTATTGAGCACTTCTAAAGTGGGCTGTTGCTGGTCAGACTCAATATGACCAACTTCTGTATTCGCCACTTGCCAGCGAAAAATACCAATAAGGGTACTGCCATCTGGCAAGGTCACTGGCTCACCCCATAACGCCAATTTCTCCTGGTTTAATGCCTGTTGATAGTCACTAAATCTCATAACACCGTTAACAGTGCAGTGGCGTTGGGTCTAACCGGCACAATTAATGGTGCGGATTGGGTCATGACCATTTCGACACTGGGGTCATCCTGTTTCCAGATTTTGGGGAATAACTTCATGGCAACCAGGGCATCTAAATCCATAATGGCCCCAAAGCATTGGGTGCCTTGTACAGAACGGCTCATTAAATTCACTCCGCCTTCTGGAATAAACGGCTTGCTGGTACCTTTTTCCATATATTGACGGCTATCGACGTATAAAATAAAACGACCACCGCCTAAGCTACCCACTTTAATCACTTCATCACTGTTAGTTAATGGCCCTCTATCGATAATGGCATTAGTACCAGCTACTTGGGTATCTAATTGCTCCAAGAGTTGTTTATTTTTTCGTAGCGCTTTCCATACCGAAGGACTCATCACCACATCTTCAGCCGGGGCACCGCCTTTGGTCATCGACATAGCCACGCTCATGTCTTCGAGATCATCGATTGGCGTGGCTTTCGGATCACTCCATTTAACAGAAACCGTTTTAGTTAAACTGGGATCGCGTTGATAATCCACGACACGCTTAGGGTATTTTTCCCCTTCGACCATCACCCGACCATGTAAACTGGCTTCCACCGCCATCCATTCAAGACGGTTATCAATGGACTCGGCATGTTCCAGTAAGATTTCCATTTTCCGTAAATTACGCCGTTGCTGGGGTGATAGTTTTCCATGGTAAGGCTCGCCAGGACGACGTTTTAACATCGCTTGAGGAATGATCGGTTGCTTGGGTTTAATATACGCCGGTTTAAACGACTTCATTTCGCTGCCTTGTTCTTCCATCACTTGTCCTTCCACCATGGGCGAAACAAAGGGGGCTAAATGGCGATCACGAAATAATAATTCAAACTCGATGGTTTCAGTTTCAAACTCGTGGGTGGTGGAATAATAGCGGCTTAAATAAAAGGGTAACGGCTTTTTCTTGGTCTCAATGGTTTGGACCAATTGCATCGTATCGGTATAACGTTCCATGGGGTACCTGTTATTTAAAAAGATCAATTAAAAGAATGAATAAGATAAAAAGGAGGAGTGTGGTAAGGAGACTGAGTAAAATCATCATTTAATAACTACTGGGGGCTTGTAATAAAATACCGCGTTCTCTTAACGGCTGAAAAATAGTATCTGTCGTATGACCGGGCCCTAAATTTAAAATGGCGGGATTTAAACAAATCGAGGTATAAACACCAGCGGTGGATTCTTTACCGGTGGTATCGATCGCATACGGTAATACGCAATCTGGTACTTCGCTGCCATCGTTAGCATTTTTATCCGATAAACGATATTGCCCCTTATTATCACAACCTAATACCGAATAGGGTTTTAATTTTTGGCCTTTAGCAACAGTGACCGTGACCGTGGTAATCGGTTGATTACCCGTAATAATCACCGGTTGGGCAGCAATGGCATGATGTTGGCTATCGGTAATCATTAGGCGTTATCTCCATAAACCTGATTAAAATCCGCGAGCATTTGGCCAATGGCTGTTTGAGGGGCTTCGGCTTCAGGGGCTGGTTCACTATCAATATTCGGATGCGTGTCGCTATTCATGACCTGGGTAAAATCAGTTGTATTTGCTGTTGCCGTTTGAGGAATCGTTTTTAATAGCGTAATGGCTTCATCAGCTGACATCGTTGTGTTTAACGCCAGTTGTTGTGCAGTCGATTCACGGCCTTTGGCTTCGTCACTGGTTAAAATAGCTTGAATCCGCTGGCGTTCTTCCGCCACAGCGGTTTGTTTTTCTGCTTCTAAATTAATAGGGGCTTCCGCTTTGGGAGCCGGTTCATTTGTTGCTGTCATAACAGTCCTTAGGGTGGTGGATGAATTTAAGGTTTGAATAAAGCTGGATAACACTTGATGGGCAGGTAAAATCCGATCAGCTAAGCCAACATCGATAGCCGCTTGACCGGTAAATACTTTAGCCTCGGTATTTTTAATCGCTTCGGTATTTAATTGGCGATGACGGGAAACCGTTTCAACAAATAGCCCATAAATGTCGTTTATCTCGGCTTGTAAACCGGCCTTCACATTATCGGGTAAAGGTTCAAACGGATTACCATCAACTTTATGGGCACCGGCATGAATTAAGGTGACATTAATCCCTTCTTTAGCCAGCAATTCACTTTGATCGGTATGGGCCAGCAATACACCAATACTGCCGACCATCCCGGTACGGGGTAAAATAATTTCATTGGCCGCAGAGGCTAAGGCATAAGCGGCACTGCAGGCTTGTTCATCCACTAATGCCCAAATGGGTTTATGTTGCCTCGCTTGATAAATCGAATCGGCTAAATCAAAGCAACCCGAGACACTGCCACCGGGACTATTAATATCCAATAATATTCCTTGAATATCCGGATCATTAATCGCTTTGGCCAGCTTGGTTTGAATCCCATCATAGCCCGTCATTCCACTGTAAGGGTCCAGGTGACCATATTTATGGGTCAAGGTGCCGACCACGGGAATAATGGCTATCCCTTGATTCACTTGATAAAGCTTGTGATCCCGTGGCTCAAATTCCTCGGCGGCTTGCTTTAGTTCGGTGGCTGAAAGCTGCTTCTCACCATTAATCAATGACTCAATCACGAGGCGGTCGGACAATGAGCCAAGCATGA
This sequence comes from Spartinivicinus ruber, assembly GCF_011009015.1. NCBI lineage: Bacteria > Pseudomonadati > Pseudomonadota > Gammaproteobacteria > Oceanospirillales > Zooshikellaceae > Spartinivicinus > Spartinivicinus ruber. Next base: position 1,296,366 of record NZ_CP048878.1, read on the forward strand.
CTTGTGCGTAGCTGGGTTCGATCAATAGTGGTTGATTCACGACCATTGAGAGCAGTCGTGGAAATTGCTTATGCATCATAGAGTCGCCGAAAGGGTTTGATTTAGAGCGGTTTATGGAATGATCACTCAGCCTGGAGCTTATTGTTTATCGCTATTACATGTAATGGTGTTGACATAATATGACCTTACAGGTAACATATCTACAACTTGAGACATAAAATGTCTCTTCAACACAAAGGACTGAATGTATTAGCTACAGCGAGGTAATCGAATGTTTAATTTTCTAGATAATGGTTATGCAAAAGTGGGTTTATTTTGTTTGGCAGTGTTTCTGGTCGTCAAGCTGGTTGAAAACTCAACTTTCTTAGGACTTTAAGCATTTAATAACCTGATAAGGCTAAGGAGAAAAAAATGACTCATAATAAACTTTCTAAAGCATTTGAAACGGAAATAATTTGCCCTCAGTGCTCAACCCGTGTATTGAAAATTGATTTTGATATCATTGGTTGTCCTTTATGTAAAAACAAAAATGAATTTAGCAAAGAGGTGCCTAATTGGGAGCTTGTACCCATGGACACTAACAATTAAGGCAATCAAGCTTATGACAAATTATGTAAATTCAGATTGTAATCAAGAAAATGACAGTATTGCCGCCAGCTGTCCTATGTGCCTCACATCCGTAAAGCGCTTTTATTTTGATTGCTTTGGCTGCTATACCTGCGGGTATTCCAATATACTAAAAGGAGATAGTGAGAAACAAACGAATGAAAACGATAATAAATAAAAGCCCAGTAAAATATTGGGCTTTTTTATCAAGATGCTTGAGGTGTAAATTCTCCCATTTCTTGTTGTTCTCGCAACCGCTGCTCAAATAACTCCTGATAATCTTCCCCCAGCATCATCGCGGCTTTTTCATAAGTGAGTAAGCCTAACTTCATCAGTAGCTCAATGCGTTTGACTTCTTTTAAACCATCAATATGGGTTTGGCCTTGGGCGATCCAGAGGCAACGACACCAAGCGGATTTAGCTTGATAAAAATTGGGGGAGCCATTCGGTAATTTGATTATTCCTTTATTCACCATTTCTTCCAGCCAAAGCGCATAAAGCTGACTGCAAAATCGGGCAGGAATAATTTCCCTGATCCCTAAAAAGTATTTCCAACTCTCCAACATACTCGCCCGGGCACTAGAATAATTGGTTTTACTGTAATCCTTACTCAGTTGCTCAAAGCTTAAATTCATGCTGGCCGCTAAATGCCGTAGCAAAGTATCCTCAAACTGACTAAAGGCGGCATTGGTACTGGCGGTTTTCAGTTCTAATTTTTCATTGGGTAATAAATGCGGGATTTTCACCCCATTAAACCGAATATTTTTAGCCTTTTGATGATAACCCGCCACTTGGGCTAAATACTGGGTAAATGCATTATTGTGGCCATCATCCACACCACCTAATGCCGCTAAGACGGTTTGGCTGTCCATTTCGGATTCAATGACCGCGGCATACATGGCATTCACAATAGCATTTTGTAAAGTGGCATCCTGAAATTGTTCCAGCATTTTTAAGCCTTTTAAACTGGACACAAACACATTCACCCCACGGGTTTGGTCGGCTTGTTCCGGCTCAAAAATATGTAAGATTTGCAAGCGCCCCCAACGTTTACGCTTGGCGATTTTTTTCCACTGGTAAGCGTGATGGGTTAAACCCGCTTCTGATTGATGGGCAGAACGAATATGGTAAGCCAAGGCTTGGCCCCGTGGCCCTAATTCCACCCCAGCCCGTAGCCGATAACTGTCGGGTAATTCATAGGGATTACACAGCCGTTCACTATCAATAAGTTTGATTGCGGTTTGGGCGTTATTTCTGGCCAATTTCCGCCATTCCACACTGGCTAACACTTCGCCTTGATGGGCATGGTGACGAACACTTTCTCTGGCGAGCATGGTTAAGGTGCGCTTTTCTTCGGCATCAATCCAAGCATCCGGGTCTTCTGCCCAATCCGTAAAGCGCGCCTCTACATCTTTAGCCCATTCGTTAGCCACCTTATGATCAATGCCCAAGACTTTATAGTTAGGCTTGGCTGACAGTCTAAATTGGTGACCGACAATATTATCCACATAGGTTTGTTCAGCCCCAGCCGCATAACCATGACTGCGCTTAATATCCCGCGCACGGCTATTACGTAGTTGCCGTTCAGGCAAGTGCTCCATGTCCACTGACAGGGTAGGCGGTTGCCAGTCTTGCAAGGTCTCCTGCAACTGTCGGCTATGGGTGTGCGCTTGAATGGGCTTTCCCCATTGATCAATGAGTTGTGGCATTAAAAAATCACCCGAAAAGCGTGGCGGGGTGAACAGCCATTTAATTCCGCTTCCAAAGACTTAATATAATGCTCCAACTGTTGGGGGGCATGAAAGGTCACGCTATTCCCTTCGCTGTCACGCACAGTGGCCCGGAGTGAACCCGTTTGGAGTTTGTGTAAAGCGGCTTTGGCTTCTTCTAAACGTTGCTGGTGGTTCATCCTAATAAATCCGCTAAGTCTGCAAGTTGTAAGGCAGGTGTCGTTGTGGTTGGTGATTGGTTAGGAGAAATGATTAAGCTGTTATCATCCCAGTGAGCCGCCCAGCCCGGTGGCTGTTGCCAATTAAGCTTGTGGGCGTTGAGCTTTAATAAACAGCCCATGTTGTACACCAATAAATCCCAGGCTTCGTTAGGGGCTTTATCCATCACTTTGCACCAACGGCCTTTCGCATCCCGGGCTTCATTGGTGAGTTCTTCAAAAAAGGCTTTAGGAAGCCAGTCTGGAAAGTGAATATAGTCGGCACCGGGTTCATCCCGTTCTAATGCATTACTCACCGAATCTTTAATTAAATTGGTATTGAGTAAATACAGGGGAATGTCCCCTTGAATAAATGCTTTACGTTGTTGCCGGTTGCGATTATCCGGGAAGGTTGCTTGAATGCGTGGTGCACCCTCACGGCCAGTGCCTTTAATTAAAATCAAGCGATGGGTTAATTGCTGGCTTTTTAAATACCGGTAAAACTCATAGGCTTTATCGGTCACCCCATCTTCGCCCCCACTGTCACAGGCGACTAATTTAATTTGCATTAAACGACCGGAATTATCCGCTAAGGGATAGGTTTTATTGATGACTTGATCAACCAGGCAATGCCAGTCTTCTTTAAAAGCGGCGGGGTTTAATGGGTAAGGTTTACCTTTATGGTCTAGCCGCTGGGACTGGTCAATACTAAATCGATCAATCACCCAACCTTCAAATTCTTTTCCCCAGCCAATAACCTGCACGACAAAACGCTTTTGTTTACCGCCCTGCACATCAATGGCGGCGGTTAAAAAGCGGACGCCTTCAGGCACGACGTGTTCACCTAAGTTTTCCTGGCGATCCATTAAGGCTTCAGCGGTTCGAAATTCGGTGTTGTGTCGATAACGATAGGGTTTACCTAAATCTAAGTTGGTCCAACTTTTTAATTTTTCTTGGCTACCAGTATGCTCATATTCTTGTTCAGCCAATAAATACTGGTACACCAAGTTCTGCCAAGTTTGAAAACCGGCGGCGGGACCTTCTAACCAAAAAGTGGCCATTTTAGAAGAACGGCTTTCGCCGTGTTTATGGCCTGTTTTATCCAGCCATTCGCCTTCTTTTAGCCAACGACCGGTTTGATTCAGTGTAAATTTTTGCTCAGGGCGTATTACCCCTTGGCAATGAGGGCAGCGCATGACTACCGACTCTGAGGCTTTCACTAAGTCAGCTTGCTCCACCCAATGCAGGTGATCAAAGATCGGTTGAAACCATTCTAAGCACACGTCATTAGGACATTGCCAATAATAACGACGCCGGTCGCCCATGTTATACAGGCTTAAAATACCTTGGGTCGGTGGGGATTCATGAGTGGTGGTGGGTTGCCATTTTGGGTCCAGCACTTCCCAACCGGGTGAGGATTCCACCAGGGTTTTACCTGCACTCATAAAAGTTCCTAATTATCATCATACCTAAGCTATATTTAGTAGCTTACCTGGTAGTGGAGGTGTTCTCAGTGCTACAAATGCTAGCCTAGGAATAAATTCTACTAAGCTAAATCTTCGATTAAATCGATACTGAAATTCAGCAAGATAACGTTGTGCATATTTAGCGCGAATAGCATGATAAGTACTACGTAAAGCACTTTTTAAGTTTCCAAGGATGGTGTTAACCCAATAAAATTCAGGTTCCTCTACTGATGCACGACCACCACCGCATACAATTTTATCATGAAGACAACCTGCTTCTATGACACCATTAAAACAGGCCAGTCCATCGGAGATTACGGTACTGCCCTTGGCCAAATTCTGCCTACTCCAAGCCGTTATCTCTTCTTTATTAAACCCTTTTAAAATGCTCAGTTTAATTCGTGTCGGTTGACCTTGTTTTGTTGTTTCTACGGCTGCTACAAAAGGTATTTTCCCATCTGCTCCCCTACCTCTTTTGCAACCTGTACGCTCACCACCAAGATAGGCATCATCAATTTCAATAAAACCCGACAATTGCTTGGTGCCTTCTCTTTCTTGCATCACTTTCATGAGCTTATGTTTCATTCTCCAGGCAGCTTGATAGGAAATACCTAAATGGCGATGTAATTCTATGGCTGATATACCTTTTTTGTCTTGGGAGATCAAATACATCCCTTGGAACCAAGTCTTTAATGGTAATTTGGTTGATTCAAAGATAGTACCTGCAGTTACAGATGTTTGCTGGTGACATTTATAGCACTGCTGAAGCTTTCTAGTAGTGAGTTGACAGCATTTGTCGTATCCACAATTGGGGCACTGAAAACCTTCTGGCCATCGCAATTTGTATAAGGTATTAAAGCATTGTTCTTCTGTACCATATTGTTTGAGAAACTCGTTTAAACTCAGGCCTTTTTGAAATTGAACTTTGTTGATAGCCATTATTTATACCTTCTCAATTAAGTTTCCATGCTGTTCAAATATACAGCAGTTAATGGCTTAGGTATAGTGATAATTAGGTAAAAGTTTGAGTCCGCTTTTTCGCTAAGGTATAAGGGTCACCTTCTTTATCCACATTCGCAGGCAAGCGATCATAGTCCGTTAAGGCCACATAACGATAATCCGAACTGGATAATACATTAATCGTTGGCCAGCCAATTTTTAAATAATTACCCGGTTTAAAAATAATATCGTGGACATTATTGTCATGCCGCCGGCTGGAGCATTGATTGCGTAAATTCGGACTAGCATAAATAGTCCGGCGAATGCGCTTTTTAGAATACTCTTGCGCTTTTTCTTTGGCGAGCTGCACAATCAACATGTCAGCGGGCTCAATCATAATCACATAGGCCATCCAGCCTTCAATCAGCGCATTGGTTTTTCCACAACGGGCCGGGCCAACAAAGACCACCGATTCATAATCCCGTTGATTGAGGCAATTTAATACTTCCACTAAATAGGGGATAGCATCCGTTGTCCAAGGTTGGCTACTACCAGCAGCCCCCGGTATCCATAAGTTTTCTTGGATGGCTTGGGTTACGGTTAGCCGTCGTGGAGGCTTAAATAAACACGCCACTTCTTTGCGAATTTGCTCGGCAGAAGCAAAGTTATTTAATTCGGTCATACAGGGATTGGCGTATACCATCAGTGATCACCTGTACCTGACTCAATGCCTCAGCAGATAATTGGCAATTACGTTCTAGTTGATCGGGTAAGGTTTCCAGTTGTTGATTAACAGTAGACACCACTTGATGTAATTCGCGGCGAACATCTTCCACCGGGACGAGTTTTTTTTTCACGTTCGAGTAAGGTCAGTTTTTCATTTTCGGAGCGAAACCACTCATTACGCTCACGGGGTGTCATTTGTTCGATCGGTTTTAGGCTATTACCATTGGCCGCATTGAATAACACAGGACCCACGACATCAGAGGGATACACATCATAACCCCGACGTTTACCCACGGGTTGCACGTTGGCCATATCCAAACGTCTCGATACCGTTTTACGGCACATGCCAAAATACGCGGCCATTTCGCTAATTGACCAGTTCTGAGGTCCCACACTGAGAGTACGCCCTAGATAAGATTGCTTGAAAGGCCCGAGTTAGAGGGGCTGAACCCCTACTGGTGCTGCGGCGTAGGGAGCTGGATTTTTACGCAAGAACCGCGACCTAGCGGCGTGGCCCGAATTTAAAGGGCTATAGAAGGACCCGTCACTAACATAGCGACAAGTGTCGTGTAATAGTGAATTAATTTTAGTGTTCAATTGAGTCATTTAGAATAATTAAATAAAGAATAAATAAATACAACCAATAATACCCATCGCATAATTAAATCCTTAATAAAAAAAGCCCACCGAAGTGGGCAACATTCCATTCCAATTTAGGCGACTAACCGTTGATTCCATAATGCTTTTAATTCCCTCAGTCCTTTACCCGTAATTAATGCCGTGACGGCTTGTTTTAACCCTTGGGTAGGATGGTCAAACTCACTTAATTTAACGTCAAGATAGCCTTTTTCAATTAATCGTTGATAAGGCTCATTAAAATAGGTGACCCATTTAATATCACGTAAGAACTTAAATAATCGATTACGTCCCGTGCCCATAATCTTAGCTGCTTCGGCTATGGTAATAGCATCATCCGATTGAGTGACTTGATCATGAAACTCGGCTTTAGGGGTTAGCACTTCAATTTGTTTAGTTTGCTCTTGCACTTTTTCAAGTGACTGAACTAATAACCCTGCTATTTGCCCCGTATTAGACCAATCAATTTGAGCGACACCATAACTGCCTGTTTTGCGAATACTGGGCAGGACTTCATTCGTTACCCATTTTTTGAACGTTTTTGCCTCAGGGCGACGTCTTTTAAGGATGGCTGAGTAGAGACCGGATTCATTAATAACCTGTAATGCCTGGTCTCCACCAAGGGTCCCCACAATCTGGCGACCCTTTTCATCGTCATCTAAGTTGCGTGTCATTTTATACGCTTCAGAGTAGCCAAGAACTTTAGCTATATCAGTCGCCACAAACCAAGGCTCACCATCTTTATTAATAACGCGAACGGCGGATGAACCAAATTGAAATGGAATTAAATCATTCATTTATGAACTCTCTTTTTATTGCTTTAGGAAATGTCCAGCAGGTTGGACGATGGAAAAAGTAATTATGATTAGACTAAATAGAAATTAAGTTATTTTAAATATCTATTTCACAGGAATTTTGATAGTAAGTTAATGATTTTTAATGAAATTTGTTTTTTTAAATTTAATTGAAATACTTCAAATTTGTGACTACTATAACATTCTCAAATGAGCAAATATGGTCATTTCAACCCCTTCCTTAAGTATCCTACCAGTAAGGAAATCGTTATGAAAACAAGCATTTTATGCGCTTTGTTTATGGCTATATTTATCAATCCTTTAACAATATCTGCAGACACTCTGAGTAAAACTAAGTCAGTTGATCTATTTGCCGGTGACTCTATAGAGACCAATGAAAAAAATAGTAATATATTTTTTGAGTTCAATGGTTCCAGCATTAAATCCAAAACAAAGTCTAATTTATATCGTGAGCACAACATCAATAATCGACTTGAAAATCAATTTGATCGAGAAGAAGAGTCAAACCTTAATGTGACATTCACCATCCTATTTAACTAGGTAATCATGTTCCTGCTTATCATGAGAGTCAGGTAAACCATTCATCTTCTGATAAAACAAAACCGTCTCCCGCTTATCCTGCCGGTGCTTATATACCCAATTAACAACAACGGTAATCGTAGTCAGAATAATACCAATTATCACACCCCAGTCTTTGAGTGTTAGGCCTGCAATCACAGTGGCAGCACTGGCGACATAAGGGGCATTGGATATAATTTTTTCAGTTACCATGGGGCTAACCATTATCGTTGTCGAGCAACACCTTTTAATTTTTCGGCAGTTCGTTGAGCACCAAGACCTAGTAAGGTAAAGACAAGTGTCATTAATTCACTGGTTTCGATTGTCGGTAGCATGGCTACCACATCAGGGCGATTGGCTAGCGACAAACCAATCACTATAAAATCTCGCAATATCCACGCATAAGCCAACAACCCGACACACAACCAACCTAACCCAGGCCGCCAACCTGAAACCCATAATGATGGATGCTTGGCTTCTTCTAAATTGGTTAATGCTTGGAGTAAATGCGGTTGGTTGAGAGTTTCTTGGAGTTTTTGCTTAGCGGCTAAGCGTTCTTCGTCTGAAGTGAATAAGCTATCAAGGCCAGAAACTATAGTGTTGGCAATATTTTCAATTGATATCAATTTCATGGGAATAAAAAAGCCAAGACAGGTTAGCCTTGGCTTATTTTGGAGTGGAATCAGATTGTAATCGGTTTTAAAGGCCTAAATCTTCGCGTAGCTTTTTGTTCTCTTGTTTCAACTCTTTCACTGCTTCGATTAAAACACCAACTAATCCAGCATAGTTAACTTGTTTAAGTGTCACTTCAGCGCCATTCTTATCTGTGACTTTGACATTATGAACTAGCTCAGGAAATGCTTTTTCTACATCCTGAGCAATTACACCAATATCTTTTCCTTGGGGAAGGTGTTCGATATCAGTCTCTTCAGGACTTTTCCACTCAAATTTTACACCTTTGAGTTGGCTAACCTTATCTAGGGCTTGATCAATTTTAGCTTGATTCTTTTTCAACGTTGAATCACTAAAACGCATGAAATTAGGCTTTGATAAGCACTCACTATAAGCATTTCCTGATAAATGTTTACACATCTCATGTGAGCCTGCTTGAGATGCAGTAGCAAGTGAAGCAAAAAAAATGGTAGTAAATAGTTTTTTCAAAGTAGTTCGCCCGTACTTTATTTGTATCAATTATTCTAACTTATAAAATAGCTAATTAGATCACTTATAATCCAAATTGATCTCTCAAGACTTGATTCTCCTTCTTAAGCTCCTTGACAGCCTCAATTAAAACTCCAACAAGCCCAGCATAGTTAACCTGTTTGAAAGTTTTTTCTGTACCACTTTCATCTGTAACTTTGGAATTATGAACCAGCTCAGGAAATACTTTTTCTACATCCTGGGCAATTACACCAATGTCCTTTTGGCTATTTTTTTTCCACTCAAAATTTACACCATTTAGTTGTGATACTTTATCTAGTGAGTTTTCGACAGGAGTAATATTTTGTTTAAGGTTGCGATCACTCCATACTCCCCGACCACATTCCCAACCTTGACAATATGCATGAGAAAAAGTTGAAACAGAAGTTAGCACAATAGTAGCAATTATTTTTTTCATAATAGTTCATCCGTACATTATTTATACCAAGTGTTACGGCGATGTATCATAGCAAAGAAAAATAAATGTATCGTAAACTATTGTAATAATTTGTATCAAAACATTTCTTCTTAACACCTATAAAAGTCCATTTCATTATTTTTATTTGGACTTGCATCCAAAGTCAGATCAATATAAGTAATTAATGTGCTTTATTTATTTTCCACCACTCTCCCACGTCAAAATTAGGACAAGTCTTACCCGCGTCTAAATCACAATGCCCAACCACCTCAGCATTAGGGTATTTAATGTGCCAGTCGATAATCACTTTCTCTAAGCTATCAAACTGAGCATCGGTAAACTGGTCTCTACCAATTAAACAAACACCTAAGCTATGGCTATTATGACCTTTAACATGTGCCCCGACCCAGTATTCAGGCCGACCATTTTCGATAGTGCCATCACGTTTAATCACTTTATGGTAACCAATACCTGACCAGCCTCGTTCAATGTGCCAGTGGTGAATATCATCTGCTGATATATCTCTATCATTTGGCGTATCAGAACAATGGACAATGAGTTTAGTAATTATCATTTAGTTTATTTAAGTATATATTATGGTGTATTTGTGAAAGATGTAGATCATCATGTTATTACATAATACATCACAATGAGTTAACTAATATTAGGGAGCTAACGTGAACATACTATCAAAGGCTTGCTTGACATCGTTGTTAATACTGGCAAGTCTACATTCAACAAGTCAGGAAAGAATTCAGACTCCAAAAGTGTGGAAAATGACTTATAGTGTACTCGATTCAAAACAGGCAGCAGATTTCTGCATCAATATATTAGGTATGGATAAAATATCCATACCTGACCCTACTCTTGCTAAAGGTCGGTCATGGGTTCGTTTTCCTGATTCAGGATTAGAGCTTCATTTTGTCGATGCTAAAACCCGGTATGGACATAATAAAACTAAGGAGTTTTATCAATATATAGATGCGTTAGATCAAGATATGACTGTTTTTACTACATTTATGGATAATCATGGCGCTATATTAGTTGAGGACTTAAACCCATATCTAACTAAGCTAACAAAAAACAATATACCATTTTTAGGACCAGTAAGAAGAGCCGATGGTGTTTACCAACTTTATATTGAAGTGCCTGGTCATATGTACCTAGAATTAGATTCTAAAAAAGTACCTAACAAAGAATTTCCTACCACAACTTGGGATAAGGTGCCTTTTTCTCCAGTGGAAAAAAGTAAGTCTTAGAACGAAAAAAGCCCTGTCTTCTGATAGGGCTTTTCAACTAAATTTATAGTTAATATGACTCTACATCTGGCTTACTCTACCGTTTCAAAAGGTAGTTCGTATGAGTTTCCAAAAATCGCATGATTTACTCCATCTACAGAAAAATTAATTAAATCTATTGGCTCTGCTTCAATTCCAGGATCAAACTCGTACGGAGGGAGATAAGGTAAAAAGTACAAAAAATTACCAGCTTCTTTAGATGCTGCAGCCAGCTCTTCATAGCTTGTATATCCGTAAATGCTTTCTACTTTGAAATAGTCTGGGATTTTGATCTCACCACTAAATTCTTTTGCTGAGCAGTACTCTAAAGCTCTAAGCAGGCGAATGAATGGAAGGCCAAATCCTGCTTCTACATCGCCTTCAGTCAAGCCATCAATAGACACCTTATTATCTTTTAATACAGATAACTTAAATGACGTATAATTATCTGAGCTGCTCTTATAGATAGAGGTTTGCTTTATCAACAAGAGTTCACCATCATCACCTAAACACATCTTAGGTGTTTTAAGAGAGTAGAGGTTGTCTCCAGGTTGTATGTTATTTAAGTTAGGTAACATATTACTTCCAGTCAGCTCCCACTTTTCAGTTGGTGCATCTTTGGGAACTTTAAATTGTGCTATTGCAGACGTACTAAGAATCAGTAGAGAAATAAGTAAATGCTTTAGCATGATATAGATTTTCCTTTTAGTATCCAGAACGAAAAAGCCCCGACAATGCAGGGCCTCTTCAAGTAGACTAGTTAATAATGGTGGTGTAGTGTATACCAGCTTGGTCGTAAAGCTCTTTAGCTACTGCATTATACCCAAAAAACTCAGTGATTTTTTCTAAGCTATCTTCTACATGTGCCCACTCAGATACATGATGAAATGGTTTATATAATATGGCCTTTATATGCGCTACATATTTACCTTCAAGGCTTTTAAATAGCCTATATGTTTCTTCACTACATTCACCGCCTTGTACAAGATGTCCTGACGCAAAGCCCATCATTTTACCTTTTACTTGTAAGTTAAGGTCATTAGATTGAATAAGAACAAAAGTGTTTTCATCAGACACTAAGTCGTGTTGCATGTAAGTAATACCTTTTTACTTTTCAAAAGACATAAAAAAAGCCTTAACGATGTAAGGCTTGGTGAGACTTCAATTGTGGTACTGCAGATTAGGCGTATTGCTTGTGCTTAAGGGAGCATAAAAGTTGTTAGCCTGAAACGAAAAAAGCCCCGTCATTTGACAGGGCTTTCTTAACTGAGCATTTTTACTTTTCTTTAGGCAATATCTTTAAGCCTGGGAAAAGTATATATCCAACATAGCACCCTGGTCAACAACTTTTTTCAAATAAATAGCAAAAAAGTTGATGATTCACTTTTTTATCCCAACTATGAAGTTCATCCAAGCATTCTAAATAACGGGCATGCCATGTTTGACACCAACTTTTATAAGTAATACAACATTTTTCGGCGAGTTCTGCTTTAGTAAGTGCTCTTTTTCCATTTGAACATCGACACTTACGTGTAAAGCTTTTATGTTGATATACACCAGTGCCATTGCATGTCTGACAAGTGTTCTCAAAAATGACTTCGTTAATCATTTGTCTAGCAAACTGAAGAAAAAAGAACAGTGACTTTTTCTTATCAGTTGGCCACGGTTCACGCCACTTTTCATTAATCCCCTTTGTGATAATGAACTGCTGAGTCAATTTATCGAGTTCGTGTATAACTGTCTTATCATTGTTGTACTTTACTAGTCCTAATAAATACGCCTCACGTGGTAAGTCTCCCATTCCAAGTGCCGCCGCGACATCTTCAGGGGTTAACGTTGGCATTCCACCAGGTACACCTTCATATTTAACCGACTTAGGTGTTAATAAGGTCATTGCACTCATCTTTATATACTCTTCGTCGTTTCGGGTCATTAAACACTTACGCTATTTTTTTATTTTCGGGTAGCGTTAAGTAATCTTGAATCTGTTGCTTAGCCGCATCGATTCCACGACACAAGACGGCCAGATAGTCTTGACTGGCTAACCGGTTTAGCCATTCTTTTTGATTGGCTGACACTTGTGTTTTAGCAGGAGGACTGGCTTTAAACTCAATGACCAACCCATGGTAACCACCACGGGGCATCATAATAAAAATGTCAGGTACCCCAGCTTTAACGCCTTGCTGTTTTAATTTGTTTGCTACCGCCACATGCCGATGACCACCATTAGGCACATGAAAGGCATGCCGATAAACATCAGGGTAATTGCCATGTAACCAACGAAATAAATCGGCTTGTTCTTTTCCTTCAAGGTCACGCATTGTTATTTACTCTCCACACATACCACACTTGCCACTTTTAAGCCCCTCAGCCGTTTTTCTCACTGCCAGGGCTAGTTCTCTGCTGCCATGTTCTAAACTGTCTTCTAGCTGCTCTGCGAGCCTCTCAAAGCGTTTTGCCATGGCAATCAAGTTGGTCGTTCGTTCTTTGCTTTTCATTGTTGTTATTCTCCATTCGTTATTTCGGGTTTTGACTTTTCACAATGCCATGTGAAAAGTTGAGAAAAGTCTGTGATAAGTGAGAATGTGTATAAATATATGAAAAATAAATAAAAAAATAATAATTATTAATATATATACCTACTTTTCACACTTATCACATAGATACCCCCTTTTTTTATTTTGTTCATTTCTTGTCCTTTACTTCTCATATAAATTAGGAAAGGGGTGTCTCTCGTGTTATTTCTGTGAGAAGCAAAAAAACCTAATAAAATCAACGATATCCTAACACATAGGAAAATGGGATAACTTGTGAAAAGTCGATTTTTTCTTTTAAAATCAACTATATCCTTTCACATTATTTGTTTTCTGCGAAGTATGCAGCATGGACCCAAGCGGCTCGTGATCGTCCACGTGTTTTAATGTTGTTACTAAATTGGGCTAAGCCTCTACTCATCAGCGCCTTAAAAATGAGGTCTTCTTGTTTAGGGTCAAGTTTTGAAAATGCAGGACTACGACTTATTTCGTATTTTGTTAATCCTTTAGCACCTGCTTTACGAATGATATCTTCACATGACTTCAATTCTGTTTCAAATTTTGAACCACCTACTTTTTTGGATACTGTCTCTAGTAATTTAAAATCCAAATAGCGAACATAGTCAATAGCGTATTTTACTAATTCTTTCTCGATTGTCTTTGCATAGGGATTTTTAGATAAAGCGAGGATTAAACTAATCCGCATGGCCTTTTCACGCGTTCGACCTAATAAGACATCAAGTCCTTGTTGTTCCACTTCTTCTTGTTTAGCTAGTAACTCCTGTTCAAATTCTTTTAACAACATTAATGCATCGGCTTGAAATACTAATACCTTTTGTTCGACAGTTTCATTAGCGGCTTTTATCTCAGTAATGTTTCCAGCCAGATTACTACGTACTGCTTTTATCCAATTTAAAATACTTTCAGGCACAGGACGCACATCAGGATCAATACTTGGTTGTCTGGATAAATGGCTTTCCATTATCAACAGCCGTCCTAAAAAGCCATCACGCACTAACTGTGAATTTAAGTTGTTGTAAAATGTGCCCGGTGTTGTCATAGCCAATAAGGTTAAAGCTGGGCTACGAATAACACGATTACGCACATCTTCCGCTTGGGATTTACTGAGTGTCATGGTCGAATACGACGGAGGACGCATGGTACCATCACAACGCCCCCAGCATTCCACCAGTTGAGTAATGGCTTCATCTTTTTGGGTATTATTGGCTTTTTGGCTGCTTTCAATCAGTTTGCCAAACTCATCAATAATTGAGATATGCACAGGTCGGGTTAACAATTCACTGAATACGGCGCCAGCTGAGGTATAACCACTTCCTGAAATTAGTTCGCCCAAGTCAGCCGCTTCTAAAATCCGCTCGACAATTTTTTTACCATGTTCTTTACCACTGGAACTTTTAGCAATATTCAAAAAGTAGAGCGATGAAAAATTATTTTTATTGGTACGATAAAAACGCCCACAGATCACACTCCCCAATGCTAAGGCTGATTGTATAGCTAGCGCCGGTTGTTTTTTAGTGGCCGTATCATTCATATACTTAACGACTTCCCCTAATACACCCGGCACCTTATATAAATGGTCAGGCAAAGATTCAGGCACAGGCTCGTCTTTAGGTTGACTCGCTACAATAGGATAAACTGGCACCACATCATGGGGATGATTTCTAAGATGGGTTGCCACTAAGCTGGCAATACACGTATTTAATTCAGCCTGGCCTAATGGTGGGTTATTCCCTTTATCCCATTCGTTTAATATCTGCTTAATGGTGTATAAATCCATGCCACCTGCGAGATATTGCCCCACTAAGGAAACAGCCGATTTATTTCGTTCACCTTCATTAACTGAATTGCCATCGGCTTTATGATGGTAATAATCAGCCAGGTTAAATCCAATGTTACCGGTCGCAGGCTTAGTCGCGTCATTAAACTGGTTAATGGTAATTAAGTCTTGCTCAGTTAGGTATGGCAAGTCGTGGATAGAATCAACCGGCCACGTGGGGTCAATTTCCCATTCATATTTAGTACCACTGGCATGAGTGGAGCCAGGCGCAACGACATAACCTCCATGGCCACGAAAATCAATTTTTGTTTTGCTATTAACTGAATTTCGAATATCCACGCTTTTATTGGGCTGAAAGTAATAGTGTTTCCCTTTAGCGGTTTTTACTTTCCATGGAGTACGACCGACGGCACCTGACTCCATAAATTGAACGGCTTCTTCAGAGTCGGCGTCCACAACAATCACATTACGCCCCGTCACAATGGCATAATTGGCATAGGGAAATTGATGTGTCCAATTCTCTATTTCTTGATCAGACGGCGGTTGCTTCTGGTATTTATGCCAACTGGTGCGTGGTGTTTTAGGCCAACGTTCTTTGGCTTTTTCTAAATCGCCATCACAACGGTCATTAACAAAATACGGTGGTGGTGTATCAAAAGGTGAACCTAATGGAATTAAGGTAAAACCTTGTTCATTCAACTGCCAAGCAATATCCTCAGTGGGTTCGGGTTTTAAATCTGGCATCATGTTCGACATCCCTGATTTAGGCATACTGGTACTGCTGGATAATCCAATCCAGTACTAATTAGTAAAACAGTCATCTCTAGCAGTAGTGACATCAAAGACCTACTCAGATATAGTTATTGCTCAACCAAGGGATGTGCAGAGCCCAATAGTCGCGAGGCTACTCCTTATACCTCTCCCATCTCCTTTGTTGTTTCGGGTTTAGCCGGACTTCCCTTGGGAGGTTCCGGCTTTTTATTACTATGAGTTACAAGATACACAAAGATTACTAAGTACGTCAATAGTTACGATAAAGTTTTCTTTTGATTACTTTCTACTTCTTTTGAAAGAGATGGTACGCTTACTATATGAGCGAGAAAAAAAGCGAGCTGAAAGATAGAATTAAATCGGTTAGAAAGTTCCGGCTTTTCACGCAAGAAGAGCTAGGGCAGAAACTTGGTGTTACAAAGTCAGCTGTTGCCGCCTGGGAAACTGGTAGAAACTCCCCAGCCCCATTAATGCTGAAAGAGATTAGTAAGCTCCTAAACTGTTCTTTTGACTGGCTATCGTCAGATGAAAGTGAAATTACTGGTCAATGGGCTGAGCGAATAAAAGTAGAGCACCCAGATAAAGTAGATAATGAGAACTATGATCGTAACAGAATCATGGAAGATGTAAGCTATGTTGCAACTAATATTACTCGTCTTGGACTTGAGGATAAACTCACTCAGTCGGATATGAAGTTACTCAAATCAATAATTGATATTATTGAAGAACGAGAAGAAATTAATAATACATCTAAGTAATTAGCCCTTCTTAATTCACTCCTGTCTCTCCATTCTTATAGATATTTTTAATTAACCCACCTCTTCTAGTAATTTTTTTATACTTGAAAGTAATCAAAGATTACCTAAGAATACTAAGTACACAGTATTAGTGAGAGTTACTAAATGGACGGTAACGTAATAGCAGAAGGACACTGGCAAGCGCACCTGAACAATCCGCACCTTGCCCCTCGGGAGACGTTGTACTGCTTCGGTCTCCTAGCGGGTAAGTCAGATAAACAGATTGCCCGCGATTGTGAAGTCTCACCGGGCACAGTGACGCAACGAATTAAAACCGTACATTACAAGCTACGGACCCATAACCGGGCACATTTAGTGGCTGAGTTAATTCGGCTAAAAGTGGTCACCCCACTATTGATGGTATTAGCCGCATTAACACTACCTGATTTACCACTATTAACTGCCCAAGACGATGACCCGAATCAACCCCGCCAGGTTCGCATTACTCAACGACCTGTGCGGCGAGCTGATGACTTAACGACATTATTAGTATAAGGAGCCACACAATGGCATCAATAAAGGAAGCAACTGTTTATAGGCTTAAGGTCCACTCAGATATGGTGGTCGAAAAAATAATGGGTGGATTACAACAATATGCATTTCAGCCTTGCGGTAAAACCCAAGAATTAAGCCATGGGTTTACACCGGTCGTAGACGATAGCTTTGTTTTAATGGGCGATCACTTAGTTTTATTCCGTTATAAAATCGAAGAAAAAATATTGCCTAAAGCGGTGATTGAACACCATGCCCAAAGACGCATGGTAGAAGCCGAAGAAAAAAACGGTAAACCCTTATCAAGACAAGAAAAAGACCAAATAAAAGATGCTGTCCGTGTTGAATTACTCCCGCAAGCATTTAGCCTTTATAAAACCATTGATGCCTATATTGATACCCAAAACGGTTGGTTAGTGGTGGGTAGCTGCAATACTACAGCGCTGGATTATGTCTTAGGGGCTATCAGACAAGTAGTCAGTGGTTTTTCCAGTGAACTAATGGTGACAAAACAAGAACCCAGTTTGATCATGACCGCCTGGATATACCAGGAAGCCTTAGACTTTTCTGAATTTGAGCTAGGCGACTGCTTTAAAATCTCCAATGGTGAAGGTTCTATTACCTGTCGGAAAGAAGATTTACGCGATCAGGAAATTGTTGATTTATGTGGTACTCGCCAGGTTAAGCAATTAACCCTTGAAAGTGTGCATTACACGTTTGATGTTACCGAAAACATGCAAATCAAAAGACTTAAAATTGATGACGCTTACACCGATTCTTTTATAAATAATGAGGAAGAAGACAAGCTTCATTATCTTCGGGTTAATGCGTTTGTCACTCAGCAAACCATCAGTGAAATTATTAACACCTTAATTAAAGCGTTTGGTGGATTGGTTGAGGAAAGATTGCCAGAAGAGCAAGCGGCATGAAACCCATGGCCACCCGATTACCCAAAACTGAACTAAAAGCCAACCAAGCATTAAGAAGGAGAAAAACTGAAGCCGAAATTATGTGGGAGAAAATTTCCAAGGAGTACCACGAATTATTAAAGATTAACAACAGTCTGAGAGTACGATTACGTTATCAATTAGATAAAGCCAAACATCGATTATTAAGAGAACCTGCCGGGTTCTAAACCGAATAAAAAGCTGAATTTAAAAACGCTCAAATTAGAGCCATGGCACTTTATTGCCTGAAGAAAGTGAAGGAGAAAACAAAATGTTAGCAACCCAACAACCACAACCCGTTAATATGATCGATGAATTAGCTAATCAATGGGAGTTTGCCAAACAACAAGAAACCGAAGCGATAAAAAGCCGCCGTGCTATTGAAGATAAACTGATTGAATTAATTGGCCGTAAGCCAGAAGGCACTTGCAGTAAAGCAACGGAAGTATTCAAGTTAAAAACTAACTCTAAGATTAGTCGCAAAGTAGATGTCAATAAATTAGCTGATGTCGCGCAGTCCATAAATCCAACCTTATTTAATAACTTGTTTCGGGTGAAGTATGAGGTCAATACCACAGCCTTTAAGGAGTTAATGAAGACCGACAGTAAAACCTACAATGTAGCAGCCCATGCGGTTATTTCCACTCCTGCCAGAACCAGCGTTAGCGTTGAGCGTGTGGAGCAATAACCATGGCCATTTCATTAGCCAGTATCTCAAAAACCAACGGGATTAAGGCTCCACGGATATTGATTTATGGGACTCATGGCATTGGTAAAACCACCTTTGCCGCCGGGGCTCCGAATCCCATATTTTTATTTACCGAAGATGGTTCCGGTCAATTAGCATTAAATTCATTTCCACTCCTGACGAATTATGTAGAAGTTATTCAAGCTTTAGCGGCTCTATATAATGAACAACACGAATTTCAGACCGTGGTGCTTGATTCACTGGATCATTTAGAACCCTTAATTTGGACCCATACGGCCCAGCAATGTAATAAAGACAGTATCGAAGACTTTGGCTATGGCAAAGGCTATATGGAAGCCTTACGTTATTGGCGTGAAATATTAGGTTGGCTGGATGCGTTACGTAACCAAAAAGGCATGACCTATATTTTAACCGCTCATACCCATATTAAACGTTTTGATAGTCCTGAAACGGATTCTTATGACCGCTACCAAATTAAGTTAAATGACAAAGCCAGTGGCTTAGTTCAGGAGTCAGTAGACTGTGTGTTGTTCTGTAATTATCAGGTCAACATTAATAAAGCCGATGTCGGCTTTGGTAAAGAAAAAGCCCGAGGTATTTCCACTGGACAACGGTTGATTCATACCGTGGAAAAACCCGCTTACATAGCCAAAAACCGTTTTAACTTACCCGAAAAAATGCCCCTTGCATGGGAGGCATTTACCAATGCACTTAACCCACAACCCTCTGTATAAGGAGAGTCATCATGGCAAGTTTTGGATTTAATACAGGTGAATATGATCCTAATGCCGGATTTGAGGTATTACCTGCCGGTGATTATATCGCTATGTTGGTAGAAGCCGATATTAAAGCGAATTCAAAAGGCACCGGCCAATTTATTAACTGTAAATGGTTAATTACTGAAGGCGAGTTTGCTAATCGTAATATTTTTGATGCAGTCAATATTACTCACCAAAATACCATGGCGGAGAAATTAGGTCGGCAACGACTGTCGGCGATTGCTCATGCCATTGGGATTCCTGATGCGCAGGATACTGACCAGTTATTACAAAAACCCTGTGTGTTAACGCTTGGAATGAAGCGTGACGATAAATATGGTGAGCAGAATACCATTAAAAAATTCACGGCTTATCAGTTTGGCATGCAACAACCGGCATCACCAGGCAGTTATCAGCAAACAGCTGTGCCAACCATGCCACCTCAAAATACAACACAACAGCCGGTTACTCAGGTACCACAACAACCCATGAATGTAGGTGGTCCTAATGGTCAGCCTGTGTTTAATACGCCCTCATCTGAGCAAGTAGCAAAAATAGCCGTTTAATTATTTAAGAAAATATAAAAAAGCATTGCTTCGTTAACGCGGGTTCAGGGCTAATCGATAAAACAACGAAGCAATGCAATATACGCAAGATTAAAAAACTATCTGATTGAGGATTACAAGAAAAGTATACCTCAACTGCAATAAAAAATTTTACTGAAAACGACACTTTTAATAGCCGGTAACCAGGGAGTGACCATATGCAAATTCCTGACGCCAGTAACACAACCGTTAATGCCATTTACCAACATTACGAAAAAAATGCTGATAGTGGTTTTCGGGCACACTTGGGCGCGTCCATTATTGGTAAAGAATGCCAACGGGCGCTGTGGTATGACTTTCATTGGTGTACCCCTAGCAATCATTCGGGTCAGCTATTGCGCTTATTTGAGACTGGCCAGTTAGCCGAAGCGCGCTTTGCTGAAAACCTAAGAGCCATTGGCGTACAAATCCATACCGTAGACCCAAAGACCGGTTTGCAATATCGGGTCGTGGCTTGTGATGGTCACTTTGGTGGCAGTATGGATGGCATTGGTCAAGGTTTCCCTGAAGCCCCAAAGACACCCCATGTCGTAGAGATGAAGACTCACAGCGAGAAGTCTTTTAAGGAATTAGAAAAGAAAAAGGTTAAGGAATCCAAACCCCAGCATTACACCCAAATGCAAGTCTATATGCACCTCGGCGGATTCGAGCGAGCTTTTTATATTGCCGTGAATAAAAACACTGACGAACTTTATGGTGAACGGGTTGAATATGATCAACAGCATGCCAGGGAGGCAATTGATAAAGCATGTAATGTGATTTTTTCGAGTGCACCACCGGCAAAAATTAACGAAGACCCGAGCTGGTTTAAGTGCAAGTTTTGCGACCACCAAGCCGTGTGCCATCAAAACAAATTACCACCGGTTAACTGTCGTACCTGTATGCATTCTACCCCAGTGGCCAATGGTCAGTGGTTATGTGAGCGTTACCAACTCAATCCGACCGATGAGCAACAACGCTGGGGCTGTCAGAGCCATATGTATAACCCACATCTGTTGTATCCCTGGGCGGAAGTACTGGATAGTGGGGATTACTGGTATCAGTTTGCTATCAAAGCCACAGGGGAAATCATTACCACTGGTGAAGCACCTGAACACTACAAGAGCAGTGAATTAAGGGCCGTTTCTGATTTATCACTATTAAACGATAAAAACGTTGAAGCGATCCGTGACCACTTTGATGCCAAGGTGGTGGCATGAAACTCCGACCTTATCAGCAGGAAGCGATTCAGGCACTGATTGAATACTTTCATCGTGCCACTGGGAATCCGTTAATCTGTATTTCCACTGGTGGCGGTAAGTCGGTGGTGATAGCCGCCTGGTGTCAGTTGGTATTAAACCAATTTCCTAACCAACGAATCTTAATACTCAGCCATGTAAAAGAAATCCTGGAGCAGAATTACAGCAAATTAAAAACCCTGGCCCCTGATGTGGATATGGGGATTTATTCGGCTAGCTTAAAACGCAAAGACAAAGATGCCAGTGTCTTATTTGCCGGTATCCAATCCGTGTATTCCAAAGCGTTTGACTTAGGTCCATTCAATTTAATTATTGTAGATGAGTGCCACTTAATTAACGCCGATAAAGATACCACTATGTACAGTCAGTTTTTTACCGATGCGAAAAAGATGAATCCCAATATTAAAGTGATTGGGTTTTCAGCCACACCGTATCGGATGAAATCAGGCTTATTAACTCATGGGGATAATGCTTTATTCCATGAGATTGTTTACGAAACCGATATTCAGCAATTAATTGATGATGGCTATTTATCGCCCTTAGTCACCAAAGGTGGCAGGCAGAAAATAGACCTGACTGGCGTACGGACTCAAAATGGCGATTATGCCACCAAGGATATGGAAAAGGCGGTTAATAAAGATGATTTAACTGATAAAGCCTTGGCTGAAATTATGGAGTTAGGTGCAGACCGAAAAAGCTGGTTAATCTTTGGGGTATCGGTAAAACACTGTTTGGAAATTGAAGAGAAATTAAAAAAGCAAGGTGTCTCCGTGGGGATCGTCCATGGTAAGACACCTAATAAGTTAAGGGATAGAATTATTACTTTGTTCAAACAAGGTAGTATACGTTGTCTAATTTCGCAAGGTGTTTTAACGACGGGATTCGATGCGCCTAGAACGGATTTAATTGCGTTATTACGTTCGACTAAATCCGCTGGGCTGTATGTGCAGATATTAGGGCGTGGATTACGGATATCACCCGAAACCGGCAAGGCTAATTGTTTAGTGCTGGATTATGGCGGCAATGTTGAACGCCATGGGCCGATTGATCAAATCAAAGTGAGAAATGCCGGCAAGAAAAAAGAACCGGGTGAAATGCCTATTAAGGAATGCCCCAAATGCCAGTTATTGATTCCTTGCTTTGAAAAAGAATGCCCAGATTGCGGGTATATTTTTCCCGCACAAGCCCCCCATAAAGCCACGGCCAGTAATAAAGCGGTTTTGTCTGCTATGCAACAGGCTGAATGGTATCCCGTGGAAGCGGTGTTTTATCAGCTGCATAGTAAGGCGTTTTCGAATAACTCAGTCAAAGTCACTTATCAATGTGGCACTGAATTTTTTGATGAGTGGGTTTGTTTTGAGCACACCGGCTTTCCAAAACACCGGGCATTAACCTGGTGGGTGCAACGGGTCGGTTATCAACCGCCATGCCCGAATGATTGTGATACGGCATTGGCCTATTTAAATAATAACAAGATCAAAACCCCATCCGCTATTCAGGTTAAACCGGAAGGCAAATACAAAAAAATAATTAATTACGAGTTTCTACCCGAGACAATAAAGGAAATGGCTTATGGAAATTAACCAGATGTATTTATCAAGAGAAAACAGAAAGGTTGTTGAGAGAATGAGGGAGTATATTAACTATTATAAGCTAGCCAAAGCAGATGGACGAAAGCCTGAAAGAATACAGTTAGAAATTAAACAATATGAAAGGCTTAGGAAAAATTTACTAACAAAGACTAACGGTAAATGTAAACCACCTTACACCCTTAACAATATCCCAGTTGTCCCGGTTCAACATTAAGGAATCACCATGTTAGCACTCTCACGAAAATACGGGCAGGCCATTTATATTGGTAATCATATCAGAATTTCATTAGGTGGGTTTAATCGGGAATCGGCCCGAGTAGGACTAGCAATCAATGAAAAACTAGAAATTAAGGAGGTGCCTTACGAACGTTATCAAAAGCTAGGTGACGATATTACCTTCTTTATTCGACATAAAGGTGGTCAAGTGTGTTTTTATTTTGATGCGCCGAGAGATGTCATCATATTACGCAGTGAGCTGGAAGCAAGAAATAAGAAAGTTAAACCCGAAAAATCATTAAATGTTGCTTAAGGAGAATGAAATGCAACTTAAGTGGGTTAAGCTAAATAGGTATTTAGAACTATCTGGTGATACTCGGGATGCATTCGCTAATAAACAAAAGAAAGGTGTTTTTTTACGTGATCGTGAGTATCGAACCTGTAGTGATGGGCGAGTTTGGGTAAACCTTGAGGCAGTAGAAAAGTGGGCTCAAAAAAGTGAACCGAGGAGGCACTAGTGAGCAGTAAGTTGCCTGTAGGTGTCAGTATTCGGCAAAATAACCGAACAGAGTCTATTCAAGTTGCCTTTTCTTATCGTGGTGTTCAGTGTCGTGAGACGCTTAGGCTTAAGCCAAATAAGGCCAATATTAAATATGCTGAATCGTTGAGATCAGAAATCGTTAGCAAAATTAACAGAGGCTTATTTAAATACAGTGAATATTTTCCTGAATCACCTAGATGTAAATTATTTGGTGAGGAGACTCGTGAAAATATCACTGTAGCTGAATTGCTTAATGAGTATACCGCTGATTTATCTCGTACGGTTGAGCCCTCAACTGAGCTTCGTTACCGTCGCTCGATAGAAGGGCAACTACTGCCGGAGTTTGGTGATATATTAGCTACTGAGCTAACGCCTAAGCGTATTCGTCAGTGGATTAAGTCAAAGGAGTGTAAGCGTAAGACAATTGCCAACCATCTTATACCCTTGGTTAAAGTACTTCGGCTGGCTGTTGTAGATGGAATTATTGCTAAGTCACCTATGGATTCTATCTCGCTTGATGATGTAGTTCATAAGGAGGCTAGGAGAAGTGACTATAAAATTGATCCATTTACACCGACTGAAATTGAAATACTGTTAAAGGCCATGGAAGGGCAGGTACACAATGCATATAAATTTGCCTTTTTTACGGGTGTTCGTACCAGTGAGCTAATTGGCTTGATGTGGAATAAGGTGGATTTACCCAGAGGTAAAGTGCTGATTGATCAAGCTAAGGTAGAAAGGCAGATGAAGGGTACTAAAACCGGTGAGAAAGGGGAGAGGGAGATAGCTTTATTTCCGCCAGCATTGCAGGCTATTCAGGATCAACTGAAGTATACAGGGGAGGGCGAATACGTCTTCCATAACCCAAGGACTAATCAACCTTGGGATGATGATCAGCAAATAAGAAAGCGGGCGTGGATGCCTGCAATTAAAAGTACTAGGTTGCGTTACCGTAATCCTTATCAGACCAGACACACCTTTGTTTGCTTGATGATTGCCAGGAATGAAAACCTATTCTGGATTGCCAGCCAAATGGGGCATCAGGGTATTGAGATGATCAATAGACATTATGGCAAGTTTATTGAGGAAGCTGGGGCGCAAAGTTCTTATGAGCCTAATCATGATTGGGGGGAGTTTGTGGTGAGTTCAGATGTGTGAAACCATCTTATATCGCTTCACTGTTGTGCTACAACTGCTGTCGGAATTTATGGCGGTGGTTGAACAGGCTTTTTTAGATTTGTCTACTCATGGCCATACGCCTGCTGGGCCTACTAATAAACTCAGCCTAATACAGCAGGCGGATAGTATTAATGAGCAGAATTCTGGTTTTAAAATAATGCTTTAATAAATATAAAATAAAAATGATAGCAGTTTTTGGAATAGATTAATTAACTTTTTATATTTTACTTGGCCTTGAAGTTGCTTCTGCCAAAAATTTAAACCCTATCTTATGTTTCTATAGTTATTGTGGAAGTCAATACATGGCTCTTCTTGCTGTTGTGATAAGAGTAAACCTTCAGTAATTACTAAGGAAAGGGAAGAAATTGTTTATAAGAAAATAGCTAAAACTAGTCATTAATGCTAAGCAATAGTCGCAGACGAAATTGATCTGTCTTGCAATTATAACTTATTTTAAGCTTTATTAATTACAGCTATTGATGTTTGAAAGTTTATTCGACTATACTTAAGTTGAGGTGTTTCTGAATTTGCAAGGAGTGCATATGAAAGTAGTACGTAAGTCATTGGGATTAGATTTGGTGGGAACTTATCAAGGATTATCGCTAGGAGCATATGAAGTTACAAATCAAGATGGTCAATTGTCTTTTCATGCTGTTGTATATAACCCTCTTATTTTTGATACAAATCTAGTGCCTTTTTTTAGAATAAATTCAGCTTGTTTTAGCGCTGATATATTCGGTGATAATCGTTGTGATTGTAATTATCAGTTGCAACAAACTATGAGATTTTTTTTAGAAAATCCTGGTCTTATGATATATCATTTTAATCACGAAGGTCGAGGGGTAGGCTTTGTCAATAAAATAGAAGCATATAAACTTATGAAGAAAAAAAATATTGATACTTTCGATGCTCATAAATTACTAGGGTTGCCTGAAGATAGCCGGAATTACTATTATGCTGTTTTAATTCTAAATAATTTAAACATAAATCGAGTTAATCTTATTACGAATAATCCACAAAAATGTACATACTTAAAGACTCATGGGATTGATGTCTTAGAGGTAATACCTATAGTCAGTCAATGTAAAGAGCATGAAGCATGTCTTTCGTCAAAAGTTATTCACCAAAATCACCTACATTATAAAAACTTATCACCCAAAATATCTGATCTATCTCTTAATTAATAATATTTATTTGTCGAGGTTGACTATGCAATAGGTTTTATCAAGTAATTTAATAACTATTGAATTAGTGTAGGAAACAGTTAGCAGAGACCAGATTATGCAAAATCATACTCTATTACTACTTGGCGCTAATAGCTCATTAGCAGGTGCATTTTTAAAACAAAAGAAAAAAATTTCTCCTATATACATATTAGGTATAGATCAACATGAAAAGGAAAATTTTTCACAGCTATCAAATTATATGCAATTTAATTTTTCTTGTACATCAATGCAGGATGTATGGCAAAATCTTCCATTGGACTTTACCCATGAATTAATATTTATCAGCTGTATAGGGCGGTTTGGTCATCAAGGGAGTCAGGTGCAAGGTCAATCACCGCTGTTAACAAAAGAGGTGCTGGAGCAAATTAATATCAACTTGGTGTTTGTAACATCGTTTTGCTGTGAGCTTATTAATCGATGTATTAATTATAACTGCAAATGTCGTATTGTAATTGTTGGGTCATCAGCTTCCTGGGTAGGTAGTAGAGATATTGGTTATGGTATTGCTAAGGCAGGTCTAAATGGATTGGTGATTAGTTTGTCAAAGTCATTTGCTGTTCAGGGAATCACAGTGTTAGGAGTGAATCCAGGAATTTTTGATTCTTTAATGTCAAGAAATGTCTCAGTTGAGCGTCAACAGTGTGCTATTCAGTCAACACATATAAAACGGGCAGGTCAGGTTGAGGAAATTGCAAAGGTAGTTAGCTATGCGGCATTTGAGGCACCTGATTATATGACAGGTGCTATTTTACCTGTTAATGGAGGGCAATATACTTAATGATTGATTTTTTGCTTATTCATTTGGTGATCTTCAATAAGTTGCTGAATAAGCAATTTTGGCTGTTCGTTAAAATATAGACGACTTTCACTTGGCTTTTGAAATGCTTCAAGTAAACTTGGGAGAAATTCAGTCATACCACCACTGCCAGTAAGTACACCAATTGGTTTACCAATATCATAAGCAATTGTAAATTCATTGAGAGTTCCCCATCGACCACTTATAAAAACAGCTGCATCGCAGTGGCTTACTGCAACTACATTACGATACTTTAAGCAAACTTGATGTATCTGTTTATGTGTAAAATCATTTGGAATATAAATGAGCTGATCATAATAACTTACAGAAGTGCCCATTATTGACTCGTGAAGCTTTTCATGCGTGACAGCAGTACATCCAATCGTTCCGCCATTATACTTTTTAGCACCTTTTATTGCTGCATAAGGTAGTCCTTGGCAGGCTCCAGTAATAAGTGTTGCACCGGCTTCTGCGATGAACTGACCAAGAAGTATTGCTTGTTGCTCTAATCCTGTAGAGATTCCTGCAGCTGAACCGAAAACTCCAATAATCATTTAGTGTTCCCTCACAGTTCTTGTTTTCACTATGTACTAATTAGCGTATACATTTAATTATTGTGTCACATGTATCGCTTATAATTAAACTACTGGATGCAGATTTTTGTTTCTGCTGAAAAGCATCGTATCTTTAATGTATAAAGGGCTGAAGAGCAAGAACTCTCAACTATATATATTTAACAACTTGCAGCTTTTCTAACCTTAGTATAATCGAGCTATTTCACTAACACCTACCTTTACGTATATCAGATTATTTTCTTATTAATGTCACATCACTTCCATTCACCCGAAGGCTGTGACCGTTATATAGGAGGGTACTGGAATCTAGGAGGTTGGAAAAAGCACTCATCCTCCACACCTGCGAGTTTTATGAAAATTTATTTGTGGTAATAATTAACAGCTAAGCCTTGTTGTTTAATCGTTTTAGGAATTATTTATTATTTTCACAAAGTGAAAAATTATCTCAGTTTAAGTAAAAAATACATTTTCAGTGAAAATTATTTATTTTAAGAAAACAATAATTGTGTCGTATTCAATACAAGTAGCATTCTTCTGTTTTTAGGCTGTAGTGTTTAACCCTAATTTCTTGTCTTACTTTTCCAAGCAGCAGGCTTGTCATGATCACCTCCACACAAATATCTATTGAGATGATATGATGTTGTATGTAAGTGCCGTTTAAATAATGGCCAATTCTATGTAAATCAGTTAGTTCAGTGCATCATATCAACATTATTCTAGTAATAAGTTTGTGACTTGGTTAAAATATATTTGGTTGTTATACGTCAATGCGACGTAGCATTTTGCGTCAGAGAGGCGTTCATTAAAAGTTATGTTTCAGAATAATATGAATACAGAGTACTCAATTACAGAAGATGATTATGTGAGAGCAATGAAGCTGTTCTCAAAAATTACAACAAAGGCTGCTGTAATATACCTAATAATAATAGGTGTAGCAGTTATAGCTGCAATTTTTGGTTCGCCAGTTATTAAAGGTAGTGCAATAGGTGGATTAGTAGGTGGTGGTAGTGTTGCGATAGTGATGAGATTTCTTATAAATCCAATTCTTTCTAGAAGGGATTATAGAAAATATAAAGCAATTCAAGAGCCGATAAAGATTCATTTATTAAATGAAGGGGTTCAATTTTCCGCATCAGATGGGGAAGGTATTGTCAGATGGGAACAGGTGCACAAGTGGCGTCAAAATGACGATTACTTACTAATATATCCAATGCCAGGGCTATACCACATTATTCCTAAATCAATTGCTGAAAGTGGTTTTGATTTAAGTGGGCTGATTACAACATTACACGAAAAGGTAGGCAATGAAGCATAACAAGGCAAATCTACATGGACGCAATACTCGCTGGTGCTTGCATTGCTCCGGTTATTTGCGGTTTTGACCATATTTAATAATTTTCAAGTTTTGCAGGTAGTCCACAAGTTCATGAATATATGTTGTGGGATTGTCAGTAGAGAGTCTGGATGCATCTTTTAAAAATTGAGCCGCATTTTTTTGCATCTTCAATGTCAGGGAGCAACGTAGAAAATATTTTTTTTGTGCCCCTGATTAAAAACGCTGATAGTTTAAAAATTATGATAACTTTTAGTTTTTTATTTATTTGGTGTTTATAAATGAATTATTGCAGGTTTTGATAAGTATGCTGTCATGCTGGAGACGTAGGTGTATTCAAAATAGGGCTATCTTTATTGAGATGTGGTAACCTGATGCCTGGCTATGTTCATTAGCAATGCTTGTCTTGATATGAGTTAGCGAATGGAGTGTGTTCGCTGGCAATTCTTACCTCAGAGCAATTCAATCGCATTCTTTAATTGTTCCATGAACTTGTCAACCCTTGTTCTCTATCAAGTAATTTGTGTGGTTGGTTGCTGGTAGAGTGATTCCTATCAGCATTATTCTAGTAATAAGTTTGTTGCTTGGCTAAAATGTATTCGATTGTTATACGTCAATGCGACATAGTACTTTGCGTCAGAGTGACGTTCATTAATAGTTAAGTCAATCTATGAATAATTCTGATTGGGTTAAATTTTTCACAGCCTGTAATGAAGTATTGGGCCAAGGAAGTTGTTCGTCGTTGCATAGTGAGAATTGGTGTGCATGGACCACTTTTGGAAAGCTCCAAGAAGACTGCCTTTACTGGCGGTCTGGGCTACCAAATAATGATGAGTTAACTGATACGTATGTAAAGGATGGGGGCACATGGGGGCAGCCGTTCTTGTATAGCGAAATAGCCCATATTATTGTACCTTCACGATTTTACTGGGAGCGCCCTCCAGGCAAAGGATGGGAGTGTGGACATAGAGAGCAAAATATCGCTGGGCTTTCACAAGCGTTGCAGCGTCTTGAAGTGCAACACCGAATTACAGATATTATATTAGAAATTAAACTCTACTAGTTGGCTCATGTACTTAACAAGTTGCTATCCTTTTATGGCGGCGTTATGAGTAAATGATGAATGAAATAGAGGTAATTCGGCGACTCTTCGATTTCAACTGGCCTTCAGACGATGAGCTTGTAGAGTTTGCAGAAAAGAAAACTGGTTACGGAGGCGACGATGGTTACTATGGAGTTTTGTATCCAGGTGATCTAGACGACTACGATAAGGAAGTTGATGGTTACCACATCCCAGATGGAATGATCGAGGTAGCATATTGGAATGGAGACGATGATGTTATTCAAGTCCCAGAAGAATTGTACCTGCAAGAATTGTTAATCTACTTAAAAACAAATGAAAAACATGAGCTTTCAAGTCGTATTGGTAAGCTCTTAACAGGGTAAGGTATTGGGCTACGCTGACACTGGCCCAATGCTTAATGCTATTAAGTCAGATGCTGCAATCAAAGGCTAACCTACAAGGTCGTGATATGAAAGTTAATCAGGCTCAACCAAAATCTAACAGCCGTCCACAACGTAGACCAAGGTATTAATACCTAGTCATGCAAATCGCTGGAAGTAGAAGGCTATAATCTTTTTGCTTCTGGCAAGTCCAGTTTTTTATATCTCATCACCATATATAACTCATCTTTTAATCAGACTAGTTATTAAGCAATAGCATTTCTCGTGTGAATTTCGTGTGAATTTGGTACCCACTTTTAGACAAAACCTCACCCTGTAAGGTTTTCAGGTAATGTTCTAAGTGGTTGATTTTAAAGGGTTTTAAGGAAATTCAAGGTGAGTGGAAGTGGTGGAGGCGGCGGGAATTGAATGTTCGTATAAGGCATTTAACTAATTGATTTTAAAGATAAAATTTCCAAAAATGGACTGCGTGCGAATTGAGTGCGAAAAATATTACAAGAATAAAAACTTTTTATTGCATGACTTAATCTCTTCTTTCCCTATATGTGTTTGTATGGCATCCGTGATCAATCTTCAACCACCTTTGTGAAATCTGTCTCAGATTAAAGCTTGATCAGATCAAGTTTTGCTCTGTATGTGAATTTGATCACGCTTAAAGATCTTTAAGTGATTAATATCTGACCACTTTTAATTATGCGCGTTGAGTTTAAGGATAGTCTGCATGGCAAAGAAGAGTCTTAAGTATTTTTTAGGGGTCTAGATATTTCCGTACAGTTCTATTCTGGACCGCTTGCTACTTGGAGTTAAATGAAGGATAAGTATGAGAGTCGAATTTGAATTAACTAAGGAAGAAGTTTGGAATGCAATAACTGAACTTCATACAAGTGCTTGTATAGGCACTCACTCTTGGTTGATGTTTTTTGTTTACTATTCAAGATTAGGCTGTTTTTGGATTGCACAACTTGTACTACTAACGTTTGTATTTGACAAAGGGCAGGTTGAGCTAATGCTTGGTGTGACTATTGGGCTTTTGGTCGTTGCTTTTGTATTGTCTGCGTTATCAAAGTATGTTTTACGTCATGATGCTAAAAAGAGTTATTTAAGCTTCGATAAAGGCAATTTTGGTATTCATACATTTGAGTTAAAAGAAGACAAGGCTTCTTTTATGACCCCTGGCGGTTTATTTGAGTTTGCCCCCTCGCAAGTTTGGTCTATGGTGTGGACACCTCAACATTTTTTTATATACACATCATTATTCTCCGTGTATTTACCTCTTTACAAGGTTAGAAAAGATACCTTTGAGGAAATGATGAAAAATATTGAGCAGTATACAGGTAAGAATATTATAAAAACTTTTGATCATCCTGGTTAGTGTTTTTCATTGCTAAGAGCTAGTGGTAGCAGTACTGAGCTACCACTCATAATTAGGCTTGTATTTATTATCGTCTCCAGCCTCTTCAATAAACATTCCATAATGCCTGTTAATCATCTCAATGCCTTGGTGGCCCATTTGGCTTGCTATCCAGAATAGGTTTTCATTTCTTGCTATAAGAAGGCATGCGTAGGTATGCCTAGTTTGGTACGGGTTCCGATAGCGTAGGCCACTTTTTTTTATCGCAGGAATCCAAGCACATTTTCTAATTTGCTGATCATTTTTCCAGGCTTGGTTTGTTCGTGGATTATGAAACACAAAATCGTTGTTGTTCGTATAGTTAAACTGAGATTCTAGGGCTGATATAGCAGAAGGGAAGAGATGTATTAATCTTTCACCCTTGGTACCTGTTTTGGTGCCTTTGAGTAGACCTTCTACTTTAGCCTGGTCAATCAAAACAGACTTGCCTTTTAAGTTAACTTTATCCCAAGTAAGTCCTATGAGTTCACTAGTTCTAACCCCTGTATAAAAAGCAAACTGAAAAGCATTTTTTACCTGTCCCTCCATGCTTTCCAGTAGCTGTTGTATTTCTGCAGGTTTAAAAGGGTCGACTTTAAAATTACTGACTCTAGCATCTTTATGAATGAAATCATCAAGAGATATTGCATCCATTGGTGACCTGGGAATAATAGCGTCTACAACAGCCAGCCGAAGTGCCTTAACTAAGGGGATAAGGTGGTTGGCAATGGTTTTACGCTTACAATTTTTCGATTTAACCCATTCACGAATATGTTTCGGTGTAAGCTCTGTAACGAGAATTTCTCCAAACTCTGGAAGTAGCTGACCTTCAATAGACCGTTTATAGCGCAGAGCTGTTGAAGGCTCTACAGTCCTGTGAAGGTCATTGATATATTCTTTTAGTAACTCTGCAACTGTAGTATTTACTCGAGTACATTCACCAAATACTTTACACCGTGGGGATTCTGGAAAGTAATCACTGTATTTAAATATGTGACGTTCTATTTTCCCAATAATTTCTGCTCTAAGCGCTTCAGCATAACGTAAATTTGCTCTAGTTGGCTTTAGCTTTAGGGTTTCTCTACATTCAACCCCTCTATACATGAAAGCAATCAGAATAGACTCTGATTGCTTATGTTTTCTTATCCTTATTCCTCTAGGAAGCGATGAGGTCATTAATGCCTCCTAGGTTCACTTTTTTGAGCCCATTTTTCTACCGCTTCAAGGTTGACCCATACACGCCCGTCACTACAAGTACGATACTCTCTGTCTCGGAGGAACATACCGGTTTTTTGTTTGTTAACAAATGCATCACGAGTATCACCAGATAGTTCAAGGTATTTTTTTAATTTGACCCATTTGAGTTGCATGATATTTTCTCCTTAACTCATTACCCCAATATACTGAGGTTTTCTCCGTTTGGTTTTTATTCCGGCTTCTAGTTCATCACGTTCTATCTTGATTGAGAGTGGGGCTTGAATAAATAAATCAACTTGTGACAGTGAATCTCTAATACCAGCTATATGAGGCATTGCCGTGAGGGATATAGCGTCATTAATATTAAGCTTTTTGCCAAAGTCGATTTGTTTGATTTGTAACTTCCCTTGGTGAAAAATACTCAGCTCAGCAAAACCGTATCGCCTACCACGCAATACGATACGGTGTTCACCAACTCTGACCGATTCACCAACACGCCTAGTGATGGTTAACATGCTTTTGTCCTTAATTTATTAAGGGGATAAGTCGCACGCCATTAATGGTATAAGGCGGCTTACAGTTGAACTTAATTAAATTCATTTTAAAGGCTTCCAACTGTTCTTTGGTAATATGCAACTGCATTGGTTTTTTATTTTTTGCTAGAGTGTAATACTCTATGTATTGCTTAGCTTTCTCATATAACCTGAGATTCTTTTTGGTTAGCTCCATTCGATTGATTTCCATATCCGTTTCTCCATTACAGCCAGTGATTGTTAGTGCGCCTGCATACTACTCGCCGTTGTGTCTCGAATAATTGTGACAGCGTGATGCGGTTGTTTGGTTGAGTCTATAAACTGGTTAAGTATTTCATTCGCTAATTCAGGATTGCGTTTAGCGGATTCCTTGAATATAGCGAACGTAATAATCAAGCTTTCGCCTAACGCTTGAATAACCTCATCAATATCTTCGCAAGCACAGTGATTAACATATTTTTCGATAGATTGATTTGCTAATGTTCGGCAATTGTTTTTTGAAATCATATTTTTACTATCCAATCATTATTTTTATAGGGATATATGACTATGCAGCTTTGTTTATATCCTGCTCAAGCCATTGCTTTGCTGCAAACTCAGCGCACGCACAAACCCACAGTACATGCCAATCTATAACGGTCAGGCCGCGTTCCCACCAATCCGGGTCTATCTCACATAAATTATTATTGTGAATAATGTTATACAGCTCTTGCTCGCTAGGCTTGTAATCATGGTGTCTAAGTTGATCGAATAAATAGTAAATATTTTCTACTTCATCTTCATTGGCTTTTATTTGCCTTAACCATTCTGGTAACTCTTCTGGCTCGTTTTCATAAAGCACCTCTATTACTTGACAAAAGAGGCTATTGATAGCGATTGCCAGTTCTTTTGGATTATCTTGATTCAGCGCTGACGGTTCTTTTATCTCATCGGGAAGGTCGCTACTTTCAATAGTGCCTAATTCAAAATATTCATAAATTAAACTATATAAATAATCTGCTACCAAAAAGTCGTTAACTTCTTTTTTATCTCTATACACTTGCTCAAGCTTACCTAGGCCATAACCTGAGCAGCCGTCTTTTGCTAAAAAGCCCATATCTCGGCCAACGGTATACAGCACTTCCCCTATATCACCACTTACCGTAATACAGGTAGGGCTTAGAATAATGTCAAACCCATAGACCCATGTTCCCGGTTTTTGGCAACGGTAGAGCTGTACATGCTCAGTATTAACCAGCTCTTTAACCTTGTGATTGGCTAGCGCTCGTTGTACTTGTTCTTCAAGCTTTTCCATACGTTGATTGGGTGTTTCGAAGTTCATCATTGCTCCTTTCTGTAGGCAAAAAAATACCGTGGCTCAATATTGAGCAAGAAAATATTAATTAAATAATGAGTGGAATATGACTGCTTGATTATTTAACTTCTAAGTTTTTACCAGTCTCCCAAAGTAGTTTGGCACTATTGGTTAAGGGTTTAACAAACATGGCTGTCATACCATCATCATGGTCCCAAAATTTCAGTGCAAAATTAAACCCTGCAATTTCTCCTGGGTTCCAATCATTAATTAATTTGTCTCCGTCCTCTTCTATGTCATAGTCATAGTTATTAACAAAGATCGATTCAAAGCCAAGTTCTTTGGCTAACTCTTCAAAATTAACCATATCGTTTGAGGCTATTTGAACGAATAAAGGATTTTCCATGGGTGTCATTATTTTCTCCTTGGTTAGTTACACGCTTAACGTGCTGAACGTTTCTTGTCGTCTAACAGACCGTTGTGCTATCCGCACGGGCCTGGGTTTATTAGGGTCATCTTTAACAACTCGGGGTAATTCAGGTAATGCGAAAAAACTTAATACAATCAGTAATGGACTCACAATTTTTAGCCGGATCAGCTCAGCCACTAAATGTGCACGGTTATGGGTGTTTAACTTGTAGTGTACATTTTTAATTCGATTACTGACTGAGCTGGGCTCAACCCCTTGCTCTCTGGCAATGACTTTATCTGTCTTACCCGACAGTAGCCCTATGCAATATTTAATCTCACGCGGGGCTAGGTATGGGTTATTTAGATTGGCTTGCCAGTGGCCATCGGTAATACAGTTAGTTGCAGGTATTGAGCTGTCCATAGCTAAAACTCAAGTTAATTTCTTGAATAATAGAATAACACTAAAAACTTAAAATACAACTAAAAACTTATAAATTAATTTTTAATTGGGTTGGCTTGATTGTAGGACAACTCTAAGGTGAAAAAAAGAGCAGAAGAGGGAAGGAGTTATCTATTGATTATATATTCTGCTAAAGCATCAAGGATTTTTAAGTCTGCAGGTGTAAGCTTGTTTTTAGCTACGAGGTCTGTGTAAGTGTTTATGATCCTCATTTGTTCTTGCCAAAAAGCAGGATCAGGAGATATAGAGTTCGAGGAAATTTTATCGGTATGTTCTTGAGTTGCAGACAAGCTTTCATTTCCATCAAGTAACCAAAGGTGGTTTACTTTTAAAACTTCACTTAGCTTCTGTAGCTTATTCCGTTTAGGATAAGCCCTTGTCTCAGGATCTTTGGACTCCCATTTACCAACTGCAGCTAAAGATACTTCGCAGTATTTAGCTATTTCACCCTGTGTTAGGTTCAACTCTTTTCGGCGCTTACGAAGTTTCGACCAAAGGCTACTCATCTGACGCTCATTTACTTTGGCTTTAGCTTTTTGGTATTCATCCTCCTCAAGAATAGATACAGCTGAGAATATTGAATCCTCATCATCTGAGTAAAACCAATTAGTATCAACTTGTAATATTTCACTTAGTTTTTGTATTTTGTCTTGTCTGGGAAAGGCTTGTCTTTCAGGGGCTTGTGACTCCCATTGAGAAACTGAAGTCACAGAAACCTCGCAATAGTCTGCGACTTCTTTTTGAGTTAAATCTAGCTCTCTGCGTCGCGCTCTAAGTTTTTTCCAGATTTCACTCATGCAAAAATTCTACTTGAAGTTTACAAAATTCGCTATTACTATGACAATACAATAAAAAAACCGGCACCCTACAATAGAGTACCGGTTAACATGTTAAACCCTTATCAGCACAAACACCAGTGCCTGTGGCACCTTTACGCCTAAATTCAGCGGTATATGTGAAAAGGAGACAAAAGCACATACCCTGATAGGTCGATTGTGTTTGTGCTGAATAGGTAAAACTTTATCTCAAGTTTTAGTAAGCGTCACTTAACTTAATTCTACTGTTAGTTTATACAGTCACCAACCTAGCAAGGAGCATCCATGATGGTACCTCAATGTAAGACTTAGCTAACCCTCTAATACTCTCGTTGTATTTCGAGGGTGTTTTATCAACCAATGACTTATTAATTACTGACTGAATTCAGTGAGCTAAGGATTTTTTATGTCTGAAAAAAATAAGGCAGGGTTTCTTGCAGGCAATAAAAAAGCTGCTAACCCCCGCAAAGAGAAAAGCAGCTTTCCTAACCACATTTGGAGTATTTATTATGGATGATGTTTATGATAACTGCAATGGCTATGTACGACTCAATAACCAGTTATTGGAAGCTATTTGTCAGCTGGATATTTCTGGCCGCCAGTTTCGTATTTTGATGGCGGTGATTAGAAAAACAATTGGCTATAACATCGAGGTTGACTGGATTTCTGCCAGCCAATTAGCTGATTTAATGGCTTATGATGGTGCCACCACCCACCTACATGCCGATTTACGAATACTCAAAGAGCGCAAAATCGTAATCACCAGAGGTCGTAAAATTGGCATCAATAAAAGTTTGGCTAACTGGTGTTTTAGCAAAATCGAAACTAACCAAAAACCGTCACTAAACAAACCGAAATCGGTCACTCATAAAGAAACCAAAAACGGTCAGGTTAGTGACCGAAATCCGTCAGTAAACAAACCGAATTCCGTCACTCCCAAACAAACCGAAAACGGTCAGTGTAGTGACCGAAATCGGTCAGAAAAAGTGACTGAAAACGGTCACCACAAAAGACAAAAAGACACTAAACCAAAAAACACTATTACCCCCTTTAATCCCCCCTTGGAGGAAACCAACCCACAACCGAGTAAAAAATCCAAACGTCGTACACCAGCCAAACGAACCACCACTGCCCCTGAACATTTTCCGATGACACCGGAATTAATTCGGTGGGCCAGTGAGAATTTTATTCGGGTCGATTTGATTATCGAAACTGAAAAATTTCTGGATCACCACCGGGCCAAAGGTTCCACGTTCACTTGCTGGGCGTCAGCCTGGCGAAACTGGATGCGTAATGCCCAACGCTTTGCGGCTGAAAAAGCCATGCCACCCGTTCCAACGACCGGCCCTGTTAAACCCAATGGAATCAAACCTGGGGGGATGGATTGGGATGATACCAGCTGGCGCCATGACTTAGGTCTGTGAGGATGACACCATGAAAAAAACCAGTGACATAATTTCTCGAATTAATTTTAATCAACCCAATACACCACAACCGGCGTCTAATCAGCAGGATGTCTCTGAGCATGCCGCGCAATTGGTGAATTTAATTTTTCGCGAGTTGGTAGGTATTTTTTCTGCTTGGCGACAAGCCTTTGCTGATCCCGAGGTATTAGCCAGTGCCAAACGCAATTGGACCAAAGGGTTTATTACCCATGGTATTCACCAAGTCGAGCAAGTCCGCATTGGATTAAATAAAGCCCGGGGGATTGATAAAGATTTTGTGCCGAGCGTGGGAACGTTTATTCAATGGTGTCAACCGCAACCGGAAGATGTGGGCTTACCCGAGGTTGCGTTAGCGTATCGTGAGGCTTGTGATCATAGCCATAACCCGACAACGGCCGGTTGGTCCCATGAAGGGGTAAAAGTTGCTGCCCAGGAAACCGGGTATTTTGAATTAAAAGCCCGTACCGAAGCCGAAGTGTTTCCGTTGTTTAAACGCAATTATGCCATCGTCACTCGTCGTGTATTGGCTGGTGAATCACTGACAGATATTCCCAAGGCGATCACTGATCAAAGCCAACAAAGCTTGGCTGAACGCAATAAGGTTTATCACGATACACAACAACAACAGCAGATTGAATCAATGGGACTCAATCATTTAACCAATGCCAAAGATGCCATGGCCGCCATGAGAGGCATGTTAGGTCAACGTGTCATTGAGGAGACACCCGCATGAGCTATTCACTGTATGCCCAAATCCGCCCCAGCTCTAAATACTATGAGCAAGGTTTAGGCCCGAATGGTCAACCGTGTTTGCTGAAGGTGGACCAGATTAACCAGGCATTAGACGGTTACCATTTCTGGTGCTCAAGCCCCTATATCAGCGAGTGTTATCGCCGTGAGGATTTAACCTTTTACTCGGGCAATCCAGAGGTGGGCGAGTTGGTGCAATTAAGTTAAGCCATTATATAAAAACTATAAACAGGTAACCCTGCTATGAAAAAAGCCCTTATCTATTTATCTTTATCTGTCGTTGCCGGGTTATGGGTCGGTAACCAACTGAGTGACGCACTAACCAAGCCCACGACACAATGTGCCTATAATGAAACCCTTTTTGTTTTTTAATGAAAGGGCAGTAAACACTGATAGGATGGGATTTTGCTGTACCCACTATCAGCTTTAATATGCC
Source organism: Spartinivicinus ruber (assembly GCF_011009015.1). Taxonomy (NCBI): domain Bacteria; kingdom Pseudomonadati; phylum Pseudomonadota; class Gammaproteobacteria; order Oceanospirillales; family Zooshikellaceae; genus Spartinivicinus; species Spartinivicinus ruber. The sequence goes on from NZ_CP048878.1 coordinate 1,335,236, forward strand.
AAATAAGAATTATTCAATAATATTTATAGGCTTGTTTAAAAACTTCTTATTACCTTTCCGCAATGCGGCTACCAGTTTAACGACGGCTTGTTGCTGATCGTTGGTTAAACCTCGTAGAAAAAAATACTTATCTCCCGTCAACAGCCAGTCAATGGAAATATTCAACTCTTTACAGGTTTCAATAATATGTTCCAGGCTAATTGATCCACCTTTTCGCCAGTGGGTCACGGCGGTATGACTGATGCCCAAAGAATCCGCCAGTTGACGTACAGTTATATTTCGGGTGCCCATTGCTTTGGTTAGGCGCTTTCCACGTTGTTGATTTTCGTTTATTTCATTCATCATTATTTACTTCAGTGACTTCTAATGTTAGTAATACTTAAGATTTTACCCCAAATTGGTAAGCTGAAAACCTTGTTTTTTTATTCACTTCATAGACACTTTACTGTAATATGTGTCGTGCATAACAAATAATTAAAAACATAACCCATTATTTTAAAGAGATAGGCCCTTTCAATCACGGATGGTTTTAGCAGTCGTATATCCGTCAATGACTATCATTTTGAGGAATAGGAGTCTGAGCAGTGATTAGCTCAAAGGGTGAAACAGACTTGTTTTTTTATCAAGCAAAAATAAGACGTATTCAAACACGCCTAAAAGAATTAAAAGTAACCTTGGAAAATATAACTGAAAAAAATCAACTAATGAAAACAGCCCCAATGGAGATGGAGATGATCTTTGTCTTAATCGAGACTATGAGCCAACAGTGTAAAAACGATGAATAAACCCTCCCTGGCTGATGGCTGAACTAGCTTGCCATCAGTTGTTGAGCAATTAATTGTCGATCTTTTTCTGATAACCCTTGAAGAAATTCAGCTACTGCTGGGTTTGTGGTTACTTGCTCTGGTGTGGATAAGGTATGACTAAAGGAGAGTTTCATAACAAATTTATGGTTACATTCTGTATTTTTGCAGCGACAGTATAAATCGCTCACATCTTTACTTAAATTGTAACGGGATTTAATGACGGCCTTATGTTCGCAGTGAGGACAATTAATTTGCATGGGGGTTGTTCCCTTTTGTTAGTTATACAACAGTATCGTTATTTAACTTCACCATCCCGGTTCACGATTCATTATACAGGCTATTAGGCAAGTCAAATTGAATTTGGTTTCCTGATAAATATTCGTTCAATTGCAAAAAAGTTTCCGATAAGGGACGAATTTCATTATCGGTATACACCTGGCTGATTTTTTGGATATCCCCAAAGCCACCCGTATTTTCGGGCATAATACCCGCGAGGGCAGGGGGCATTCGCCAGGCACTGATAATGTCATTGCGGCTGATATTTTTAATCCGCTCAAATTCATCCTTAGTGGCAATATCGCCAACGGGAATTATTTTTACCGAATGCTCGTTACCGTTAGGAATATGTAAAAATAAACTCCGAAAGTTGCCGACACCTTTGGAGTGCTTGAGTTTATTTTGCATCATGGCCACGCCTTCAGGGCTTAAACCCGGGTCATTGGTATAAAAAATAAAACCCGCATGGGCACCATTATCATAATAACGACGCCGAAATAAGGTGGCGGATTCATTTAATAATACCGAATGCATGGCACTGAGATATTCAGGGATGCCATACAACTGTTGATTGACGTCGTATTCCATTAATCCAATAATTTCCCCCTTTTTAAATGACGTGAGTTTTCTATCAGGGTTGAGCCAGTAATATTGATCCGGTTTTACCCCTTTGCGGATATTAATCGCAGGCACATGTTGTAAACGGATAGTTTGTTTAAAAGGATTAAGCAGGCGCTTAAAGTAACAGTTACCAAACACATTAAAATCATAGCAAGCCCTATACATCGCTTGTCGGGGTAATAAGTCGCAGGGCTTATAATGTTTGACTAGCATATTGCGTTTAAATCCAGCACAGGCACTGTGATGGGGGTTAGCCCGTAATAACTTAGCCAAGCCTGTTAAGCTTACCGGGGGCTCGTAATACTCGCCGTTATGGTTGGCAAACACCCCTAAAAAATCCTGTAGGTGGGTAGCCAGCACCGATTCAGGATCACCAAAACTGAACACCGTGGCTTCTTGGGGAATAGGTAGGTTCGGCTTATTTTTTTGTGTTGTTTGGCTCGACATGATTAATCCTCAAAGGCCCAAGTGGAAGCTTGCTGGTATTCGGTGTTAATGGGTTCGTTGAATAACGCATGTAAAATGGCAAAGGCGACATCCGCATGACCGGTTTCCTGGGTGCGATTGGCGCTATAGGTAATTTGTCCACTGGGTGTTGTGGTTTGTTTGATGGTTAAAAAGGCATGGGGAATATCCTGCATTTCCGCATCAAAGGCCAGGCGGCCTTTCCGGATGACATCTAAGCCTTTTAATACCAATTGGTTTTTCGTATCGACACTGTAATTGATGGCCCGGGCATAGGGGAAAAAGCCCCGCACTAAATCATAGACACCCCGACCAATGCCGGTGATATCAATGCCAATATGCTGGACATTAAAGCGTTGCGTCAGTTGTCGGATTTGCTGGGCTTGATAAGAAAAGTCAGCGTTATACCACTGGTGTTTTTCCAATACCCGGAACTTGTCGCCATAGGCGGGGTTCGGTGGGGCAACGACCACACAGGTGGCGGCGTCCTGGGTGCAGCTAGGATCAAAGCCCAACCATACGGCATTATCACCAAAGGGGCGGGTTTCGTGGGGTTCATAATCCAACCAGAATAATCGGTCTGAGCAGCACTTTTCTAAATCGCTAAGCTTGAAGACACTTTGCTTATCATCAATAAACTGGCACATCAGCAAGTTGTTGAATTCATCCTCGGAATATTCCAAGCGTAATTGCTCAATATCAAATAAATCACAGCCACCGGCTAAGGCATCCTCAATGGTAATGATTTGCCGGTATTGACCATCCGGGCATAACGCCCCCTTGGCTAATTCATCATTGGTCGGAAAGGCCATGTCTTTATGTTTCTTTTTAAAGGCTGTGGCCGTCCAGAACGGGTAAGCATCATGACCCACGGCACTGGGTGTGGAAAAATACGTCTTACGCCATTTTTTGTGCATGGCCATGCCGGAGGCGACGGTATTAATCTTTTTAAATTTGGGTATCCAAAAATACTCATCGGTATACACATGGCCGTGATAACTTTGGGCAGTACTGGCATTGGTCGACACAAAACGTAATTCGGCGCCATTGCTTAAGGTAATCGGATCACCTTTTAATTCCAGGTCAAACCAATCCTTGGCAAACTGAGTAATATAGCTGCGGAACATTTCAGCCTGGGCACGGCTGGCGGATAAAAAGATTTGGTTATCGCCCGTCAGTACCGCATCCTCAAAGGCTTCCCCTGCAAAGTAATAGGTGAGCCCGATCTGACGGCTTTTTAAAATATTACGAATCCGGTTTAAGCTGGGATCATTTTTTACGGCCCGTAACGCCCGTTGATAATCAAATAGCTGACTGATAAATTTTTGCTGAAAATCCTCAGCCGTGAGTTTACTGATATCATTTTTAATTTGCTTACGTTTCTTACGGGGCTTATCTGAACGGCTGTTGTCACTCTCGTTACCCATTGGTTCTATATGAGATACGACACTGGCTTTAGGCTTCTGCAATTTAGCTAACTGGCTGACTAGCCGATCCATTTCGTTAAGTTCCCGATCGGTCTTATTTTCCCGGCTGGATAAGATAATTAAGCGACGGGATAGGGCAGACTCGGCGGTTTCACTTTGAATTAAATCGGTCCAGCCTTCCTGGGCGGCCCAATAATAAATAATCCGTTTCGATTCAATGCCTAATTGTTTGGCAATTTCAGGGACGCGGTGGCGTTGTAAATATAATTGTTTGGCTTGTTGTTTGGTGTCATCAGAATATTTCATAGGCAAATATCAGTGGCAAGGTTAAGGTGTGCGTTAATAATAAAAGACCTTGAGCAAAAAATAATTCAGTGGATTTGCTGGTTTTTCCTAAAATTACCTCGCTATGCAAAAACAGCAAAATAGCGAAAATCATCCCGTTGCTCGCCTGTCAAAAAGCCATTAATTTTAAATCCAACCTTAGGGGAATGACTGAAATAACCAACCGGAAAACGTATTAAGATGGCAACCACTGATTGGCTTTGTATCATGAAAAGCGGCCCGACAATTGATGGTCGGGAGATTGAGCCGCAAGCCATTATGGATATGGCAGCGTCGTATAATCCAGCGGAATATACCGCCATGATTTGGTATGAGCATTTCCGCTTTTATGGCAATTTCGGTCAGGTGGTAGAATTGAAAACGGAGACGGATGATCAAGACCGGCAATGCTTGTTTGCGAAAATCAAACCCAACCAGAAGCTGTATACACTGAATGAACAGCAGCAACAATTATTTTTCTCGGGTGAAATTTTGCCGGATTTTCGTAAGACAGGTAAGGCTTATTTATTTGGCTTAGCCATTACGGATCAACCTGCCAGTGTGGGCACCTCGCAGTTACATTTTAGCCATCGCCGTCAAGCGTCAGAGAGTTATTTCAGTCAACCCCTGCAATTCAGTTATGAGGACATCGCTGAGCCAGAGTCCTGGTTTAGCCGTGTCTTTAATCGCGATAAATCCGTTCAGGAACAAGGCAAACCAATGGATGAAAAGCAATTTACCCAACTGATGGACAGCCAGCAAAAAAACGCGGATGCCATCAAACAACTAACGGAAACGTTAGCGACATTCAATGCAGCATCACCAGCACAACAAGAGGCATCTACTGCAGAAACATCCTCAACCACTGAAAAGCCTGCTGATAACCCGGCGAATAACACAGAGGAAGAGACTGACAAGAATACAAGTGGTGTCTCTGCAGAAGAGTTTAACTGCCTTAAGCAGTCCTTTGAAAAACTACAAGGCGTCATTAAACAATTGTCGGTTGAGGGTACTGTTGTCCCTCTGGGTGCTGGCCCTGCAGATGATTATGAAGAGGTGCTGTAATGCGCACGGAAACCCAACAAAAATTTAATAAACTCAAGCGCGACCTGGCGCATACCTACAACGTTAGCAATGTTGCGCATAAATTTAATGTCACCCCAACCGTTAGCCAAAAACTGAATGATAAAATTGTTGCCAGCAATCCCTTGCTGCAAAAAATCAATGTGATTCCAGTGGATGAATTACAAGGGGAAAAGGTTTTTTTAGGGGTATCAAGTTCAGTTACGGGTCGTACTAACACCAAAGAAAACGACCGCCAGCCAAAAAACTTAGTGCAGTTAGATAACGATGGTTATCAATTGTATAAGACTGAATCTGACGTCTGTATTAGCTATGAGCAGATGGATGTGTGGGCGAAGTTTAAAGACTTTGCTAGCCGTTATAGCAATGCGGTACAGCATCAAATGGGCGTGGATCGGATTAAAGTCGGCTGGTATGGCAAAGAAGCAGCCCCGCAGACTGATCCAAAAAAACACCCACTCTTACAGGATGTGAATAAAGGCTGGCTGCAAATCATGCGGGAAAAAGCCCCAGGCCAAATCTTATCAAAAGGGGATGATAAACCGATTATTTTAGGGACCGATTACCCGAACTTAGATGCGTTAGCCATTGATTTAAAGTACATGATTGGTGAACCGTTTCAGGCGGATTCTGATTTAGTGTTTTTAGTGGGCAGTGAATTAATTGGCCATTACCACATGCGGCTATACCACTTGCAAGGGGAAACCCCATCGGAAAAAGAGCGCATCGAAAATCAACAGGTGATCCAAACCATTGGCGGCCTACCATCGTATAGCTTCCCGGGGATGCCCTCACGGTTAGCGATGGTGACCAGTTTCAACAATCTATCGTTGTATTTTCAAAGCAGCTCCTGGCGTAAGCAAGTGGTGGATAATCCACGACGGGATCAGGTGGAGGATTACAACTCGCGTAATGAAGGCTATGTAGTCGAGCAATACGAAAAAGTCGCCTTTATTGAGCCAGACCAAATCCAGTTTAAGGGTGAGTCTGAATAATGTTAAGCCTCGCCATGCGCCAAAAACAGCAGCAAGCCCAGGCGATCCAGACGGCGGAACGGGTGCCGTATAGTCCCGAAACCGCCTTTGCCACCCTGGCCAATGCCAAGCAGTTATGCCAGTTACAATTGCGTGGGCTACGGGTGGATTTAGAGGCGTTAAAAAAACTGCAGGGGTATCACACGAAAGCCGATTATAAACGCCAGTTGATCCCTAAATACCTGGATTATATTGACCGCTATTTAGCGTCTAACTGGCAACACCCTAATGAAGTATTGGTGTATTTGGTGATATGGCATTTTGATACCAATCAATTAGCCAAAGGCTTAGCCCTGGCTGAAATTGCTATACAACAACAGCAACCCATGCCTGAACATTTTAGACGCCGGGACATGGCCACCTTTGTGTGTGATGAGGTGTTACAGAAAGTAGAGAGGCAAATAGATGGTGCTGACGCCCTTTATATACAAACCCTGGCGTATATCGAAACCGGCCAGTGGGACGTCGTGCGAGAAGTCAAAGCCCGGTTTTTTAAATTAGCGGCGATTCAAGCAGAAGAAAAAAACCAGCTGGAAACGGCGTTAGCCTATTTCGAAAAAGCCCATGGCTGTTGGGAAAAAATTCAAGTGAAAACCAAATTGGAAAAATTACGGAAAAAATTAACGAACCATTAATTAACCGGCTCTCCCCCAACCGGCCGGGCCACCCAACCAAAAAGCAACGCTAGTTTACCTTTTTGGATTGGGTTGTGCCTTGGCCGCCTAATTCGAAGATACAAAACAGATTATGAGTATTCGAGACAGTTTATATCAACCCGCCACCGCCGTGATCACCAGCGAGGCATTTTACCCGACGGTATCGGTAGGGGAATTTCAACAACATTACCGGTTGCATGAATACACTGAGGATTTAATTGAGAGCGAATTAATTCAAGCCGTCATTACAATTAATGGTCAGCTGGAAGCGTTTAAAAATCAATTAATAAAAAAGGGATATAAAACCCTCGCTGAACGACCTAGCCCCGATTTAAATGGTCAACACCGGGACGTGTTTTTATACCAACGGGCCGTCATGAGTTTAGCGAAAGCCCATGTGTTAAAACAATACCAGGTGATTTTTACCAGTGAAAAAGCCGAGCATGTGGCCAAAACCAATGAAGACACTTACGACTTTTGGTTAGCCATTTCGCAACGCTCCTTGTGTCAGTTACAAGGCCAGTCATTTATAACGGCAGAGTTATTATGAAAAAACTCACGGCCTTAAAAAACTATTTAATTCAGCTACAGGTGGTCACACCAGAAAAACTTGTGGCTTACCCGGAAAATAACCGGATTGATATTATTAGTAAACCCGGTGAAAAAGGGCTGGAAATTAGCCAAGTGACTTATGATGCCATCTTTGAAATGGATCAGGTCAAAGTCAGTTATACGGCGCTGGTCGCGATTATCAGTGCCTGGTTAGCCGAGCAGGATACAGCGCGAAATAATCAAGCCGTAGGGCAGCCCCAGTTTGATTATGATCCGACGGATAATCACACCGCTGATATTCAGCTCAGTATCGAATTTTGTGAGCCGGTGTATTTAGTGGAAACCGAACACGGCCCGATTAATTATGATCATCAACGTTATGACACCGGCGATTATGATTTATGGGTTGCTGAAACCGGAGAGGTAACCGATGGCAGCACCCGTTAATCCTATTCAAGTGCAGCACAACGGGCTGAGTATTCGCCAGCAATTAGCGGTGTTACAGCTGCCGCCCAACAAACAACGCCAATTGTTGTGGAAAGCCGGAAAAGCCGTACAAAAAAACAGTCGCCAGCGGATTCGGTTACAAAAAACATTATCCGGCCAGGGGATGGCTGCCCGGAAAGATCGCCGGAATCGCAAAAAAATGTTGCGGGGATTAGGGCGTAAAATGGGGGTAACGGCGGATAGCCGACAAGCGGTGATTGGTTGGCAAAATGCACTCACAGCCAACATTGCCAAACGGCAACAAGAAGGCTTGAGCCAGCCCGTCAGTAAAAACGATCTGCCGCGCATTTCCCGGGCGACCTATGACGGCCCTTGTACCAAAGGGATGGCCAGGGCATTAATTCAACATGGCTTTACCATTAAGCGTGCCAGTGGCAATGGTCGAAAACGGCCCACGCAAAATTGGATTAAGCAGCATTTAACCTTTGGTATGGCAGGGGCCATATTGCGGGAATTATTAAATAAACCGCAGCAATCCCGGTGGCGGATTCCTTTGGAAGCACGGCCTTTTTTAGGTGCCACCGACAACGAAATTAATCAAATTCTTGACCAGCAATTACACCAATTAATGCAAGCAATGAGGTAATCACCATGGCACTGGGACGGGTCACGGTTAACAATTTAAATCTCTATCAGGGACCCATTACCGCGATTGAGCGGACGTTTTTATTTATGGGTCCTGCCCCCAAAAAACACGGCGAGGTATTAAGCCTTAATACCCAAACTGATCTTGATCAATTATTGGGTGAGGGCATTTCCGATTTAAAAACCCAATTAACAGCGGCCCAAGCCAATGGCGGGCAACACTGGTCGGCTTATGCCATTGCACTGGATGAAGCGACTAGTTGGCAGGATGCTTTTAAACAAGCGATGGCTGAAGATGTATCACCGGAAGCGGTGGTGATCACCAGCCCCATTACTAGCAACACGGACCTGCAGGCGATGCACGCGGCTTCATTAAGTGCCATTAATAAACATGGACGACGGGTGATTTTTATTGCCACCACACCGGGTATTGCTCCCGAACAAAGCTGGTCCGATTATTTATTAGCGCAAAAACAATTAGTGAATGAAGTGGCCGCCCCTCGGGTGTGTGTGGTGCCGCAATTACACGGCAATAACGTGGGTGTGTTAGCGGGTCGATTATGCGACAGCAAGGTCAGTATTGCTGATAGTCCTATGCGGGTGGCAACTGGGCCGTTAATTACGTTAGGGCCTACCCCAGGCGATAAAGAAAGTCAACGACTCCCCAGTGCGATTATTGCAGAGCTGGATAAAGTACGCCTCTCAGTTCCTCAAACGTATCCCGATTACCCCGGCACCTATTGGGGTGATGCCAATATGTTGGAACAGCCCGGCGGTGATTATCAGGTTATCGAGCATGTGCGGATTGTGGATAAGGCGGCCCGAGCCATACGACTCCTGGCGATTAGTCGCATTGCCAACCGATTATTAAACAGCACTGCCGCGTCGATTGCTTTTAATAAAAATTATTTTATGAAACCGCTGCGGGAAATGAGTCGCTCAGTAAATTTTATGGACCGGGTATTTCCGGCGGCCATTCATCCCCCGAAAGACAGTGATATTGAAATCCTCTGGAAAAATAAAACCGATGTGGAGATTTATTTAAGTCTACAGCCGTATAACTCGCCGAAATCCATCACCGTCAATATTGCCTTGGATTTATCAACCGAAAAGGAAAAATAACCTATGCGTATTTCTGGAAAAAGTTTTGATGTCAGCTTAGGCGACTTCATGGTGCATGTGGAAAAGGCCTCACTGGATATTACCGATAACCGTTCACCCGTCTATAACCGTGGGGTACCGAATGGCTATGTCGATGGGGATGTGTCGGCGACTGGGGAAATCGAACTGGATGCAGCAAATTTTAAGTTAGTGTTGGATGCGGCTAGCCAAGCAGGGAGTTTTAGGGGATTAGAACCATTCGACATGGTGTATTTTGCCAAGGCGGGTGAGGAAGAATTACGGGTCGAAGCCTTTGGGTGTTTAATTAAAATCACTAATTTATTGGATATTGATAGCAAAGGCGGTGAAAAATCCTTAATTAAATTACCCTACGATGTCACCAGCCCGGATTTTATAAAAATTAATGGCCTCTCCTATTTACGCCCGGATGAAACGGAGAATCTGGTGTAACCATGGCTTACCGTTATTTTACCGACCAGGAATTAACTTGTCGTTGTGGTTGCGGACAACAGCACATGCAACCGGCATTTATGCAGTCATTAATACAGCTACGTGAGGCGTGCAATTTTCCGCTACCGGTAACCAGTGGCTACCGTTGTGCTCATCATCCCGTCGAAAAAAATAAGGCCACCCCAGGTGCTCATCAATTAGGGTGTGCGGTGGATATTGCTTGTCGGGGAGAACACGCATTAATTATTTTACGTCTGGCGCTGCAGCTGGGGTTTACTGGTGTTGGGATTAATCAAAAAGGCAGGACTCGTTTTATTCATTTGGATAGGGCGCCTGCTACTCATACACGGCCCCGGCCTTGGATATGGAGTTATTAAACAATGCTCAATAAATTATGGGAAAAATTTATATCGGTAACCGGTAGCGGCTTAGTCGATAAAATTATTGATGTAGCGAAAACGTATTTTCCGCCGGACTTATCGCCGGAGCAGCAAATGCAATTTAAAATAGCGTGCCGAAAACTACAAATCGAACATGAAAACCAAACTCAAAAACTGATTAATCAAGCAGAAAAACAATTAACCCAACGGATTAGCCAGTTAGAAGGCACGGCCAGTGATTTATTGGCGTTGCCTGTTGTTGGTCGGGTGTTGTTATTTCTGCGCGGTGCTCAGCGACCCATATGGGGTTTTGCCACGTTGTACCTGGATTGGTGTTGGTTTGCCTCTTGGCAGCTGAGCGAACAACAAGAAACCGCCTTAACCGTTATTAATGTGTTAGTGCTGGGTTTCTTGTTTGGTGAACGGGCCATGAAAAATGTCATGCCCTTACTAAAGCAGGTAACACGGAATGCTATTCGATAACCATCCTGAGTTACGGCATAAGCTCTCTCTGACGTTAGTCAGTTTGTTTTTTACCAATTTGATTGGTTGGAATATTTATATTTACAACAAAATCCTCAGTAATGAGCGGGCGTTGTTTAATCAAAAAACCTGGATTACCGAAGAGTTTGCTAAAAAATCCACCATCAAGCGACTAGAAACCAAAATCGATAATAAATTTGAGGCAATGACCCAACGGTTTGATGATATCAACAAGCGCCTGGATTTTATTATCTTATTAAACAAAGGAAAAAAAGAACCATGAGCAATAACACTTTTACTGTCGAAGTCGGCGACCAAGCGTTTACCTTTACGATTACGGTCGATGATTACAGTAGTTTTATTAATAAATTCAGCGAAAAAAATAAAATTGCACCGGCTTATAACTTTTGTATGCAAACGGTTTCGAAGGACGATAAACCCGCGCTAAAAGAATTATTGGCCCATCCCAGTGTAGCCCCGCAAATTGCGAGCGCGCTAATGGAGCAATACGTACCGCAGTTAAATATTGTGGTAAAGCCAGTGAGGCCGTCGGCGAGCAATTAAAGGAGAATTCTTTATTGCAACTGATGTGGCTGGCGAAAAAACATTTTCCACACCAGCCCGTCACCGCCGACACCATGGGTGCCGCTTTATTTTTTGAACAGCAATATTGGGAGCATATGCAAATCGCGGTTGCCAATGGCATCAGTCAAGCATTTAAGGGTTAATCAATTTAATTATGACCAGCACGGCCACTGGGCATTTACATTTTATTATCTCGCTGACGAATCATTTAACGTCACCGATTGCCGGCATACAAAACCAAATCAATCAACTGACGGATGGCGCTAGCCGTGCGTTTGGCATGATTGGCATGGGGGTAGCCGGTTTAATCGGTGCCGGTTATGCGATTAAAGCCGCATTGGAACCGGCCATTGATATGGATCGGGCGATGGGTGAAGTGCGTTCGCTCGGTGTCGTCGAAGCAGACTTGCTGCAATTAAAAAATACGGCCATGGATTTTGCGGTGGAATACGGCAAGTCAGCGGCGGATTTTGTGCGGGCGAGTTATGACATTCAATCGGCGATCAGTGGCTTAACTGGTCAGGAATTAGGGGATTTTACCAAAGCCAGTGGTATTTTAGCGGCGGCCACCAAAGCGGATACGGCCACCATTACCAGCTACATGGGCACAATGTACGGTATTTTTAAACAGCAAGCGGCCGTGATGGGCAATGCTGACTGGGTGGAAAGGGTCGCCGGACAAACGGCCAGTGCGGTACAAATGTTTAAAACCACCGGCAGTGAAATGTCATCCGCGTTTAGTTCCTTGGGTGCGGGGGCAACAGCGGTCGGTGTGTCCATGAATGAGCAAATGGCGATCCTCGGCACCCTGCAATCCAGTCTTTCCGGCTCAGAAGCGGGTACCCAATACAACGCCTTTTTAGCGGGATTATCCAAAGCGGAATCTGCATTAGGCTTACAGTTTACCGATGCGGCGGGCATGGCATTACCTGTTGTGGAGGTGCTGGACAAGATCAAAGCCAAATACGGTGAATTAAGTCTGGTGGATCAGGCGGATTTAACCAAAGCCTTTGGTACCGATTTAGCCACTAAATTTATTGTGTCTCTCAGTAATGACGTAGACGGCTTGCGTAGCAGTATTAATAAGCTGGGAGATATTAAAGGGATGGACACCGCCTTAGCCATGGCCCGCGCCCAAGTGGATGCCTGGGAACGGTTAGGCGCGGCGGTGGATGTGGTCAGGATTGGCTTTGGTTCGGCGTTATTACCGGTGATTAATCCCTTAGTGGATACCCTGGCAGATATGGGATTTACCCTGCAACGCTGGACCCAATTATTTCCCAACCTTACCCGCTGGGTGGGGTATTTCTTTTTAGGGTTAATGGGGCTGATTGCGGTGATGTCGCTATTAACGCTTACGGCTGGTTTAGCCTTTGGGTCTTTTGTCGTCTTAACCAATCCGATTACTTGGGTGCTGGCTGCTTTAGCCGGGCTTGCCTATATCATTTACCAACTGCTCTTTAATTGGGATGGATTTAAAGACACCTTGCGCAGTGTCGCCGATGCTTTGAGTTTTTTACCATTGCCAGTGGGGTTAATTGTGGAAGCCTTTATCTGGTTGGTGGATCACCTGTATTTAGTGGGGGATGCTTGGGACTGGTTAAAAGCGAGCTGGCAAAATGTTGTCAGTTATTTATCGGATACCAGCGTTTTTCAAATGCTAATGCAGGTGTTTTCGTTTTTTAATCCGGTACTGGGATTGGTGGCCCAGGGTTTTCATTGGCTATCCACCTTATGGCAACAATTTACCCATTACCTGGCAGAGGTTGGCCCTTTTGAAGCAATACTAAAAATCTTTTCGTTATTTAATCCATTACTCGGATTAGTGATTAAAGCGATTCAAGGACTCGGCGACTGGTGGGAACACCTGAAAAAAACCTTTGCTGACGTGGGTGTGTTTGAGTTTTTAGCCAGCATTGTGGATTGGGTGATCGATAAAATTAATAGGATCCCCGGGATTAATATTGAAATTGATAAAGAAGCCTTAAAGCCAAACATTGCCAGCTTAAAACGCCCGATACAATCCCAGGTACCGACAGGCGGGTTATTAAAAACTATTAATAACAATCAGCAGCATAACCAAAATAATTATCAAACCAACCATATTTACACCCAAACCGTCGACAGTCAGTTTTTACACAACCAAATTGAAATGGAAGCGCCCTAATGGACTATATCGATTTATTAATTAATGAAAATGATCTGGTGTTAACTATAGCCGGTGAACCACAATTAACCAGTGACCGAGCCAGTATTGCCCAAGATATTCAACATGCGATCCGGGAAAGCGGTTTATTAGTGGACATGATCGGCGAGCGCCACCCGGAACAACGCCAACGGCTGATTCAGGAACTCACCTTACTGGTAGAAGACGACGAGCGATTAATACCCGGCACCATTATTTTTCATGAATCCCGCCAAGGCCGTTATTTATTGACGGCGGATACTTACGACTACGGTCCTGTGGAAATTCAGAATGCGCTCGCTGTTTAAACGCCTGGTGGCGGATGCCAATATACCCACTGAGGAAACCCAATTAAAAAGCCGGTTTAAACAACTGGCGAAAGAACAGGGTAGTCAACTCAGTAATGACAGTCGCTATTCGCCATTCTGGCGGATTATTACCGCGTTAGTCATTCGACCAGTGTTGTGGTTAATGGATTTACTGATTGACCAGGTGTTACCGAATGCGTTTTTACAAACGGCCCGAGGCCGCTATTTGGATTTATTAGCCTGGGCGGTACACGTTGAACGTAAACCCGCGACACAAGCTGAAGGCATAATCGAATTTCACCGAGCCAGTAGCGATTTAGCGGTGACAATTCCCGCGAATATGGCCATTCAATCGGTGGCCATTAATGGCACCGTGTATGAAGTCAGAACCACGACAGAAACTACCTTTGCAGCGGGTGAGTTAATCGCTACAGCGCCAGTAAAAGCGACACAAGCCGGTAAAGCCTTTAACCTGGCACCGGGTTATTATGCGATTTTACCCGAGCCAATTAATGGCATAATCCAGGTGACGAACCCTGACGGGTGGTTGACGACACCCGGTGCTGATGAAGAAGCCGACGAGGCGTTACGCTGGCGGGCCCGTAATCAATTTGGGGCGGTCAATCAGTGGCATACGGATAGTGTCTACCGCAGCTTAATTGCGCAGTTTGCGGGGATTGATAGCCGCCATATTTATTTTGAGCATAACGCACCCCGGGGGCCGGGCACCGCGAATGCCTTTATTTTATTTGCGGCCGATGCCCCTGCAGATGAGTACCTAGAAAAAATAAATCAGTATATTCAGGCGGAAGGTAATCACGGTCATGGGGATGACCTGCAGGTATTTGCCCTACCGGAAAAATCATTCGACATTACATTGAATGTGTGGCCTAACCCATTTTTAACAGAAGACAATAAACAGCAATTAAAAACCAATATTGAACACTTTATTAAAACGGCTTTTCGGGAAAGCACCACCGATAATTATCAACCTACCCAAGTCAGCCCACGCAGCCGGTTTAGTTTTTCCAAACTCACCCAGGAGTTACACCGACAATTTAGTGAGATTGATTCGTTACAGTTTGAGAATACCGATATTGTCAGCGAGTTATGGTTACCGCAAATCAAGACATTGACGGTGATGCTGCATGATTAAATTAAAGTTACCCTTTTGGTTAGGTGGATCAGAGTTAAATAAATTAACCCGCATATGTGAACAGTTTTATGGTGAGGTGGAAAGCTGGTTACGTTGGCCTTTATCGCAATTAGACCCATCCACCTGCAGCGAAGGGGTTTTAAATTTACTCGCCTGGCAACGGGATATTAGCCGGTTTAAAGGCGAGCCCTTAAGCCTATTTCGAAAGCGGGTGCAGTATGCCTTTATTAATAATGTCGATGCCGGTTCAACGGCTGGGGTTAAACGGATACTCGAACGGTTAGGCGTGGGCTATTGTGAGGTAGATGAACGTACCCCGGGATTAGATTGGGACATTATCACCTTAAAATTATCTGATAGTCAGCTCGCCCAACACCCCGAATTACTCAGCATTATTTTACAGATGTATGGCCGCACCTGTCGGCGTTATGTGTTTAGCACCATTACCCCAGTGAAGTTATTTATTGGCGTTAATGAATTTAGTCATGACCAGGTGACCCAAGTTGCACAATTACATAATACCGCCCATTTATACGGCCAAAGTCAATTACTAGACCACTCACAACAAGTGTTATGTGCTCAGTTATAAAGAAAAATTCAGAAATAAAAGGAAAATAATATGCCTGTCATTACCCATGCCGGTGAACGGCTTATCGCTGAAAAACAAGGGATGCAAAGCCCTTTAATTATTAAACACTTTGTGTTGGCCAATGTGCCGGATTTAACTGATACCGACCCAGAGAACCGGCACGAGCTGTTGCCGAGTGATGATTTAATTCAATACCAAGCCCCAGTGACGCAAGCCGGGTTTATTAATCCGAATGCGGTGGTGTATTCGTTAGTGATGGACACCCGTATTGGTGACTTTGAATTTAACTGGTTGGGTTTGGTGGCAGAGGATAATACTTTAGTCGCCGTCAGTTATGTACCGAAACAGTGGAAACGCAAAACCCAGGGTAGCCAAGCGGGAAACAGTTTAACCCGTAATTTTATGTTGGCGTTTAGTGGTGCTCAGGATATTACCCAAATCGATGTTAACGCCGACACCTGGCAAATTGATTTCAGTGCTCGACTCAATGGCATTGATGAACGACAACGGTTGGCCAATCTGGATTTATACGGTCATGACGTATTTTTTAGTGACGGCTTTAAAGTCATTCGACAGGATGCCCACTATTTAATTACGGCGGGTGTCGGCTATGTGGGTGGTGTTCGGGTTACCACCGAAAAACATTTAATTAAAGTCACCGAACAGCCCTCTGCCATTTGGGTGGATGTATGCCAACAAGGCAGTGTCACCAGTAATATTGAAACGGTAGTGGCGTTTAATGTCGTGGCTGAATTATCGGATTATGTTGACCGATTTGAACGCCCACACTGGGTAGCCAAACTCGCGGAGATTAATAGCCAAGGGGAAGTGATTGACACACGACGAGTCACGGACGGTTTTGCCGAGCATTTTATTAGTGATAATCCCCATAACCAGTATTTAACCAAAGCCTTGGCATTACAATTACCTATAATGCCGGAAGTGTTAACCCCCACGAATCGGTTAGCGGTCATTATTGAGCATCAACAACTCACTATTGTGAAAAATCAGGTGATTCGTTGGCGGGGTTGGCAGGATTTTAATACGTCAGGTTATTCTGAAAATCAGAGACAGTTTTTTATTGATTCAGATAAAACCTATCATTTGCGATGGTCGCCACTAGGTGGGTTTGATTTAAAGGATTTAAATGATACTCCCTATAATCCCAATAGTTTGGTTGAATATGACTTATCCTTTGATACCACCTATGACGATGTGTTGTTAGGAAAAATTGAGGCCGGTGATTATTACCCTTCCATTATCGCTACTAAACGTTTATATCGTCCAAAAATTTCCGGCAATGGTACGCTATGGTTGCCGCTAGGTTATCGTGATCGTTCTTTTCGTTTATTAGTCACAATTAGAAATCAACTGCAGCAGGGAAATGTTTTGTTTAAATCAGTTGATAAAGCACATACTGCATTATTTACCATGAGAGGAAACAATCATGGTGACAACATGAATGTTGAATTAGATAGTGATGATGAATTTTGGTTGACAAGCAATAATAGTAACGGTGAAGTCAGTATTAGTACATTAACCGGCGATATCATTGATGACTTGCTGTATATGCAAAACCATCAAAGCGAATATGTGAAAAAAATTCAACCAGGCAATACGATTGATGGTGATGAAGAGCTTTTTTCGATGGGAATAAAGCGTTTAACGACTGAAGACGTTCAAAAAGGGTTACCACTGGATTATGCAAATATTGAAAGTGCTTCAATCGTATTTGAAGTGTTTTAATCATGAAGGCTATCCATATTAAAACCCCACCCACGCTGGGAAATGTAAAAGAAAAACAAGCATCAGTAATAGTAAAGGCCAACGCCCCATTACAGGCGTCGGCCTCTAAAGTAATGCTCTTACACGATAATTATATTGAAAATAAAAATAAAGCTTCCGCTCAGACTATTTTGGACTTAAGAGTCGATTTTAATAAACATTTACAGAACAATATCCATTGTTGTGTTGTGCACCCTTACCAACATACGGTAGGTGAAGGGGAGGGACACCACCGGTATTTATCGGCACCCAATGCGATTAAAGCGTTGCAGCAAAAATACCAGGATCAACGGGACCAGCAGCAGCCACACAACAACCAGGCAGCAATTGTGGTATTAATCACCGCC
Organism: Spartinivicinus ruber; assembly: GCF_011009015.1. Taxonomy (NCBI): domain Bacteria; kingdom Pseudomonadati; phylum Pseudomonadota; class Gammaproteobacteria; order Oceanospirillales; family Zooshikellaceae; genus Spartinivicinus; species Spartinivicinus ruber. Next base: position 1,352,962 of record NZ_CP048878.1, read on the forward strand.
TCGCATTTAACGCCGTTCTATCAAACCCTAACGGCATTTAATCAGGTGATGCCAGTACCGGAGTTGCAACAACTGACCCGGCGGGTAAAAGCGTTAATTGAGTTGGAAACGACTAAATGGGAGCAGCCCAAAGCACCCCAGATGCCGTATTGGCGACAATTGCAATTGACCCAGTGGCAAAGCCCACAAAATTATTTAAAGCAACTGGGAGCAACTCAGGCAGCGATAGAAGCGATGGCCGATGATCAATCACCGAAAGCCATCTTAACCGAGCTGATTAATAAAAAACGCCAATACCTCAATCAGTTGTATGTCGATTGGCAACAAACCACCCAAGCACTACAAAATGTAGTAGGGCAGTATTTGGCGGGAAATATCAGCCAGCAGTTAACCCAACTGAACGCGCCGGGTCATGACCAGGTATTAACGGCGGGTGTCTTACTCTCGGGTACGGCAGACGCCTTACACACGCTCAAGGAAACCTTTAACTTATGATGATTGGTGACTATCAGGTCCAAGGTAGCAACCTGCAGGTGGTGGGGGGGTTACGGATCAGCAATGAAGAATTAAGTGGTGCCAGTAGCGCCACCGATCGTGCCCATAAAGGGTTTAAACCCAAAACCCTAACCGTGTCGCTGCAGATCAAACAAAGCCAGCCCGAGCAATTAACCCGGTTGATTGAGTTAGCCGAGGGTGTGGATAAAGCCGGTAAACAAACGGTTTACACGCTGGTGGATAATACCGCGAAAGCGATGAATATCCGCCAGGTGCAGTTTAACGACAATTTGAGTGCGCGAGAATCCGCCGATAAACGCTTATGGCAGGTGCAATTTACCTTAGCGGAATACCGCTCTGTACCGGAAAAGGTTGAGCAACGCCAACCGAAAAAAGACCCAAAAAAACAGCAAGCCGATGGCCAGCCTATTGGGTCAGATAATCAAGCAAGCAACGAACCGGCATTAACCGAGTTTGAGCAGCTGTTAAAACAAATAGACGAGCAAATAGGCCCCCGTGAAACTGAACAGCCAGCTGATGATCAATCAGCAGATAATACCGCTAGTGCGGCATGATATCCGCTTAGCCTTAAATACCCCTGGTCGTGCCACCTTTGTGGTACGGCCTAAAGTCCCATTAACAGCAAAAACCGTAGTAAAAATAGCCATGGGTTATGGTGATAATTTACAGCAGGTATTTGTAGGCTATATCGAAAAAATCACCCCAGTGGATAAACACCAACAGCAATTATTCTGCAGGGAATTAACCGGGATTTTGCATTACCCGTTACCCATGAGTTTACGGCATGTGCATTTAAATGAGGTATTAAACCAAATCGCCCAGCAAACCCGACTGACGTTTATTACTCCTGAACAAGCCTACTGCACTACTAAAATCCCTTATTTTTACAGCCTGAATAATGGGCTGTTTGCCATGAGTTCAATCGCGCAGGCATTTGCTATTGATGATTATTGTTGGCAGCAACAAGGGAATGGACAGGTGTATGTGGGGAGTTGGCAGCACAGTTATTGGCAGGATAAACCGATAAAAATCCCTGAACAATTTTTTATTAACCATCAATCCCATAACAGTGCGCAAATTGCAGCAATACCCCAAATACGCCCTGGGGTGTTATTAGACGATGGCAGCCGGATAAAACAAACCCAAATTAATAACAATCAAATGGTCATATCATGGTAGAAGCCATTAAACGCATTGTATTAAGTTTATTTCCAGAACTGGCGGGTAATTATCATTTACCCCGCTTTGGTCGGGTGGTGGCCATCAGTGATTTACCCAAACAAGGGAGTCTCTGTGATGAGTTTAGGCCTCACTATGCGGTGGATATTGAGGTATTAAACGCACAAGGCAAGCCGGATAAAAAATTACCGATATTATCGAGTGTAACCGTACCCATGGCACTAGCAGGCCAGGAAAAAGGCTTTTATGGCTTACCGGAAGTGGGTACTTGGGTGGTGGTCGGGTTTGCATATGGTCTGCCTAATAAGCCATTCATACAACAGTTATTACCGAATGGCTTATCACTCCCCAACCTTGAGCAAAAAGAGCAGCGTTGGCAGCCTAATCCGTCAAGCTACCAACGTTGCGATCACAAGGGCGCCTGGGAACGAACCTCAGACAGTAGTATCAGGGATGAGAGCTTAAGTTATCAGCTGGAAACCCTACACCAGGAAACCACAGCCCAAACCAGCCAAACGACAGTTACCGAGCACAGCACTGAAACGATTGGCGGCACCAAAGCCATTGAGGCAATGGGAGCTCTTAAACTCCATTCCGGTGGTACAGCTGAATTAGCCGCTATTGATAATTTAAAGGTAGCTACAGGCAATGATAGTCATACTGTCGTAGGTAACGATATGCAAGAGCATATCAACGGGATTAAACACAGCCTGGCCAAACTGAAGCAAATCGCCCAAGTCAAAGACGGAGGCAAAGTCTGGTTGGGGAATGAAAGTGACAATGTGTTGCAACTGCTGTCGGAATTTATGGCGGTGGTTGAGCAAGCGTTTTTAGACTTATCCACCCATGGCCATACGCCTGCTGGACCAACTAATAAACATAGCCTGATACAGCAGGCGGGTACAGTTAATCAGCAGAATACTCATCTTAAAACAATGCTTTAAGAGAAATAATAATCTAGTAGTCTAACAATAGAGTCTTTTCACCTTGACTTATGCTGTATCTCTAAGAAAGAGCCTGTATATCAAAGCAGACAGGCATCACCTGTTGCCTTGAGTAGTGAAAGAAGCACTAGTAATGAAAAATACAAACGATAGGCATGTGACCTAGAACTTGCTACAGGAGCAAACTTTATCTGTAGCAAAGCCCTAGGAGACTGATTTGTAAAGGGTGTACTGGTTAGCTTTTATACAAAAAGTTAACCAGTTTTTAGAGTAATGAGCTGGTTAAATACCTGTTCTTACTTCTTTTGAAGAGCTTTCATTATTTGGTTCTATAAAATAGCGCTTAACCTCATTCATTTTATCTACTAATGCCTGCTTTTTATTCATAGTTTCTCGATGATTAAACCTAATGCCTGTCTTACTGTTTACTCTATTAAGGTTTTGGGTAAACGATTCAATTGCATGGTTAAGCTTATAAATAGTTTTTTTATCAAGATAACTGAGATTGGATAAAGTGAAGTTAGCCTCAGATATAATCTCTGGCAACATCTCTAGCAAATGGTATTCAGATGATCTGTGCTTAAGAGTCTGTCTTTCTTTAAGCCAAAGTTCCAATTCTTCGATTTCTTTTATAGTGAGCTTCGCGGCCACGTGAGGAGCGACCTGAGTTAAATGACTATCAAATGATGCCACTACTTTTTCACTCAATATATTATCTTTACTCACTTGCTCGCGAATGCATTGGACTCGTGAACCAATAATTTTAAAGTACATAATAATGCTCCTTTATTAATGAATAATTAAAAGGTAAATAAAAGTTTAATAAAAAAGCAGTTTTTTTGATTTAGGGATTGTAAATTTTCATATGATTAATAAGCCACTTACAATCAACAAAAACTAGCGCTGATTAGATATGGTTCTGTATATAATGTGTACAGGGTATTGGTAGTAATCAAAAACACCCTGCTGATGTAAATAATATTAATTTTGACTTAGGCTTTGTCAAGTCCTAAGTAAGCTGCAATTTTATAAATATAATTTATATGTAAAAAACTGCTTATTAAAATAAATTATTTATCTGGGTGTTGAACTCTTTAAAATAGAACCCATCATATGTATTGAAAAAAGGAGTTACTTTTAAATCTACAACTGTAAATTGACTGTATGATCTCGTATTGCTTCTAATGGAGGATATGAAATGACTACACTAGATTTATCTCCCTTATATCGTAGCAGCATAGGGTTTGATCAATTAGCATCAGTATTTGACACAGCTTTTCGCAGTGAGCAAACTGGTTACCCCCCTTATAATATCGAAACAATTGATGAAAACCACTATGGTATAACACTAGCTGTAGCTGGCTTCGAAGAGCGTGAGTTAAGCATTCAGGTAGAGCAAGGAGTGCTCACTGTTAGTGGCAAAAAAAATAAAAATAATGAATCTAAAAAGTTCCTTTATCAAGGAATTGCTACTCGTTCATTTGAACGAAAATTTAATTTAGCTGACCATGTTGAAGTGACTGATGCCAGTCTAAGTAATGGGTTACTTAGCATTAGTTTGGTTAGAGAAGTGCCTGAGGCAATGAAACCAAAAACTATCCCTATTAGTCAGGGGAACCATAACGTTCTAGAGCATAAAAAAAAGGAGGGAAAAGTAGCCTAAGTAAAAAGCCATAATAATCTTAAGCGTCTAGCGTCTTCTTTTAAGGAGGTAAAATATTAACACATAAAAGGTGGGTGATTACTCGCCCACCTAGCTATGATGGATAAGTGTAATGATTTCTCTTTAATAGTATTTCAAATCTTGCATTGTAAGCACTACTTAAAACTCATCATTAGTTTTTGAATAATCGTGATTTTAAGGAGGTGATACTAGTGTTCGACTTAAAAAACTATAAATTCTTATACTTAATTATTAGTTTGTGCATCACTATCATTGGCGTATTAGCCTTTACTACATGGAGATTGTCCTCAGAGCTTAAAACTGTGGAAGGTAATACCCCTATAGCGTCAAGTGACATAATTAAACCGCTTCCAGCACCTTGGCCTAAAGATATAGATCCATGGTTAGATAGCTGGGACCCATCTGGTAATTTTTCAGCACTGCAAAAGCGTATGGATGAAATGATGCAAGTGATGTTACCAGATATGTCCTTCTTTAATATGCAGGGCTTTGGTTACTCTAGCTCTAATCCTAAGATCAGAATGGATGAAACAGATACTGAATATAGGGTCACTGTATCAGTTCCAGAAGCCCAGAATATTGAAGTTAACACAGAGCTAAAGAACAATATATTAACTATCAATGGTAAAGTAAAACAACAGGAAAGCAGTCAGCAAAGTAAGCTTTTTTATACAAGTCAGTTTTCTCAGTCTGTTACTTTACTTGAACCAGTAGATAGCACAAATATGAGGGTTGACAATAAAAATCATAAAGTGGTTATTACGATTCAAAAAACATAAAACTATTTCAGCAAAATAAACTGTAAAAATATGACAGTTTTAAAGTATAAGTATTTACCTATAAGGAGGATAAAAAATCTGATATTTAATAGTATGCCTTGGCTTTAATAGATTTAACAATTGTCAAAGGAGACCATGTCATGAATGTAAAAGACTTAATCCCTTGGAACTGGCTAAAAAATGAAGAAGAGAGGGAAAATAAACAGTTAAAAGCAAGTAATATCTATGATCCAACGGCAAATCCATTGGTACAATTTCATAGAGAAGTTGACCGACTATTTGACAACATGTTCAAAGGAGTTGGCTTTCCTGGCTTCTCAGAAGGATAGTCAAAGCTACCAAATAGTTTGTTTAAACCTAGCGTAGATATTAGCGCAAAGGATATAGAATATCTAATTAGCGTGGAGGTACCTGGTGTTGAAGAAAAAGATATTAAACTTGAAATAAAGGATCATACACTCGTTATTAGTGGTGAAAAGAAACAAGAAAAGGAAGACAAAGAGGAGCATCATTACCGAGTTGAGCGCAGCTATGGCTGTTTTCAAAGGGTTTTAGCGATTCCAGAAGATGCAAGCACTGAAGAAATTAATGCATCATTTAAGAATGGTGTTTTATCCATTACATTACCTAGAAGAGAATTACCAAATAGAAAGGCTAAACAAATAGAAATTAAGAAAGCTAGTTAAAAGTATTTGGGTCATGCTTGTTGCAGTTCAATTGCATTCACTTGCAACAAGACACGACCCGATGTGTATTATTAACAGGCTTCCAAGGCCCTCTATGCTTGTCGTCAGTCCAAGCACAGCAGATAATGTATGTTATCAAGATGGGGCTTGTTCTCAGTATTGTCTTACAGTTTGTTATCTGTATTTAGTAACTCATTGCTTTTCTTTCTTTAATATTACCCCACTACTTCATTAACACCTACCTTTACTTATGTCAGATTATTTTCTTATTTGTGTCAGAGACTGGTTATCATCACTTCCATTCTGCAGGCGCCTGGGAGTGTGCCGGCAGAGCCACCAGAATCCAAAAGGCTGGAAAAAAGCACTCATCCTCCCCACCTGCGGGTTTTGCGTCATAAAAGTTTTGTGTAATTGAAGTTATGGCAATGCTTAGTAGCTAAGCTTTATTGTATAAGGTCTTTAAGAGTTAATTGTTGTTTTCTCAAAATGAAAAATTATCTTAGTTTAAGCAAAAAAATACATTTTCAGTGCAAATTATTTATGTTAAGAAAACAAAAGTATTGTCGTATTCAATATAGGTAGCATTTTTAGTTTTAGGCTGTAGTGTCTAACCCTAATTTCTTTTCTTACTTTCTCAAGTAATGGACATGCCATAATCACCTCTACATACATCACATAGCTATTAAGGTGAAATGATGCTGTATATAAATACAGCGTTAATGGATGAACGTCAAAGTATTATTTGATTTACAAACAATTATATGTGAATCAGTTAGTTGGGTGAGTCCTATCAACATTATTCTAGTAATAAGTTTGTGCCTTGGTTAAAATATACTCGATTGTTATACGTCAATGCGACGTAGTACTTTGCGTCAGAGTGACGCTCATTAATAGTTAGTACCACTATGAGCGCAGAAAACGCATTAATAATATCTAGTGAGGAGATTTCAAAGGATTCCTATATCGAGTTCTTTGAGACTTTGGGTTGCCATTGATATTCTTGACACAAGGATGAAGCCATTGTTCTCGATGAGTACACACAAGTTGGTGTGTGCCTTATGGACTCAAGCTACATCGAGATGTTTGATGACGATGACTTAAAAAAACTACAGAATGCTTTGGGTGCTCCGCCTAAAACGTTCTTTGAAGTAAACCGTACAAAAGCAGACGACCCGAATGAGCTATATCTGGCTGTAGCCAAGAAGATGGCAAAGATGTGGCCTGTGGCTGTTCGGGATACACATGAAAAAATGGTGCCTTATAGTGAACTCATGTCGTAAATTAAAGCTAACAAGCGCGTTAATTAGAGCGCTCGAAGGGTTGCGTCTATTACGCGGGCGTTATGTTTAGTTGAGCTTCATTGTTCTAAGTCCACTTCCTACAAAAAATCAGAGTATAAATTATGGACAATATTGTGCGAGAGGTCCTGAAAACAAAAATTATGGGGCTCAAAGCGACAGCCTTCCAAGATGCATTGGATAGAATTTATCTTAGCATTTACGGTGAGGGAAACTTCCAGAGAGTAAAGCAGAAGCACGATGGTGGTTCGGATGGAATCATAAATGGTGAAACGGTTTTGGCAGTGTATGCTCCAGAAAAATATATCTTGAATGATTTTAAGAGGAAGGTTAGAGCAGATTTTGAGTCTTACACGAAAAACTGGGAAGCTACACACAGCAAGTGGGAGGTTGTAACCAATTTGGAATCGACCGCACAAATGATACAGTTTGTGAACATGCTTAAGAATGGTGCATCTCTTATATGTATTGATGGTTTGTTGCAGAAAATTGGTAAGCAGACGTGGACGGTGAAAACGGCGATTTTTAGAGCGCTAGATATCCCTGACCATTACTTATCTAACGATGTGATCTCAACAGTAATTGAAGACTTAATTCAAATAAGCACCCAAGATGATCCTTTTGAGCCCTATGAAAAACCAGCCTATATACAAGATAAAATCGAACTAAATGTTAGTGAGGAACACGTGGCTACGTTTATGGATGAGTATGAAGACTCGCTGGCCATTTTTCCTATAGTATCGACGGTCGTCAAGTCAAAATCGAACGCTGATGTTGCTGCTATAAGAAACAAAGTAAGGTCCACTTATACATCCTTGTCTGGGAAATTTGAAAAGCGGCTTGATGAGCTTGTAAAGATTATGTGTCAAAGTAAGTCAATAGATGATTACTATAGTCATAATATGCGCATCGTAATGGTATATTTTTTTGAACAGTGTCTGTTTGGTAAAAAGCCAAAATCAGAGGTTAATAGATGATTAATGCGCATGTCGAAATGGATTTAAATCAGCATGTTTCAGTTGTTTCCGCAAAAATTATTGATTTGGTTGAAGCTGGAAACGAAGTGATTTTAGAAACTTTAATGAGGAAGTTTCTAAAAAAATATGAGTTCTATACCCCTGATCAGTTTATGGAAGGGCTGACCTTCTTGTTCTCTATAGATTGTTTGAATGTTCAGGACTACAGGGTGATATTAAAAAATGTTTAAGCTCATTGCATTGTCTTCGCCATCAGGTCTTTTTAAAGATATTGTATTTAGGGATGGTCTGAACATAATTCTCGGAAGGTATTCAAGATCGGGAAAAGATATCAATGGAATTGGAAAAACTACAATAATTAACCTTATCGATTACTGTCTTTTAGCGGATGGTGTCAAGTCTGAGCTATTTAAAGAAAAGTATGATTTTCTGAGGCATGAACGTATTCGGCTCGACTTCATGCTTGGTGGTAAGAAATATTCAATTGAACGAGGCTTTGAGGATAAGAAAAAGGTATTTTTCACAACAAATGGAGAGGATGCTAAGGAGTTCATTGATAGTGATCTTAGATTGATACTAGGCTCAGAAATGGGGAAGGGGCAGGCTGGTATATATGAACCAATTTGGTTTAGGACGCTGATGTCGTTTTTTGTACAGAATGACCATAATTTTTTGCAAAGAGATGCAACGAATGTTCTGAAATTTACTATTGGTAAGCGCCAACCTGAGCTTTTCACCTATATTTTTTTAATTTTAGGCATTGATAATAGTCTTATATGGGATTTTGACAATAGCAGTGTTGAATTGAAGAGATTGCGAGCAGATCAAACGCGCATTAATAAACAAATAGTAGAGCAAACAGGAAAATCAATAGAGGACTTTAGAGGCGAGTGTGACTCTGTTGCAAGGAAAATTGATAAGCTAGAAGAGGGATTGGATAACTATCAATTCGATGATAATAGCGCCGCCCTCGAAGATAAGCTGCAAGCACTCAGTGAACAAATATCAGGTTTAAATAAAAAGTATATATATCTAGTAAGCAAGCACAGAGATATTCAAGAGAGCCTCCAGATTGATGTCGATGTAGACCCTGATGAGGTTTCTGGATTTTACTCGGAAATTCATTCTGAGTTTTCTAGCTTTATAAGAAAGAGTCTCAATGAAGTTATTGAGTTTAGGAAGGAAATAGCTACAAATAGACGAAAATTTCTTAAGGAACGCGAGGCTCAATACCAAGGGCAATTGAGCGAGATAAAGAATAAACTAATTTCACTTGAAGCAGAGCGATCTAGGATTTTTAAAATGCTAGATGAAAAATCCGCATTTGATGCACTAAAGTCTGCTTATACTAATCTAATCGAGGAGAAAGCTCACCTTTCTAGTCAGTTTTCTTATATTGAGCAATTGGATCATATAGAAGAATCAATTGCCAGCAAGAAATCATTGGTTAGCTCTACAGTTGCAAAACTTGTGGCGAAGAAGAATGAAAACATACAAACGGTAGATGAAATAAAAAGTATATTTCTAGATTTGGTAGAAGGTTCGGTAGATATTGATAGTTCAGATGTAAGTCCGTATTTCAATATTGAATTCAAATCAATTCAAAACAGTCCAATCAAGCTATCGCTAGAAGTACCTAGAGGTAGTTCTTTAGGTAAGGGGCGATTCAAAATATTAGCTTTTGATCTCACTGTATTTATCACTTCTGTTTTAAGAAAGACCGAATTCCCAAGCTTTTTAATTCATGATGGTGTTTTCCATGCGATAGCACACAAAACACGAATTAAATTTCTTAATTACATCAACAGTAAACTCGGTGAATTGGGTGGCGCTCAATATATTATTACTGTAAACGAGGATGAAATCATATTTCCTGAAAGTGAAGGCGTTTCAATAGATTTGGACTTTAAATTGGAAGATAAAACATTAATAACTCTTGAAGACAATCCTGATCATATGTTTTTAGGCAAAGAGTTTGGATGAAATTGAGGCGACAACTATTCTGACATAAGGGGCTGGCATTTCTTACCTCAAAGCAATTCAATCGCATTCTTTAGTTGTTAGGTAAACCTGTTCAAGACTTTCTCTATCAAGCAATTTGTGTGATTGGTTGCTGGTAGAGTGATTCCTATCAACACACATTATATAGAGAAGCATTCATGAAAATGTACGTTGGCAACCTGTCATATAATGTCACAGCTGAAGATTTAAAAGAAACCTTTTCCACTTATGGTGCCGTAGCAGATGTAACGCTGATTACTGACCGGGATTCTGGTCAGTCTAAAGGCTTTGGCTTTGTTGAAATGGAGAATAACTCTGAAGCGGATGCGGCGATCAAAGGACTAAATGGTAGTAACCTACAAGGTCGAGATATGAAAGTGAATCAAGCTCAGCCAAAATCTAACAGTCGTCCACAACGTAGACCAAGGTATTAATAACGAATTTAGCTTCAAGCACTGAAGGTATTAAGTGGTGTAACTTTTGCCTTTAGTGATTAACCAAATTGTCACGAAGTTTTCATACTGACGAGCAAATCTTTTCCTTTGATTTGGGTTTTGAGTGCGAAACGAGTGCGAAAATTGTCCCCAATTACACACAAAACCTCACCCTGTAAGGTTTTCAGGTAATGTTATAAGTAATTGATTTTAAAGGGATTTTAGGAAATTTAAGGTGAGTGGAATTGGTGGAGGCGGCGGGAATTGAACCCTGTAGCAATAAAAGCTTAAACATTTATTCTTAAAGGTTATTTATGACTAAGCTGTAACGTTGGGGTGAATAATGGGGACGGTGATTCCTCCTACTTTACACATTTAGACCTGCCTAGAGTATTGATTTCATTTAAATTTTTAGCAGGTTCAAACTATTCTAATCAGTGTAAAAGATGAATCAACATCTGACCAATTTGGTGAGATAAAAAGTGCTTCCTCACCAAATTAAATTTAAAGCTCTAAGTACTAATACCTAGGTCTACGCTGTGGGCGGCTGTTAGATTTTGGTTGAGCCTGATTCACTTTCATATCCCGGCCTTGCAAGTTACTACCATTCAGGCCTTTGATTGCGGCGTCCGCTTCCGAGTTATTCTCCATTTCCACAAAGCCAAAGCCTTTAGACTGGCCAGAATCCCGGTCAGTAATCAGCGTTACATCTGCTACGGTACCATAAACTGAAAAGGTTTCTTTTAAATCTTCGGCTGTGACATTGTATGACAGGTTGCCAACGTACATTTTCATGAATGCTTCTCTATATAATGTGTGTTGATAGGAATCACTCTACCAGCAGCCAACCACACAAACTGCTTGATAGAGAACAAGGATTGACAGGTTCATGGAAACAGCAAAGATTTACAGTTCTGAAATTTCAGGAAAGAGAAAGTAGCGGATAGGTTCGCTAAGCTTCTATCAAGCCAGGACTTACTAATGAACTTAGTCAAAGCCCGATGCTATCATGGTTTTATAGCAATATCTCTTGAAATCTGTGTTGGTAGATAAAATATGCCTGATAAAGCTGTATAGAAATAAACGACGACCAACTTTTGCGTTACGTGTTGATTAAAATTTAAACAGTTGTTAGTATCTTGCTCCAGCTTACTAAGCACGATAGTTCTTTAATCTGGCTAGTTATAACCTGGAGTTCTTTATGAGTGTTGACCAAAGCCCGTATGCAGTTCCTAATGCTAATCTAGTAGCTGATTCCTCGAAAGATAATGGTATTTCTCAGTTACCCCGTTTTAGTGCATGGGGAGTATTTTTTTTAACACTAATTACACTTGGAATTTATTACTATATCTGGATGTATAAAAGGACAAAGGTAATCAATACTGTTTGTAATAAAAAAATTCCAACTGGGTTAACAAATACAGCTATTTCGCTATATATAATAAATTTTCTGATGAATATTTATATAGGTGCTGTCGGAGAAGGAGTTGACAGCTCGGTAATCATGGTAGAAAACATAATTAGTATAGTCGCAGTAATTCTTTCAATTATTTGGCTGTATACAATTAGAAATAGATTGCATGTTATTGAGAATGTATCTAAAGACAGCAAGTTTTGGATAGGCGGTATATTAACCTTTTTCTTCTCCACTATTTATCTACAGTACAAGATTAACCAAATGATTGATGAAAAATAGTCTTAAAAATAGCTTCTTAACCCAGCTAATTTTAGCTGGGTTTTATCTTTTGGTATTAGACAAGTTAATAAACGAGCAACTAAAATAATTTTGCCGAAACATCTGCGAACCCTTGTTTTAACCTTTCCCCGCTTTGCTCAATAAACGCACCATAATGTCTGTTAAGCATCTCGATTCCTTTATGGCCTAATTGACCTGCAAGCCAGAATAGGTTTTCATTTTGAGCAATCATCAGACAGGCAAAGCTGTGTCTAGCTTGGAAAAAAATTCGTTTAGATTTTATATCTAGAATACCCAGTCAACTATATACTATAACAGTACGCTTTTATATAAAAAAGAGTTATATTTTAATATCTTTATAAGACATTATACATATGTCAGTATTGTAATCTTATCATGGATTGATTAGATAAAAGGGAATTTTATATGTTAAATTGGCAATATCTAAAATTCAAAGATATTAATTTAGAGGATAGTTTTTTTGATTCTTTGAAAGAAGATTACAGCGAGTTTTCTGACTGGTTTGAGCGAAAATGTGAAAATAACGCTTATGTTTTTAAAAACGATAATAATGAAATTGATGGGTTTCTTTATCATAAAATAGAGGAGGAGGCTGTTACAGATATAAGCCCTCCTTTGCCCCCTAAAAAAAGACTTAAAATCGGCACCTTTAAAGTTAATGCTCATGGTACGAGACTAGGCGAACGCTTTATAAAAAAATCGTTAGACTTTGCTCTGCTCGAAGGGGTTAGTGAAGTTTATGTAACTATTTTCCCTAAACACGAAGCTTTAATTGATTCTTTTAAGAGATATGGTTTTCGAGAGGTTGCTGATAAAACGACTACTAATGGCGTCGAACTGGTTTTATTGAAACAAATGGGAGTGTATATAGGTGAAGTAAAGTCTGATTATCCTTATATAGATAACACTGGCAGGAAGTTTATTTTATCTTTGTACCCTGAATGGCATAGTAGGTTATTACCTGATTCAATATTAAACACTGAAAGTAAAGATGCAGTTGTAAAAGATATATCACATACAAACAGTATTCATAAAGTTTACTTGACTGCTATGTCGGGTGTTGAAAGTTTGTGTAAAGGCGATATATTAGTAATTTATAGAACTTCTGATAAAAAAGGTCCTGCACACTATAGATCGGTTGCAACATCTATCTGTGTAGTTGAAGAAACTAAGGATATTAGTTGCTTTTCAACTTTAGATGAGTTTATTGGTTATACAGCGTCATATAGTATATTTAAAAAGAGAGAGTTAGAAGCGTTCTATTCAGAAAAGAAATACCCTACTATTATCAAGTTTTGCTATAATGTTGCATTAAGTAAAAGAGTTACTCGAGGTGAGATGATAGATGATTTGGGTATGAGTGCTAACCAATACTGGGGTTTCTTCGAGTTAACAGAAAGTCAGTTTGAAGGTATTATTAAAAAAGGCAAAGTAAATGAAAGTCTTATTATCAATAAAGCCTGAATATGCAGAAAAAATACTTTCTGGAATTAAAAAGTATGAATTTAGAAAGTCTATATTTAAAGACCAAAGGGTTACAACAGTAGTTATATATGCAACAAAACCAGTTGGGAAAATTATTGGCGAGTTTGAAATAGATGATATATTACAAGATAAACCGACTTTAATATGGAGGAAAACTAAGAGGTATTCAGGTATAAGTAAGGAGTTTTTTGAGAAGTATTTTAATGGAAGAAATAAGGCTTTTGCTATAAAAGTTAAAAATCCATCAGCTTATAATGTACCTTATGAACTAACGAAGCTGATTCCGCACGGTGTTCCACCGCAATCATTTTGCTATCTTCGCTAAAAATTTTATTTGTATCATGCTATTACTAATAGTATCTGCATGATACATGCTCTAAAAAGTCCACTTAGAAAATTTTTTTTGCAACATTAGAATAGTTTTGTTTTGGTTGATATCTTTCCCCGCTTTGCTCAATAAATGCACCATAATGTCTGTTAAGCATCTCGATTCCTTTATGGCCTAATTGACCTGCAAGCCAGAACAGGTTTTCATTTTGAGCAATCATAAGACAAGCGAAGCTATGCCTTGTTTGGTATGGGTTTCTATATCGTATCCCTGACCTCTTGATTGCTGGCATCCAGCCAGTCATTCTTAGCTGTTTATCGTTTGTCCATGGCTTATTTTGGGTAGGGTGGTGGAATACATAGGCATCTTGGTTAAGCGTATAGTTAGCTTGATCTTCCAAGGCTTTGACCACAGGCTCTAACATGATCACCTTGCGGATACCTTTCTTGCCAGTTTTGGTGCCTTTCATAACACCATCAACTTTAGCCTGGTCTACCAAGATATAGCCTTCTCTGAAGTTTATCTTTTCCCAAGTAAGCCCAATCAATTCGCTCGTGCGCATGCCAGTAAAAAAGGCTGTTGTAAAAATGTTTCGAACCTGGCCATCCATATGAGATAAGATTTGTTCAATTTCCTGTATATTGAAAGGGTCGCATTCATACTCACTTTCTTTGGCTTCCTTGACAATCTCCTGGTCAATATCAATGTCATCAAGAGGGCTGCGCAGTATGACTTTATCTGCTACAGCTTGCTTTAGTATCTGCTTAAGGGGGATTAGGTTGTTAACAATAGTTTTGCGCTTACACGACAAGCTTTTGTTATACATCCACTCCCGTATGTGTTTTGGCTTTAGCTCCTGAACGGGAGTATCACGGAAGTAGGGCATCAGTTGACCCGTAATAGCTTTTTTGTAATTTCTGGCTGTACTTCTTTCCTTAAGCTTGTCAACTTTTTGCAAGTACTCTTCCAGCAAGTCTCCTACAGTAACACTGTCATGGTATGTTTCACCGAACAGGGTGCATCGCTTTGATTCAGGAAAGTGGTTGGAGTACTTAAATGTTCGACGCTGAATTTCGTATATGATTGACCCACGTTTACTGTCGGCATAAACAATGTCTTTCTTGATATCATTGGTAAAGTGCTTCTTGTGGGTAGGTGTTTCTAACTTAGGTATTTTTCTGCATGTAATCGTTTCGCGGCATTTGACTCCTTTGTAAGAAAAGTAAATTCTGCAGCTCACGGTAGACTTAAGTACTCGAAGCTCCAGGCCAGCAGGAACTTCGATATTTTTAATGATTTCGTCAATTTCACTCATGGTGGTTTATCTATATGTATAAGTACTTTTTGCAGCAAAGTTATTCACTTCTTTGAGGTTAACCCAGATAACACCATCTGCTGCTTTCCGATATTCACAACCTTCTTTCCATATGCCCCTACTTTTTTTATGGTAGAAGGCATTTGCAGTATCACCTGATAATTCATAATATTTTTTTAGTTTAACCCACTGTAACATGTCTTGATCTAGCCCCTGTATTTCGTGGTCAGTATGTTCGTAAAGGTAAGCGAAATTTACCCAAAAATTACCATCTGCTGCTTTTCGATATTCTCGCCCTTCCAACCATTCTCCTTTGTTTCTTCGTTGGTTAAACTCAATAACGCTTACATTGAATAATTGCCGATATTTAGTAGCCCTTATCCACTTAAGCACGATATTCTCCTTAACTCATTACTCCAATAAATGGCTGATTGGTTTTAGTGTTTCGACAAAAGCCTGTTTCAATTTCATCACGTTCGACTTTTATGTGTTTAGGTGCACTAACACTTAGCTTTGCCTGCCCTATTGACTTAGATAAACTCTCCCTATTGCTAGGGTAGGGGTAAACAGTTATCTCGTGATTCAACTTAAGGGGGTGGCCAAACTCAATGTCTTTAATACTTATATGACCTCGATGCAAGGTAGTGAGCGTTACTCCGCCCACTCTTCTCGCTCGCATTACCAGCCGGTAATCCCCAACCTTCAGGGATTCACCGATACGACGTGTTACAGTCAACATAATTAAACAGCTCCTAAATAGTGCGTGTACATTACCCCTCGGAAATTTTTAGGGGGTGAGATTCCAGCTTTTCTGCAATCACTTTTTATACTTCTTATCTGGTCGTGAGTAAGCCAAATAAAGTGTGGCTTACGACCTTTATTCGCCTCAAAAACTTGAATGTATTGGTAAATTTTATTAACTAGCTTTTGGTTATCTTTACTCAATTTTTCAGCATCAAAGTCATTATTTTTTAATTTATTTGAGGCAACCATTTTAGCTATTGCCTGGTTAGCGATACCTGCAGACTGATCAAGAATAAACTCAGTGACGCCTATTTCATTACTATTAGCATCAATACGACGATAATTAAACACCCTGGTGCGTGGTTTCCATGGTTGTAAGTCCAGTTCGTTATTGATCATGGTTATCGGCGTCTTCCTTAGTTTAAGGGTATAAGCCGCACGCCATTAATGGTATACGGCGGCTTGCAATTGTATTTAATTAAGTTCGTTTTAAAGGCTTCCAACTGCTCTTTAGTAATATGTAATTGTCTTGGTTTTCTATTTTTAGCGAGGGTGTAATACTCAATATATTGTTTGGCTTTCTCGTATATCTTTAAATTCTTTTTAGTTAACTCCATTCGATTGATTTCCATGTCAATTTCTCCATAATAGATAGTATTAGCTACTTAATGAGGTCAACTGGCATAAATATTTCGTCAATTCTTGGTTTTTCTAAAAAGCTTTCTTTGATAGTAAATCGATAGCCTTCCCCTAATGTTCTAAATAAGCCATAAGACTTCCAGTCACACGCTTTACCTTCTTTTGACTTCACACCAGAATTACACTCATAAGGATTAGTTGAAATACCATTGCATGCAGGGCACTTGAAAGCGACTGTTTTTATTGCAGCTTTCAAGTCTTCTAGTGTTTCATATACATCAACACCTTCTAGACTGGGAAAGTTTGACTCTTGATAATAGTTAATGGCTGAATAATTTCTGGTTTTTTCGATAGCAGAGATAATTTCGTACTCGGAGTAGCCAAGTTTTTCTGAGTATTCGGTAAGCATTTTATTCAAAAAGGACTCAAGTTTAACTGCTCTGTCTTCACCGACTTTTCCTTCCCAACTACCTCTAGCCTTCTCTTTAAGTTCATTGATGATGGTTTGGGTATTCATTAATTATCTCCTTTCTTCAGGCAATAAGGTGCCGTGGCTCAAAATTGAGCGTTTAAAAAACTATTGCTTAATTAATTTAAAAACTTGCTGGTTCTACAAATAACTTATGCCGGGTTTTATCAAGCACATATCGCATACGACAACGCAGACGGTTATGAGTGGCCAAATCAGCTTGATATTTTTCGGTTATTTTATCCCATAGTAAGTCGGCTTCTGTTTTTCTCCTCCTTAGCTGTTGATTATTAATTATTTCGTTTTGAGGTAATCGAGTAGCCATAGTCATGCGGCTACCGTATTTGCTAGCGTCATGGATGTTTTCCCTCTACCAACCATTTGAATAAATAATTGTAGAAATAACTTATTTACATCGATATCTTGGTTGTTAACAACTAAGCAGCCTCGCTCCGTATCAATATAAACCTCAACGACTGTAGTTATTTTGGGTGCCCGAGGAATCAGCCCGGTTCTAATTTCTTTCCATACACATTCAATTTGCTGTTTAGTCAAACGTTCTCCCGTAAGGTCTTTATGGTCTTCAACAGCTTCAATGACACGCTGTCTTAAAACCGTAGGTGATAATACCTTTTTCTCTAATTTAACTTTGAATACGGCTAATTTTTTTCGTGTCTCCAGATAACTACCTTTTTTAACCGGTACAAAACCATAACTTAATTCTTGATATTTACTACAAGGGGTAAACTCCGCATCTCTAACCCCACCTAATAACCGCTCAACAACATAATCAGCATTAGCATTTAGCTGATATACATTTGCGTTTTCATACATAGCTCGTCTCCTTTTGAGTTATCTAATGGCAAATACTCCAGCCGTCTTCCCGTCCGTTGTACTATGCGGACTTGCCTGGGTTTATCAGGGTTATCATTCATCACCATCGGCACACTATTAACGAGAAATGCAGCTAATAACATCATCACCACTGGCGAAACATTAAGGGTGACGATCTTCAGCCGTATTAACTCGGCCACTAAATGCGCTCGATTAGCAGTTTTAAGCTTGTAATGTACGTTTTTTATTCTGCTGCTCACTGAGTTGGGTTCTACACCCTGCTCACGAGCAATGACTTTATCAGTCTTGCCGGATAGTAAACCTAAGCAGTATTCAGTCTCACGTGGGGCTAAATATGGGTTGTCCAAGTGAGCTTGCCAGTGTCCATCTGTAGTTATTGTGCTGTCCATAGCGTTGTAATCAGAAATAAAATATGAGTCCTTAAGTAAATTTTGAATTCATATTTATATTTGTATATGGTTGCAAGGAAGTATAGTTGTATATATCTATTAGAGGGTTGACTACTAATAGGTATTAGCTATTTTCTGGGTGGGAGACTGGGGCGGATACAGGTGGGCTATTTGGCTTTTTCTCTTCGCTCAATAACATCAAGCAATGAGTTGATCATTTGAAGGTCGTACTGGCTTAGCTTATGTTCTAGCGCTAATTGTGTGACTCTTATAGAGGTTTTACTTGCTCCTTCAACCACTTTATTTCGTGAGCTGCTTTCACTATCGGGTTTAGTAGTTGGTTGGTCATCATCGGCATCATCTAGCCATTCTTTTGTAACGATACCTTCATCTGATTTAAGCCACCCATAAGGGCAATCTAAAACTTCACTTAATCGTTTAACTACAAGTTTTTTTGGTTTGTTACGCCCTGACTCCCAAGCTGCAAATGTCGGGGTTGAAACGCCTAATTTTTCTGCAATCTCTTTCTGAGTTAGGTTGCGATACTTGCGGACAGCCTTCAGTCGGTCTTTGAAGTCACTATTCTTATCAAACCCTGTCTCAAGCCAATCATCAGTTATGTATGTTTCATCAGAAGCAAGCCATTCTATGGGTATGTCAAATATATTTGACATCTCTCTAAGCACTATCTGTGATGGGCTTGTTCTTCCTGTCTCCCAAGCACCTACAGCAGACTTAGTCACACCTAGCTTGTCAGCAAGCTCCTGTTGTGACAGGTGTGTAGCCTGTCTTGATACTCTGAGTCTATCTTTTAGCTCGCTATTTTTAGTATTCATTCTTGCATATAAAAATTTTAATGAAAAATAGTAACCAAAATCGTTGCCTGTATTGACAACAAAGTATTCAGTTAATAATATTCTAGACATATAAAAAAAGCCGGACCTCCTTCACAGGAAGCCCGGCCTCATAATAAACCCTTATCAACACTAACACTAGTGCTTGAGAGGCACCCTTACGCCAAAGTTTGGGGGTGAGTGTTAAAGGAGACGGGAACACCCGGCTCTCGTCGTTCTAGCGCTCATGTTGTGTAAAAACTATACCGAGTTTCTGTTTAGCTGTCATTGAAACTAACAAGTATGTCTACTTATACAGTATCCAATATAAAGGAGAGCTGATATGGAAGTAGTAAAACCACGATGCATTAATCCAAAGTCCCAGTCTGGGTAACTTAACCGTTATCAATTATTGGGTTTAACGCTCAATAAACTTAATTAAAACCTAATTTAGTGGCTAGCAAATCAATTGTTTTTGCTGGCAGGGTCTTTTTACGCGCTGATTTTCTTAGCTGTAGATTGGCGGGGATAAATTTCAGGCATAAAAAAACTGCTTTACCCGTCAAAGCGAAGCAGTTTTTTTAACAACAAAAGGATGTAGATATTATGCAGAAAACTGCCGAAAAAATCAACACCAATGCAGTAATTCAGGAGGGGTGTTTATGAGTGTACAAGCGATTGCTTGGGCGTTTACCCTCTCAAACCTTGAACCCAATAAAAAAATAGTTTTATTAGCGTTGGCAGATAATGCGAATGATCAGGGTTACTGCTGGCCGGCTATGGATACAATTGCGGAAAAAACATCATTATCACGTTCAACAGTCAAACGACATATCAAGTCTTTAGCAAAATTAGGTGTATTAACAAAGTTTGAACGAGCCGCTGCTAGTGGTGCAAGCACATCCAATTATTTTTATTTACATGTAGGCTGCCAAATTAATTTAAATACCCTCTCTGAAACTGAAGAAAATGAGGGGGATCAAAATGACCCGCCCTTGAATATTGAGGGAGTTCAAAATGAACTACCTGAAAATATAGGGGGTTCACCAGTGAACCGGGAGGGGTGCACTAGTGACCTGGGGAGGGGTTCACCTGTGACCCCCAAACCATCATTAGAATCATCATCTACAACGACAACAACTTCGCGCGAGGTCAAAAATTCAGAGCCTGATATTTTTCAAAAAAAATACGAAACCCGAATAAAACCCCAGGGTGATCCCATGACGGAGGATTGGAGTCCTGACTGGAAACGAGTAAAAGCCAGTTTAATCCGAGCAGGGATTAATCCTGACTTTGCCAACTTAAAACTTGATGAGTTTAAGCTCTACTGGATTGGTCGGGGTGATTTGCATCCAGCTTGGACAGCCCGTTTTATTCAACATTTGATAGATCAGTGGCCACGCCATCAAAGGCAACAACAGCTTGATCAAGCTTTGGATCAAAAAACCGAGCAGCAAGTAAAACAAATCCAGAAGCAGTGCGAAAACATGCAGTCAGGAGAAGGCTGGATCAACGACTTAGGAGACTTTTAGTCATGGAACAAGTAAACCAAATCGTTTCAAAAATCAATTTTAAACCTGTGCAACAGGATATACACCACAACCAGCAACAAACAATCAACCGAGAGCAAACTGAAAAAATCATTAATCAGGTTTTTGAGCGAATGAAATCCATCAGACCCGCTTGGCGGTTGTCATTGCCTGATGATCGAGCAGAGGCCGTTGCTAAAAAAGAATGGACCAAAGCATTTATCAAAAATGGCATTTTGAGTTTTGAGCAGTTACGCCATGGGTTTGATAAAGCTCGGTCAATTGATGATAAATATTTTCCTGCTCCTGGCACGTTCATCAAATGGTGTACACCTCAACCTGAAGATTTGGGATTACCTGAGCCAGAAACGGCTTACCTTGAAGCATGCAAGCATGCTCATGAGCTTAACCCTGGCAAAGCTAAATGGACTCACCAAGCCGTATACGAAGCCGCAAAACAAACGGGTTTCTTTGAATTAAAGTCAATGGCAGAAAAACACATACTGCCTGTCTTCACCAGAAACTACGACTTTATCACCAAGAAAATACTCAAGGGCGAGCCCATCAGTGATATACCCAAAGCGTTACCTGGCCAAGTACAACAAACCATTGCTGAACGAAACAAGGCTTACCACGATGATCAGCAAAAAAAGCAGTTACAAGAAAAAGGGCTGGATCAATTAAATAACCCAAAGGACGCAATGAACGAAATATATCGGATGTTGGGCAGGAATTAAAAAAAGCACTGCTTCGTCAACGCAGGTTGAGGGAGTAGTGAGTAAAACGAAGCAATGCACACGGGGGCTACCGTGCAATCAATATGACCCAAGCCAATTATAGAAGTTCACATCTTGTGCTTTATGATTACAAAATGAGGACATGCACCATGTCGATAATGAATGAACTAACTGAAACCATTGGAGAACAAGCAGCTATAAAGCTAGGTCAGTGTCTTGGGGGGGCTAGGGTATACATCCCCCGTGTTATAGGCAAGGACCACCTTATCACTTTGGCAGTGGGGCAGGAGTTAGCCAGTAAGATCGCAGTCCGTTTTAAAGGCCAAACCATTAACTTGCCAGCTAAGAATGAGTTTAAGACGCTTAGAAACCGAATGGTAAGGCAAGAGTATGAAAAGGTAAAACCAAGGTCAGGTGCTTCTAGAGGAGACCTTATTGCGATTAAGTATGGGCTTTCACGAAGACAAGTATTTAATATTACGAAAAATAAATAAAATTTTTATAGATAACTTCTCCTATTCTAAAGCAGTTAATAACATAAAATTGAGTTACGCTAACTTTTGTGTATCAGATGGAGGTGTAGGGCCTTCCATAATTACTAGCACACTCTTTGTATCATTATTTGTTTTTAAATATTGTAAATTGAATTCTTTAACCCATATTAAATCCATTTTACAATGATGTAGATTAGCTCCTTCTAGATTGGCTCCTTCTAGATTAGCTCCTTCCAGATTAGCCCCTGCTAGGTTAGCTCCTGCTAGGTTAGCTGCATTTAGTTTAGCTTTGTTTAGGTTAGCTTCTTCTAGGTCAGCTTCTATTAAGTTAGCCAATCTTAGTTTAGCCATCTTTAGGTTCGCCATCTTTAGGTTCGCCATATTTAGGTTAACTCTTATTAAGAAAGCTCTTTCTAGATTAGCATTGTTTAGGTTAGCTTTATTTAGGTTGGCTTTGTTTAGTCTAGCCATCTTTAGGTTCGCCATCTTTAGGTTCGCCATATTTAGGTTAGCTCTTATTAAGAAAGCTCTTTCTAGATTAGCATTGTTTAGGTTAGCATTGATTAGATTAGCATTGTTTAGGTTAGCATTGTTTAGGTTAGCCATTTTTAGGTTCGCTTCTTCTAGATCAGCATTTTCTAAGTCAGCTTTTACTAGATTAGCTTCTATTAAGTTAGTCATTTTTAGGTTGGCTTCTTTTAGATAAGCCTTTCTCATATTTTCTTTACAAAGATCAATCTGGCTTAAGTTATCTAAACTTAAACCCCACGCTTCAAGCGCTTCATTGAAAGAAACTTCTGAATTATGTTCTAGTTTATTTACTATTTTCTCAAGTTCGTCGAATAATTCTTTAGGATTTGTCAGCATTAGCTATCCTTCTATCTATAGCAATTTATTGAGAATTTTCAAGATAATACTCATGAGATTTATTGCTGATTAGCTTTGAGATTTTGTTTCTTAAATATACCTTCACTAAACCACTAAAAGGTATTTTGTACTTAGGGTAATGAGTTATAATAATGTCATTACAATAAACTATAAAGCTCGAATGATATTCTAGTGAATGTTCTTCACTCCTAACTATACCTAATTTTTTTTTAGTCAATTTGCCTGACAAAGGATGATTAATCTTTGTAGACTTAAAGCGCCACTCAGGCTTTTTAGGATTTGATGAGTTTCTCTCAATTATACAAAAATGATTATCGTATTCATATCCTCTAAAGTTACATTCACTAATAGACTTTTTATCCATGCCTTTATTATCAAAATAAGGTTTTACCCCTTTTATTCCTAGCCCTGTATTTGCTTCGTGAGTCGAAGATCTTTCAGTTGCATTATTTTCATTAAGTTTGTATGTCATTTCTAAATCTAGCATATAACTTAATTCGTCTTCAGAATGAATATCAAATTTTGCATTTTTTAATGATAAAACTAAGGTAGCAGCAGTTAATTGAAAACGGATAGCTCTATCAGTGAGCTTGTTATTTTCTTTGTTTGACCATTTAGCCTCGCAAAATTCCAAGCTGATTTTTAAATGATGTATTTTTTTATGAGGTACCTTTTCAGAAATAATACTATGATTCACACCTATGTCGCTAGTTGTCGTGTTAGGGGCCATTATTTATATTGCCTTTTAAGAATTATTCTTATAAGTGGTATAGTCGAATAACATCCAAGGTTCAATTTATAATTGATTGATACTAGTAGTCTAACAATAAAGTTTTTTCACCTTGACTTATGCTGTATCTCTAAGAATGAGCCAGTATATCAAAGCAGACAGGCATCACCTGTTGCCTTGAGTAGTGAAAGAACTTTTTGGTTGAAGCACTAGTCTACTGTCAATTATAAATTTACTATAATGTAGCTAAAGTGCAATATTGCACCTAAACATGCCTTTTTTTTCCCTTCATAATTTACCTAAGCCTCAGTTTTAAACTGGTTTCTTTTTTCAATTTAGATTCAGGAGCAATAAATTGCTATCTGGACGTACAGTAACCAAAGAGCAGAAACAATTTCATGATACCCTGGCAGAACACGTCGGCTGTATTGCATGCAGAAAAGCAGGCAGCTACAACAACTGGGTATCAATCCACCATATCGATGGCAGAACTAAAGACCACGCTCATTGGTATGTATTACCCCTATGTGCTGGACACCACCAAGACGGAACCGGCCATAACATATTAAAAGGCTGGGCAATCCACCCATACAAGGCACGTTTTGAAAAGCGCTACGGCACCCAACATCAGTCGTATATCGAATGCTTACACCTACTTGCTAAAAACCACTGTCCTCTACCAGAAGGATTAAAAACTTGGATAAGGGAAACAAAATGACAAGCATCAACTTGCCACTCATAAAACAGCAGTTTCCAAAATCAATGTTTAAGCAGTTAGTCAAGCCCGCTGTCAGTAAAACCGCAATAAACGTAAAGCCCGGTCAGTGGGTATGGGAAGACGGAAAAGGCAACACATACAGCCTAGATGGAATAGTTGAATGGCACACCCGCAGTGGACCAGACAATGAAGCTCAAGCCATGTACGAAGTTTATTTAAAACTAAGCCAATTACATGGCCACGCAGTAGAAAGGTGTTAATCAACTAAGGACATAAATAACGGGGGTGAGGTATGAACTGGAAAAAATCAATTTGTCAGTGTGGATTGGGTGAACAGCATTATCGCTATGATCGAGAAGATTGGGCCGGTGTTACTTACTGTCATGGAAATGACGGTAAAACACTGACTAAGAAATGGATCGGTTTTACTCCTGATGGGCAAACCACTAGAGCATACAGGATTCCTGAAAACCTTATGAAAAAGATTGATGATCTTTTCCCTATAACAAAAAAAGAGCTAATCAGTGAGCAAGCTTGAAACCACTTTAGAATTTTACTTAAAAGCACACAAGCTACCTAAGCCACTCACTGAATATAGATTCCACCCAACTAGAAAATGGCGCTTTGACTTCGCCTGGCCAGATAAAAAGTTAGCCGTTGAGGTAGAAGGCGGTGGATGGGTAAACGGAAGACACAACCGAGGCAAGGGCTTTGCCAACGACATGGAGAAATACCACGAAGCAATGAGCCTCGGCTGGAACATCTACCGCTGCAACAGCGAGCTAATCCACAGTGGCCGAGCGGTAGAGCTTATACAAAAGCTGTTGTCTGCTAGTTCCTAGTAGGCGTGCTAGACAGTCTGAGACCGAATTAGGGGGTGAGACACACAACAAACTAAGTACAACGCATTAAGTCTAAATCAGTCGCTAATACCTGAATTAGAGCGGCTAACACCAAATCAACAAGCATAAATCAAGAAAACCAACAACAAGAATAAAGCCTCCAATTTGCCGCTACTTATCGTGCTAGAGAGGCTAAGACCATATTAGTAAGAACGAATAAACCCTTGAAGGAGTGAAGTATGGTAAATGCAAACGTAATGGCATTATTAGCCCATGGCAGTATCAATTACGAAGGTGTGCCTGGTGGTACTCCCCAATTAACCGCTGAAGATGTTGCTGGTGCATTAGGTATGGGTAACCTACCACGAGAGGCGTACTTATTAGGATTGTTAAAGTATGCAGGTGATAAGACTGTGTTGTATGAGTTGGATACCCTGGTTCAAAAGTATGTGATAGGTGTGGGGGTGAAGGAGAAATGGCGCGAACCATGGCCAAATGACAAAAAGCGTTCCCTAATTTTCTTTAAACAATTTGCAAGACAGATGATTAATGAAGTGATAACAGAAAACATTTGTAATTCCTGTAAAGGAACAGGTGTTGATCGTCGTTCAAATAAGTATAGAAAATGTAATTGTAATAATGGAAAACGGGAGCCGTTAAAAAAAGACTTAGCTAAATTTTGTGGTATGAGTGATAAATGTTGGCGTGAGCGCTGGCACACACGTTATACAGAAACATTAAAGCAAATTCATTATTGGCATGGTCAGGTGCTTTGGCATTTAAATGAATTTGTTGAAAAAAAATCAGAATAAGTTTTGACAGGGTGCGCTGAATTGTGTACTCTAACTCCAGAATGTATTTTTATGTCTAAATTAAAGTGCATTCAAGTATAGAAAGTTTCGGGAAAAGCCTCATCATTCGATGGGGCTTTTTTTATGCCTGCAGAAAACCATTTCCCTACTAGATATCACTATGGACACTACTAATTTATACGCTGGCTCGCTTGTTAGATTAAAATCAGGCGGGCCAGTAATGACTGTTATTAATGTAAATACTTCAACTGTCGAATGCCGTTGGTTTGATGGTGCTACCCCACATAAAGACGTATTCCCTAAATCTACTTTAGAGCAAGTTAATTCTTTTTAACTATGAAAATCACTAAACTCGTTGTGCATTGTTCTGATACACCAGACGATAGAGATATATCAGCTGAGGATATCCATCGCTGGCATAAAGAACGGGGGTGGGATGGCATCGGATACCATAAAGTGATTAAACGTGATGGCACCGTTGAGAATGGACGCCCTGAGTTCTGGCCTGGTGCACATGTTAAAGGCCATAATCAATGTAGCCTGGGTGTTTGCTTAATTGGC
This sequence comes from Spartinivicinus ruber, assembly GCF_011009015.1. Taxonomy (NCBI): domain Bacteria; kingdom Pseudomonadati; phylum Pseudomonadota; class Gammaproteobacteria; order Oceanospirillales; family Zooshikellaceae; genus Spartinivicinus; species Spartinivicinus ruber. The sequence goes on from NZ_CP048878.1 coordinate 1,379,545, forward strand.
CGTAACTGCATTACTTCCGGTCAGTTAATTAGCTTAGGAAAAGTAATTGACGATTGGCTATTGAAATATCCTGATGCTGAAGTAGTTGGCCATTGTGGTTTAGACCCTGGGAAAACCTGCCCTAACTTTGATGTGCCTGAGTGGTGGATTTCGGTTAAGGATATTAGGAAATATAGCCAGAATGGAGTTAACGATTAGCTTTTTCATTATTCTTGCAGCCACCTTTATTGGCACTGCATTACCTGCCATTGGTTTATTAATTTACTGTAATCACCAACGCAATAAGTATTCCCAAGACTACTTAAATAGAAAGTGCAAACTAAATGATAGCCACTATCATCACAGCCGTTAGTAGTTTATTTCAATCCTATTTAACCAACAAACAACACAAAGCCGAACTTAAGCAAGCCATCCACCAAAAGCAATTAGACGAAATTCAGCAAGGTAATATCAGTGCTTCAGAGCTAGATTCGTTGAGTATTCAGTCGCGAGGCTGGAAAGATGACTTTTTGTTGATTATTACGGTTTTACCCCTAGTCATTTGTTTTTTGCCTGACATGAGTATTTATATTCAGGATGGCTTTGATGCCTTAAAAGCTAGCGTGCCTGAGTGGTACTTATATGCCTTAGCCCTTGTTTTTATCGATACCTTTGGATTTAGAAGAATACTGCGTAGTGTGTTAGTTCAGTATTTAACGAATAAATTTGGTAAATAACTGACAACACGGTTAACCAGATGGTAACTGACAAAATCATATCCAATGCCCCTTATGTCGCCAGTGCTGCCACTGTGATTGCAGGTCTAACACTTAAAGACTGGGGTGTGATAATCGGTATTATTCTGACCACGACTACTGTTGTTGTTAATTGGGTGTATAAGCACCGGCAGGATAAACGAGAGACGGTTTTGTTTTATCAGCAGGTAAATCGAGGTGGTGCTGATATAGATAAAGAGTAAGGCTTCCTACAACCCCCAACCTTGCTCACTCTTGTGGGCTTTTTTTAAAACAATAAAGAAGATAGGTAATTTATGAATATTATTCCTTTCGAATTTAATCACTCATCAATTCGTGTTATCGACAAAAATGGTGAACCTTGGTTTGTGGCTAAAGATGTTGCAAAACTATTAGGTTATAGCAATCCAAACGCTACAATAGGTCGTCATTGTAAGGGGGTAACGAAACGTTACCTCCCCACCACTAGTGGAGTTCAAGAGTTAGCGATCATTCCGGAAAGTGATATATTTAGGTTAATTGTTAAATCTAAACTTCCAGAGGCTCAAAAGTTTGAAGAGTGGGTAATGGGAGAAGTATTGCCAAGTATTCGCAAAACTGGCAGCTATGGACTAACTCAAATTGATTGGTCTAATCCACAACAAATTGCAGGTATCTTGGCTCAATCAATGGAAAAAATACAAGAACAAAGCCTGCAAATAGAAGTAATGAAACCGCAAGCAGAGGCCTATCATCGCATTGCTGAATCCGATGGTGCATTGTGCATTACTAATGCAGCTAAAGACTTACAAGTGAGGCCAAAAGATTTATTTAATTGGTTATCTGAAAATAAATGGATATATCGCCGGACCGGTAATGCCAACTGGATAGCGTATCAGGATAAAATTCAACGTGGCCTGTTAGAACATAAAGTGACTGAAGTATACCGTTCCGATGGAACAGAAAAGATAGTTGAGCAAGTTAGGGTTACCCCAAAAGGACTAACATTTCTAGCAAAACAGTTGAATCAAGCATTATTAGTGCATTAATTTAACCAGTAAACTCAAAAGGAAGCTTGCCCACTTCGGTGGGCTTTTTTTTAGGTATTTATTATGCGATTTATCTTATTAGTCGTTTTAGTCTCTTCACTATTTAATTACTCACTAACTACTACTGACGTAGATAGCAACACTAAAGAACATCATGCCTAAGCGCACACCTCGTCCTTGTCGATCATTAGGTTGCAATGGTTTAACCCGAGAAAAACACGGTTATTGTGAGCAACATAAACAACAAGCATCAGGCTGGACTCAGTGGCAAAAGAACAAAGGTAATCGTCACCAGCGTGGCTATGGTAAGCCATGGGAAAGACTGCGCAAGCTAGTACTAGAACGTGATACTTACTTATGCCAAGCGTGTTTATTAATGAATAAATACACACCTGCGAATAGTGTTGACCACATTAAACCCAAGAGCCAAGGCGGTGATGATGCACTTGAAAATCTACAAGCCATTTGTCGTCCTTGTCACCAGAAAAAAACCGATCAAGAAAAAAATTATCGTCGCTAAGACTGCCTGAGAGCCTTTCTAAGCAATGCTGCCCACAATTAATGGCAAGGTATTAATAATAATGCCATAGGGGGGCGGGGTTAATCTCTGTGGCTTGTAGCTAGGTATCGAGCGTTTCAAGAATTTTTTTATTTCCGCGAAATTAAAAATTACAACATGCGATGGCTAGAGGTCGAAAACCAAAGCCCACCCAGCAGAAGTTACTCGCGGGGAATCCCGGCAAACGGGCTTTAAATCATGATGAACCGAGTTATGGTGCACTGACTAATGTTGACCCACCTGCCTGGTTGGATGCTACTGCTACAGAGTTGTGGGGCTATCTAGCCCCGAAGTTAATCAAGAGTGGTGTATTAACTGAAGTTGACTTTCATAACCTGGAAATCTTTTGTACGGCATACGCGCGCTGGCGGGCCGCTGAAGCAGCGATAGAACAACACGGCATTATGGTCACAGATAACAACGGTAACTTAAAGAAAAGCCCGGCTTGTACCGTGGCGAACGAATCCATTAAACAGGTGGATAGCTACGGTGCCAAGTTGGGTCTTGATCCTGCCAGTCGTGCTCGATTAGCGGTTGGCCAGCCAGCGGAAGAAACCAACGAATTTAATCTATGACGAATTACGAGCGAGCTGAACATTATGCGAAAGCGGTGGTCTCTGGTGACATACCGGCTTGCCAATACGTTATTCAAGCGTGTCAGCGCCATTTAACTGACTTAACCCAAGTTGATGATCCTGATTTCCCTTATTATTTTGATGAGGAAAAAGCCGAGCGCATTTGTAAATTTGTTCAGCTACTGCCGCATACCAAAGGCAAGTGGGCCTCTAAAAAGCAAAATATTCATTTAGAGCCCTGGCAGTGTTTTGCGTTTGGTGTGCCATTTGGCTGGTGCAGAAAAAAAGACCACACCCGCCGTTATCGTGAGGTGTATTACGAAGTCCCCCGTAAAAACGGCAAGTCCATTTTGGCGGCAGGCGTTGGCTTATATTGCTTTGCCATGGATGGTGAGTTTGGTGCAGAGGTTTACTCAGGCGCTACCACTGAAAAACAAGCCTGGGAGGTGTTTCGACCAGCCAAAATCATGGTCGAGAAAAGGCCGAAGCTGCAGGAACATGCGGGCATTCAAATCAATGCGAAAAACATGCATATTGTATTAGATCATGCCCGCTTTGAACCGTTGATTGGTAATCCGGGTGATGGTGCTTCACCCAGTTGTGCATTAATTGATGAGTACCACGAACACCAAACCAGTGATTTATACGACACCATGCGTTCAGGTATGGGCGCTAGAGAGCAGCCATTATTATTTGTGATTACCACGGCAGGCTTTAACATTGCTGGGCCTTGTTATGATAAACGACAAGAAGTGATTAATATCCTTAACGGTTCCGTGCCGAATGATGAACTGTGGGGGCTGATTTATACCATTGATGAAGACGACGACTGGACCCAACCGGAAGCATTAATCAAAGCCAATCCGAATTACAATGTATCGGTATTGGAGGATTTTTTATTATCCCAGCAAGCCAGTGCTGTCGCCAATGCCAGCCGCCAAAATCCATTTAAAACGAAGCACCTGAATGTTTGGGTCAATGCCCGTGAAGCCTGGATTAATTTAGTCGATTGGCATCGTTGCTGTGATAAAAGGTTATCCCTTGACGATTTTAAAGGCGATGAGGCTGTTTTTGCCATTGACTTATCCTCACACATTGATATTTGTTCTTTTGTGCAGGTATTTACCCGTCAAGTCGCAGATAAACAGCATTATTATGCCTTTTCTCGTCACTATTTACCGGAAGACACGATCTATGACGAGAATAATAAAAACCACTCTGCGTATCAGCAGTGGTTAAACGAGGGTTATTTAACGAAAACTGATGGGGCTGAAATTGATTACAGTCAAGTCAGGCAAGATATTCTAGAACTATCCGAGCAACATCAAGTCAGGGAAATTCCCCATGACCCTTGGGGCGCGGTACAACTGGCACAAGAACTGGATCAATACCATTTAAATCCGGTTAAATTTCCTCAAACCACCTCTAACTTTTCACCGGCGATGAAAGAGTTAGAAGCCGCGATAAAAGCCCAACGACTTCACCACGATGGCAACCCCATTTTAACCTGGATGATGTCGAACGTAACGGTGAAAGAAGACGCTAACGAAAATATCTTTCCGCGCAAAGAAAAACCCCATAACAAAATTGATGGTGCCGTTGCATTAATTATGGGTATTGGCCGCTCGATGCTCGACGATGACAACCCTTCATTAAATAAAGTGTACGAAAACCACGGCATTCGTTTTCTATGAGTTTTTTTAAAAAACTGTTTACCAAAAGTCAGGCGGTCCCATTTGATTCCCATGCTTTGCTGCAAGCGTTAGGCATGGGTTATGAAACTGATACCAATATCACGGTTACGCCTGAGAGTGCCATGCGTTGTTGCACGGTGTTTTCCTGTATTCGGGTATTGGCTGAATCAGTTGGCCAGTTACCGCTGAATTATTTTGTGCAGCAAGGTGAAAAACGGGTAAAAGCCACTGGGAGTCGTCTTTATCACCTACTTAAACTGTCGCCGAACAGTTATATGACCTCCCAAGAGTTATGGGAGTTGTGCATTACCCATTTATGTTTGCGAGGTAATTTTTACGCCTATAAAAATACGGTAAAGGGTGAGCTACGGGAACTACTACCCTTAAACCCAGATAACGTAGAACCCAAATTACTGGACAATTACACCCTGGTTTACGATGTCACCTTCGCTAATGGTAGCCGCGACATTCTTACCGCTGATGAAGTCTTCCATGTAAAGGGGTTTTCCGTTGATGGCATCAAAGGCGTGTCACCCATTAGCTATGCCCGCAATGCCATTGGCTTGGGTTTAGCCACGGAAAAACACGGTTCTAAATTATTCAGTAATGGGGCGCGTCCTGGGGGCATTTTAAGCACGGATCAGCAGTTAACGGATGATGTGGTTAAGCGGGTTAAACAAAGCTGGGATGATCAATATCAAGGATTAGATAACGCCCATAAAGTCGCGATTTTAGAGGCGGGTTTACAATGGGTGAGTGTGGGCATGACGTCAGATGATGCTCAGTTTTTAGAAACCCGCAAATACCAACGCTCGGAAATTTGTGGGTTATTTCGCGTGCCACCCCATATGGTGGGTGATTTAGAAAAAGCCACGTTTTCCAATATTGAACATCAAGCCCAAGAATTTGTGGTCAATGCACTGGTGCCGTATTTAACCCGGATTGAGCAGCGGATTCAGGTGAGTTTAATTCCTGAAGTCAAACGTGCCAGCCACTTTGCCAAGTTTAATGTGAATAGCCTGTTGCGAGGGGATATGAAATCCCGTGCCGAGTTTTACACCAAGCTGCAACAAACCGGCTCACTATCGCCCAATGAAATTCGGGCACTGGAAGATTTAGACCCAAGGGATGGCGGCGATATTTATTTAACCCCCATGAATATGCTGATTAATGGTAAAGAGCCAGAGAAAAATGAAACTCACTAAGATTGCTAAACCCTTTGAAATTAAATCGATAGACGAGTCAGGGGTATTTGCGGGTTATGGCTCGGTGTTTGATGTGGAAGACAGTTACGGTGATGTGGTTGAAAAAGGCGCTTTTTTACAATCACTGAATCAGTGGCAACAGAAAAATAAATTACCGGCTTTATTGTGGCAGCACCGTTATGACGAGCCTATCGGCGTCTATACCAAAATGGTGGAAGATAATCACGGCCTGTATGTAGAGGGGAAATTATTAATAGACGATGATCCCTTAGCGAAGCGGGCGTATGCCCATTTAAAAGCCGGTTCAGTCACCGGGTTATCGATTGGCTTTACTACTCCCCAAGGTGGTGGCGAATGGGATGAAGACACCGACACCTATCGTCTAAAACAAGTGAAATTATGGGAAGTGTCCTTAGTGACGTTTCCTGCTAATGAATCGGCCACGGTGGATGGCGTTAAATCCGCCATTGACGGTGGCCCCAAAACCTTTGAGCGATTCCTGCGCGAAGCCGGTTTATCGCGAGCCCAAGCCAAAGGCTTAATGGCCGATGGTTATCACGCCTTGAATCAGCGAGACGCTGAGTTATCAAGTACCGTGAATCAATTGCAATCCCTTATTCAAACCTTAAAAGGATAAATCAATGGCTTACGCTGAAGAGATTAATAAAACAATTGAGGCATTAGGTGGTGCCTTTAATGAGTTTAAAAAAACCAATGATGAACGCTTAACGACCTTAGAAAAAGGTGACGCGCTGGATGGATTGGTGGAAGGCAAACTGAAGTCAATCAATGACAAACTCTCAGAACTGGAAAAGCTCAAAGGTCAGTTTGAAGAACTGGAAACCAAAGCGAATCGCCCCGGCAGCACGTTTGGCGGTAAACAACAAAACGCCGAATATGAAAAAGCCTTTGATCAATTTGTCAGAAAAGGTAAAACCGACCAGATCGATGATTTAAAAACCAAAACCATGCAAACCGGCAATGATGAGGATGGCGGTTATGCGGTACCGGAACAATTAGACCGGCAAATTATCGGTTTTGGCCGTGATCAAGTGGTGATGCGTTCGGTTTGCGCCAGCCAAACCTTATCAACGCCTGAGTTTAAAAAATTACGTAAAGAAGGCCGAGCCACATCCGGCTGGGTAGGGGAAACAGACCCAAGACCACAAACGGATACCCCTAAACTCAAAACGATTACACCCATCTGGGGAGAGATTTACGCCAATCCTGAAGCCACGCAAACCATGCTGGATGATGCATTTTTTAATGTACAACAGTTTTTAGTGGGGGAAGTTGGCGAAGAATTTAGCGAACAAGAAGAAATTGCCTTTACCCGTGGTGATGGTAACGACAAGCCAAAGGGATTGTTTGCTTATCCTCGCACTTTGGAGACCGATGATAAAAGAGCGTTTGGCAAATTGCAGTATTTGGATACCGCCACCGCTAAGCTCGAAGCAGATGACCTGTTAAAGCTGTTGTACGCTTTAAAACGTAAATACCGCACCGGTGCTCGCTGGATGATGAACAGCACCAGTGTTGGGCAAGTACGGCTGATGAAGGATAATGACGGTAATTATTTATGGAGCCCTGGCTTACAAGCCGGTGAGCCTTCACGGCTACTAGGCTATTCGCTGACAGAAAATGAGCAAGTCGATGACATTGCCGCGAAAAAAGCGCCGATATCCTTTGGTAACTTTAAGCGGGCGTATTTGATCTTAGATCGGATTGGTACCCGAGTGTTGCGCGATCCCTACACCAATAAACCCTTTGTGTCGTTTTATACCACCAAGCGGGTGGGGAATATGTTGTTGGATAGCAATGCTGTTAAGGTATTACAAATTAAAGGGGGTTAACCACTTTTAATAGCCAGAACTCCTGGCTATTAATAAATGTTACATTTTACACACTCTAATTTTTTCAGTGACAGTTTCTAAAAATTCATCACTTGCCCCCATACGTTTTTTGGCCTCTTCAGGAGAATCAAACCTAGGTGCAGAACCTAATGATGTATAGCCACCGCTTGTAGTCGCATAGCATCCTGAAACCCAGCCTCTACAGGTTTTATTCGATCTAACAACCCATTTAGTAACCGTTATTTCTTGCTGTTTGTATTTTGGGCAGGAATAAATATTTTCATATGCATTGGTAGTATTTATACAGATGAGGCCAAAGAATAGTAGGTATTTCTTCATATAAAATATGTTCCTGGAAAGGTGCATGAATATTAAATGTTTTAAAAAAATACATTAACCATGTTACTTAAAATATGTGCAATTTCAACGTATAAAATGTGCAAATTCAGTGCAAACTTTAGATTGGTACTCTTTACCAAATTGCTATCTACATTTCATACTTTAAATCAAGATGATTAACCTTGAGTTAGTAAAAAAGCATCTCAATATTGATGAGGCGTTAACCGAAGATGACGCCTATTTGCAAGTATTAACCGAGGCGGCTATCGCTAACTTTGAAAGCACCACACAACGTCCGTTAGTGAAGGAAAACCCTACTGATACAGCCGTGATGATCACCCGTGAAATTGAAATTGGTTTACTCATGCTAATTGGCCACTGGTATAACAACCGGGAGTCTGTAGTGATTGGAGGGGTTGTCAGCGAATTACCGTTATCGACCCAAGCTATTTGGAATAAATACCGTTTTAAATCCCTATGAGAGCCGGCCGCTTAAAACATCGTATTGCCATTGAAAAACCTGAGTTGATTAAGGATGAATTTGGCCAGCCCACTAAAAATTGGGTCGTGGTATGTACAACAAGAGCCGCCATTGATCCCATATCAGGTAAAGAGTTTTTTGCTGCCCAGCAAATTAATAACGCCATTAATTACAAAATAACGATTCGCTATCGGCCAGGGATTAAGTCACAGTATCGGGTGAAGTACAAAGATCGAGTATTTGAAATTCATGCGCCACTTAACCCCAGAGAAGCTAATCGCGAGCTACAGCTGATGTGTGAAGCGCATGAAACTTAATCTGAATTTAACCGATGTGGAAGAGTTAACCGAGCAGTTTCGTGATATTGAAGAAAAGCTCATTAACCGGGCAGTACGGCAAGGATTGTTAGAAATTATCAAGCCGGTTAAAAAGCAGATGAAGCAGAATGCACCGATTGATACCGGTGAACTAAAAAAAGCGCTTAATCATAAATCATTTGCTAAAGACCAATTTGCGGTGGTTTATTCCGGCATTTCGCAAAAAAAACACCAGCCATCGGTCGTACAAAAAGCGTTAGCCATGGAATATGGCAACAACCGGCAAAAAGCCAAGAAGCCCTTTATTCAACCCGCTGTTGATCAATCCAATTTTTCCAACGCTAAGCAGGAGGTTATCGAGCTGATTGAAAAAAGGCTTGATGAATTGCTAAATGATTGAAATTAAAATCCAACAAGCCTTGTCCGCATTAGTGGATGATCGAGCTTACCCAACCATACTACCTGAAAAAGCCAAATACCCAGCCATCACTTACCATCGGGTGAATGCAGCTCAAGGCAGTGGCCGTATTAATACCACTGAAATCAGTGGACAAAACAGCGTATTTCAGGTGGTTGTTTGGAGCCAAAATTATGGCCAAGCACATTTGCTACAAAAGCAGTGTATAACTGAGTTTGCAAGCTTGGGGCTGCAACTGATATCCAGTGCGGATGGCTTTGAACCCGAAAAAATGCTGCACTCGGTGATTATGGAGTTTGAGTGCTGGGGTGATTTAGCCTTAGTGGCAGATCGGCAAAGCACCCCAGACAAAAGCCCAATTAAACAGTTTTTAAATAATGTACAGCAGCAGCTGTCTACGGTTTCCAATACCGCGCTGACTGATTACCAACTAGTTCAGCCGGTATTACCCGCCATTGTCCTTAAGCTACGACAAATTAAGCCTGCTAACGATTGGAGCGGGCCTGGCGCAGTAGAATGTAACTTAACTGCCTATTGTTGCCATCAAGTCGGCTACGCTGGGGATTTGGCGACTCAAGTATCATTACTGATTAATGCAAATCAATGGGACTTAGGCGACGCGCTGGACTTCCCGAAAAACATTACCGCTGATCAAGAAGTTATGTCACTGGGTGAGACACCCTACGAGCGCTGGCAAGTGAATTGGCAGCAAGTGATTAGAACCGAAGCATCAATCTGGCAAGACAGCGGTACACCACCAACCACTGTCTTATGCAGTGATGCCCCTGAGATTGGAATCCCCCATAAAGATGACTACCGAGTTGTTTCGCGTTAATGAGCTTTACCGGCTTTTAGTTAACTTAATTCGCCCTGGCACCATTCACCAAGTTGACCATCAACGCACTCGCGTCAGGGTTCAAATTGATGAATTAACCTCTGGTTGGTTACCTTGGTTAACTACCAGAGCTGGTAATGACCAAAGCTGGTGGGCACCGGAAGTGGGTGAGCAAGTCATTGTGTTATCCCCCAGTGGCGAATTAGCCAATGGTTTTGTGTTACCGGCTGTCTATCAAAACAAGTACCCAACCCCTAGCCATGATCCAGATGAGTCGGTATGGCAGTTTAAAAATCATGCCCGGTTTAGCTATCACCGAGGCAATGATGAATTAATCATTGAGTTAACGGGGGCAGGTAATACCAAGCTAATTAGCCCTGAAGGTATTCATTTTGTCGGTGATTTATTGGTTGAGGGAAATATTAAAGCCACTCAAGAAATAACCGATCACACCCGCAGTATGCAGGCGGATCGGGATATTTATAACGGACACAAGCATGATGTTGTTGGCCACAGTACAGCGGTGCCAACAGGGAACAGACAGTAAATTGCACAGTTAGGCTAGCTACATACTATCCTTGCCTAATCATGGATGATTGATTTAGGAGATAGCTATGGATAGTATGCAAGCACTAAAGCTGAGTAATAAAGATGAGCTGATAAAACTTGCTGATTATTTAATATATGCATTTATAATTTTATCAGTCTTTACTTTCTCAATTGAAACCCTACCAGATTTATCAGCCTCTAGTCGAAAACTGTTAAGGTATCTAGAAATTGTAACAGTGATTGTTTTCACTATTGAATATGTATTGAGGATTTTCTTTGCAGATCGCAAACTAAAATATATTTTTAGTTTCTATGGTCTAATTGATTTGCTAGCAATTTTGCCGTTTTACATAGCAACCAGTCTTGACCTAAGAGCACTAAGAATTGTTAGGCTATTTAGGTTGCTAAGAGTATTAAAGATTATTAGATATTCACAAGCTATTCGGCGTTATCACCGGGCATTGATAATTGCAAAAGCCGAGTTAGTATTATTTGGTTTTACAGCAATTATTTTGTTATATCTAGCTGCAGTGGGTATTTATTATTTTGAAAGTGTTGCTCAGCCAGAACAGTTTCAATCGATTTTTCACAGCTTGTGGTGGGCAGTAGCTACCTTAACAACTGTCGGTTATGGAGATGTATACCCAATTACATTGGGTGGTAGGCTATTTACCTTTGTGATTTTAACCATAGGGCTTGGCTTTGTGGCGGTGCCAACAGGTTTGCTGGCATCTGCATTATCCCAAGCAAGGAATGAAGAAGATCAATAATTTAAGTGTTACGGGAGTTCTCGTAACGGTATTTTTATGCAAGGCACCAACCGACAAACTGGTAAACCCCTTTCTATCCTCGATCACCTCCGCCAATCCATCACCGACATTCTGACCACCCGCATTGGTACAAGACTGATGCGGCGTGATTATGGCAGTCGTTTACCTGAATTAGTGGATCGCCCCATGAATGGTCAGTGGTTAGTGGAAATCTATGCAGCGACTGCTGAAGCCTTAATCCGTTGGGAACCCCGTTTAAAGGTTACCAAGGTGCAAGCGTTTCGTGGTGAACCTGGCGAGTTATTGATTGCGTTAGAAGGGATTTATTTACCCGAAGGCAAACCCATTACCTTGGATGGCATCATTGTATGAGCGAATTTACCGCCATTGATTTATCACAGTTACCTGCACCGGATGTGATCGAGCCGATTGATTACGAGGAAATCCTCGCTTCCATGCTGGCCGATTTACAAAAGCGCGATAGCAGCTTTACGGCACTGGTCGAATCTGACCCGGCCATGAAGATTCTAGAAGTTTGCGCTTATCGTGAAATGTTGAAGTGCCAGCAATTTAATGAGCGGACTAAAGCCGTCATGTTAGCTTATGCGCAAGGTTCGGATTTAGATCATTTGGGTGCGAATTACGGCGTTAAGCGTAAAGTCATTAAACCGGCTGATGATAATCAAGTGCCACCGACACCCGCTGTGATGGAATCTGATGAAGACTTTCGTCGTCGTATTCAATTAGGCCCCGAAGGCTATTCAACCGCTGGCCCGGTAGGTGCCTATTTAGCTCACTCGCATAATGCCCATGATCAAATTGCCGATGTCTCGGTGTATTCTGATCAGCCGGGCGAGGTGGTTATTACTTTTTTACGGCGACCATTGGCTGATGAAGCGGATATGGCACCGGATGAGGAAATAAAACAGGCGTTGTTAACCGCGTTAAATGATGAAGATGTCAGGCCATTAACTGATCATATTACTGTGCAAGCGGCGGAAATTATCGACTATGCCATTGATGCGAAACTGCATGTACAACAAGGGCCGTCTTCCAAAACCATTATGGATACGGCGACGGCTGCCTTAAATACGTATGTTGATCAGTGTTATAAGCTGGGTAAAACCGTCGCCTTATCGGGTATTTATGATGCGTTGCATATGGGGGGCGTTACTCGCGTCGAATTAATTGCTCCAACTTCTGATATTCAAGCCAAAGTTTTTCAAGCGCCTAAAGCTAAATCTATTTTCATTACCCTCGCATAACTTCATGAGTTTACTACCGAATAACACCACTCCTTTAGAGGAAGGGTTAGCCGACAGTACCCGTCGTATCAGTGAAATACCCGCTTACCCTAATCACGTCTGGCATCCTGAGTCTTGCCCGGCTAATTGTTTACCCTGGTTGGCTTGGGCCTTATCGGTGGATGAATGGGACGAAGCTTGGGAAGAGCAAACCAAGCGTAATGTCATTAAGGCATCCATTGAAGTGCATCGACATAAAGGCACCCTTGGCGCGGTAAAAAAAGCGTTGGCTGCAACAGGTGTAGATATCACGGTAACCGAATGGTTTGAATATAACGGCCAGCCTTATACGTTTAAAGCCGATGTGAATTTAGAAACCCGTGGCCTTACTGAAAAAGAATACGACAATATTAATCGGCTAATTAAGCGTACTAAAAATGTTCGGAGTCATTTTGACTTAACCGTTTATTTAACCAATAAAACAAAAATGCCGCGTGTGGCAGTGACATGTCAACAAGGTCAACAAACCACGGTTATTCCCTATTTAACCAAAGAAATGAATAGCCAGCTGTGTACTTGTTTGACGTCCGGTTACCAAAGTGCTGTGACACACCAGATTTATCCATTTATTACAACGCAACTGACAAGCAACATTTGCCGGGTACTGGTGACGGGCTATCAAGCAGTTAATACCATCACGATCTATCCCAAAGGAGCCTAAATTTGAATCAAGAATACTTTAGTCTGCTCACTAAGCTTGGGCAGGCCAGGATTATTAATGCCCAAGCATTGGGTAAAACGGTTAAAATCACCAAACTGAAAGTGGGTGACGGTGGTGAAGATGGCGGTAAAGAAACCAACCCCAAAGAAACGGATACATCACTGGTTAGAGAAAAATGGCAGGGGCCTATTAATAGTATTTTCCAAGACCCGGATAACGATCATTGGCTGGTGATTGAAACGGTCATCCCTGAAGAAGATGGTAACTTTTATATTACTGAATTTGGACTGTATGATACAGATGATAATTTAATTGCCATCGGTAAATACCCGAAAACGTATAAACCCACTTTGGCTCAAGGTAGTGGTAGTAGCCTATATATAAAGGTTATTTTTGAGCTAAGTAATACAGCGAATGTAGAACTTAAAATTGATCCTGCAATTGTATTGGCTTCTCGCTCATATGTTGAAAACTTGTTAGCCAATAGTTTTTCACAAATACCGGTTGCTGCAGAAATACTGAATGACGATAACCGGCTTAAAGTCAATCTGAGTAGCCAATTATTAACGATAAAGCCCAATCAAATTATACGCTGGCGCGGGTGGAAAAACTTCAATACGGCAAGTTATTCAGAAGGTGAACGTACATTCTCCTATGAGCAAGACAAAACCTATCACTTACGATGGTCACCTTCTATAGGCTTCAATTTAAGAGACTTAGAGGATAGCACGTATAATACTCATGGTTTGGATGAACAACATGTATCTTTTGATTCAAGCTATGACGATGTGTTGTTAGGGAAAATTGAAAGCAGTGAATTTTACCCAACGATCATTGCATCTAAACGGATATATCGACCACAAGTTTCCGGCAATGGTACGCTATGGTTACCGCTAGGCTATCGAGATCGTTCTTTTCGTTTATTAGTCACGATTAGAAATCAACAGCAGAAAGGAAATATTTTAATCAAGTCAGTTGATAAGGCGCATACTGCATTATTTACCATGAGAGGAAACAATCATGGTGACAACATGAATGTTGAATTAGATAGTGATGATGAATTTTGGTTGACAAGCAATAATAGTAACGGTGAAGTCAGTATTAGTACATTAACCGGCGATATCATTGATGACTTGCTGTATATGCAAAACCATCAAAGCGAATATGTGAAAAAAATTCAACCAGGCAATACGATTGATGGTGATGAAGAGCTTTTTTCGATGGGAATAAAGCGTTTAACGACTGAACAAGTTAAAAAAGGGCTACCACTGGAATATGAAGATATTGAAAGTGCCACTATTACCTTCGAAGTATTTTAAATAAATTTACCCTACCTTGTATTTTTGACTTCATTCTTTAACCATAAAAAGGAATCCTCATGCCAGGTGAATTTCTCCATGGCGTCGAGGTCGTTGAAATTGACAGCGGCCCACGCCCAATACGTACAGTAAAAAGCAGCGTGATTGGTTTAGTCGGCACAGCCCCCGACGCGAAAGACGACGTTTTTCCCTATGACACACCGATTTTATTAGCGGGTAGCTTAAAAAAGGCTAAACAATTAGGTAAACAAGGCACTTTACCTGCCGCCTTGCAAGGTATTTTTGATCAGATTGGGGCGATGGTGGTGGTTATTCGGGTTAACGATAAACCGCCTGTATCCCCAGAAACCACAGATAATGAAAATACGGCACTGAATGCCATTATTGGTAAGCAAGGTGAACCTAATACCGGGATGTATGCCTTCCTGGATGCCAAAAGTACCGTCCATGTCGAGCCCCGGATTTTAATTGCCCCAGAATTTTCGCATATCAAGGCTGCTGCCCAAAAATTGGTTCTCGTAGCAGAACGATTAGGTGGTATCGCGATCATTGATGGCCCTAATACGACCGGTGAAGAGGCGGTTAAATATCGTGATGTATTTGGTAAGCGTTATGCTTACCTAATCGACCCCTGGGTTAAAGTCTGGAATAGTGACATCAACGAAGGTAAAGGCGGCATTGTCATTGAACCCCCTTCGGCTCGTGTGGCGGGATTAATGGCTAAAATCGATAACGATCATGGCTTTTGGCATTCCCCGTCGAATAAATTAATTAACGGTATTTTAGGCACAGCCCGACCGATTGATTTTAAATTGGGGGATAAAAACTGCCGAGCCAATTATTTAAATAGCCATGATGTCACTACCATTATTCAGGAAGACGGCTACCGTCTTTGGGGTAACCGGACCTGTAGCGCTGATCCGAAATGGGCGTTTGTCAGTGTGGTGCGCACCGCGGAGATTATTTATGACTCATTGCAACGGGCACATCTATGGGCGGTTGATAGAAATATCACTAAAAACTACATCGCCGATGTCACGGAAGGTGTAAATAATTATTTGCGCCGGTTAAAAAATATCGGTGCAATATTAGGTGGCACGTGCTGGGCGGACCCTGAATTAAATACCCCGGATGCGTTAGCCGATGGCAAGGTGTATTTTAATTTTGATTTTACGCCACCCGCGCCAGCGGAACATATTACCTTCAATGCCACCTTAACCGACGATTATTTTAAGGAGGTGTTTAATGCACGCTAATCACGTCGCTTATGCCACGTTATTTATTGATGGGGCCAGCCAAGCGGGACGGGTTCAATCCATTACCTTGCCCAAGCTTACCGTTAAAACTGAAGAGTTTCGAGGCGGTGGCATGGATGGGGTCACTCATTTAGATATGGGAATGGAAGCCATGGAGCTGAGCTTCACCATTGATGACTGTAATACCGACGTCCTTAAGCATTTTGGTTTCCAAAAAGGCAAACAAGTGCCGTTTAATATTAAAGGCGTCCTGCGCAATCCTGGTCAGGGTGAACAAGGGATTGATGCGGTTTGCCGAGGATTGGTGAGTGAGCTGGATTTTGGGGAGTGGAAGCAAGCGGAATTATCCAGCTTAACCGCCACCCTCAAACTGGATTACTACAAACTCACCATTAACAACCAACTGATTTACGAGATTGATGTGGTTAACCATGTGCGTAATGTGGAAGGCACTGACCACATGCAGAATATTCGAGAATTATTAGGCTTATAAAAAAACAACTATCTCAATCAGCTGACAAGCAAACAAACACACAACACAATAGGAATACCATGAGCGAAATTATTACTTTACATTACCCCATCGAAATCAATGGCGAAGTGATTAACGAAGTTACTTTACGCCGCCCTAAAACCAAAGACATGAAAAACATTGAAAAGCGGGGTGGCGGTGAAATTAGTCAAAGCATTCATATGATTGCGGATTTATCCGGCTTGGATATTAACACCATAGAAGAGCTGGACGCTGCAGACTTTCAACGCTTGAATGAGGTGGTGGCTGGTTTTTTAGACTCGACTGGCGATCGGTCCAGCAAATCTGTTTAAACCTGTCGTATTATCTGCGAGGTACCCCATTGTCCGAACTGTTAGACATGGACCTCGACGACCTGCTTGATTGGTACAAATCCCTTCCTAAACAATAACCATGATAATCAAAGGGAATCGTTTTTAGGGGCGGCATCAAATGATGAAGCGAAGGAGCTTATAAAAAATAAGTGACTGAGCTGAAGAATGCAGATAACAAACCCTAAAAATTATTCACGAAGAGTATATGGCGAATAAACTCAACATTGCTATCGGCGCTTATATTGATAAGTCGCTGGCAAAGTCCTTTAAAAAAACCGAATCCGCTGCCAGTAAATTAGGTAAAGCCTACCGGGAAACCAATAAAAAACTGGCCGCTGTACGACAGGTAGATCGGTATCGCCAACGCTTAGCTCAATTACGTCGGCAACAGCAACAAGCCGGGGGAAGTAATCAACAGTTAGCCAATGCGATTCGGCGTACCGAGCAATCCTTATCACGGGCCTCTCGCTCTGCACAACGCTATGGAGTCAATTTAAATAACCTGGCCCGCACCCAGCGACAGTTGCAGCGTACTGCCCGTTTTCAAGGACTTCAGCAATCGGGGATGCGACGGCTTGGCCAGTTAAAAACCGCCGGTAAATGGGCCGCCGGTGGATTAGCCGGGGCGGCTGGCGGACTGTTAGCCATGGTAAAATCCACGGCTGATCGAGGTGACCCAATTGCCAAACATGCCGCCAAACTGGGATTTACTATTGAAGGACTCCAAGAGTATCAATATGCCGCTGAACGCTCTGGGGTATCGACGGCACAGTTTAATACCGCCTCACAACGGATGGTACGACGGGTGTCGGAAGCCGCTGCCGGGATTGGTAAAACCGGTAAAGCACTCAAAGAATTAGGGTTGGATGCTAAGTGGTTAAACTCACTGAAACCTGAAGAGCAGTTTGAGCAAATCTCAGAAGCGATGAAGCATATCCCCAATAAAGCGGATCGTGTACGACTGGCCATGAAGCTATTCGATACCGAAGGTGTCGGCCTGGTGAATATGCTCAATGGAGGAAAAGCGGGCCTTGAAGCATTAAGAAAAGATGCCAGAGCCACTGGCAATATAATTTCAAAAGAAGATGCTAAAAATGCCGAGGATTTTCAGGATGCCTTTTTAGACTTTAAACAAATCATAGGCAGTGTCAGTACATCCATTGGGGCCAAGTTTATGCCCTTGGTTACCCGCATGATGATTAAGTTTAAAGCCTTTCATGAAAAATACGGCGCTCGCTTTAATCGATTGCTAATCCAGGTGGCGGATTCCTTAGTGAATGTGGGTCGCTTTATGTGGAGCCTGGGTAAAACGGTATTTACCGTTGCCAGTCAAATTAATCATTTTATTGAGGCTACCATTGGCTGGAAAAATATCGCGGCTGTCGTCGCTGCTTTAGTTGGGGTGAAATTAGTGGGTGCGGTATTAGCCGCTGGTACCGCCATAATGGCATTAATTCCAGCCATTAAAGCAGTGGGCTTAGCGATGATGGCCAATCCGATTGGCCTTATCATTAAAATCATTGCTGTTGGTGCCACATTAATTATTACTAACTGGAGTACGGTTTCTACCTTTTTAGGGGATACCTTTGATGCCATTGCTAATGCTTGCAGCTATGCATTTGAAATAATTAAAAAATACTTTCTCAACTTTACGCCACTCGGTTACATCGTTTCCAACTGGGATGGCATCAGTAATTTTTTTAGCAAACTATGGGATGGGATTGGTAAGGCGTTTGATGGTGGTGTGGCGGGTATTGCTAAGAGTTTTTTAAGTTATTCCCCTTTAGGGTTAATGATGAAAATCTGGCAGCCCGCCATTGACTGGCTACGTAGTAAATTTAAATGGATTAATACCGCCATTGAAAAACTAAAAGGTATTAAGCGCTGGTTTACGGGCGATGATGAGGAAGACAAACAAACCGCTGCAGGCAAAGTCAATCAACGGATGCAACAACGCCGAGCCCAGATACAAGCGACACAAGGCGTCAATGCCAAGCAAATCGAAAAGCGGCTACAGCAAATCAACCAACAGAAAAACATGAATGTTACCACTCATCTCAATGCACCGATCACAATACAAGGTGCAACAGGCATGTCAGCCGAAGAAATTGCCCAGCAGGTTAATGCCAAGCTAGAAGAGCGTGAACAGGAAGCCGAAGCCAGGCAGCGAAGTGCTTTATACGATATGGATATGGCTACCCTATGAGCTATACACTGCTTAAGCTGGGTGATTTTATCTTCTCGATCAAAACAGCCAGCTATCAACAGCTGCGCCAACAATGGCAATTTAAATGGGCTAGTCAGCCTATTATTGGTGGTTATCCTCAGCAGCAGTATACCGGAGAAACCGTGCGAACCATGACCTTAACCGGCACCATGTACCCTGGTCAGTATGGCAGTCGTGACAGCCTGCTTCATATGGTTGAGCTAGCCGGTACAGGTGCGCCTTTTATCCTGGTAGCCGGCACTGGCGAAATACTCGGCTACTGGTGTATTACCCAAGTCAATGAAAACGGCTCTTACCCAGATAAAGAAGGCAAGTGCCGTAAAATAGAATTCAGTGTGAGCATAACCTACTATGGCGACAGTCTACCGAACAAAGGACGGTGATACCCTGGATTGGATTTGTAAACAATATTATGACGATGAAGTTTATGTGCTGCAGGTGTTAGATGCCAATCCGAGGTTAGTGGAGCAAGGGCCTGTATTCACAGCTGGTATTGAGGTCTTTTTACCTGAAGTTAGCAGAATACCTAAGATAAATGAGGCATTATTTCAGTAATACATTGACTTAATCAGTTAATACTCATAGTATGCGCTCCACGCTGATGCGGGGTGGAGCAGTCTGGTAGCTCGTCGGGCTCATAACCCGAAGGTCGTTGGTTCGAATCCAGCCCCCGCTACCAACCGATTTAAACTCACTTCGATTTTATCCTTCTAAACAAAACCCTTTTTTAAATATCTTCTATTTTATTCATTCCATTTTTTAAAACATTCCTTTATCAATAAAATAATACTGCTACCAACAGTGATTAATTGTCAAATCAAAATTAATTCCCAGTTAATAGACTTCAGTCGTCATCTAATCAGTCTCGAACTCACCGACGAAGCGGGTATCAAGTCCGATAGCGTAACCCTCAAGCTTTCTGACCCTGAAGGTAACTTACCCATACCCGCCAAAGGCACCAAGCTATCAGTCGCTATTCAGAATATTCATATGGGTGATTTTATTATTGATGAGGTGTCACTCTCTGGCCCACCTAATCAAATGACCATTCAGGCTAAAGGTGCCAACCTTCGCGATCAGCTCCGTAGCCCTAAATCACGCTCATGGCATCAAAAAAAGTTGGTAGATATTGTTACCACAGTGGCTAATGACAATGGTTTGAAGCCTAAAATTGCAGAAGTATTTACTTCTATTGTCATTGATCATATAGACCAGACAGAAGAATCTGATATTAATTTTTTAAGTCGAATTGCGTTAGATCATGGGGCAATTGTTAAGCCAATGATGGAACATTTAGTGTTTGTCGAGCGAGGGAAAACCAAAACAGCAACCGGTAAACAATTGTCAGCAATAACAATTTCTAAAATTAACAAATGGAATTTAAAAGCCCCTGACAGGCAATATTATAAAAGTGTTGCGGCTAAATATCACAGTGCTGAAGGTGGTAAGACAGAGCATGTAAAGGTGGGTAATGGTGAACCGATCTATACTATTAAAATGGTATATCCAACCAGGGAAGCAGCCAAAGCCAGCGCTAAAGCCAAGTTAAGTGGGTTAAATGATACAGAAGCCAGTTTAAGTATAACTGTGGTAGGTAATCCTGAATTGATAGCTGAGCGGCCAGTGGTTATTCAAGGCATAAGGACATGTGTTGATGGTCGGTGGGTGGTGAAGCAGGCAAAGCATTCGGTGAGTGCTTCTGGGTATACGACGAGTGTTAGTTTAATTAAGTAAAGTATAAAAGAAAGCTAAAAACAATTCAAACTATTAAAAATCAGCTATTTATGGAGAATAGTTAAATATTAATCTGGGTATAAAACTGTGAATTTTATCAATTAGTTTGGGGTGTTATACGTCACTATGACGTAATGTATCACGTCATAGTGACGTTCATTAGTAGTTAGCTTGACACCATAATTTAGATAGCTCATATGAAGAATGAACATAAAGATTCTCTAATTTTTTTCCTAGTCTTTGGGTTAATGCCATTTCTCTCATTTCACTCATTTATTTTTAGCTTAAACTCATATAAAGACTCTCTCGAGATACCTATATTTGTAGTTTTGCCGATTGTTTGGCTTTGTCTAATGAGAGTAACTAGATATATGCCATCAAGCATGGATAGAGTGATGTCTAGGAATAAGAGTATCGAGTTACCCAAAGCCCCTAAAAAGTTAGCATTAATAGAGGCCCCTTTCTGGTACTCAATAATTTTCTTAATCCATTACCTTTTGCCTTCCAGCCCGTTCTTGGATAACGGATCAGATAATATAAGTCATTGGGAAACCCTTACTGGCTATGGATCATTCTTTCTCGCTAGCATAATTGGGGGGGGTTTTTGTATCTTTGTGATTGAGAATATGTCTGCAATTAGAAAGGAAATAATTGCGTCTAAGTGGAAGGAGATGACAAAGAGATTGTCTTCTGTATTCTTTTCATATGTCGGAATTGGTTTACTATTTTCTGGTTTATACAGATGGACTTCAATGGCTAATAAACAAGCCTTTTCAAGACCATTTGAGTCAACAATTGATTCTATTTACTTCAGCATTGTTACACTAACAACCCTTGGATATGGAGATATCACCCCTAAATCTGATATGGCAAAGGTTTTGGTGATGTTTGAAACTTTAACTGGAGTTATATTTTTAGCCATTATGATAGGTCTCATAATTTCAGTTTCTTTAACTAATAAAGATGAGCTGCAATGTGAAGAAAAAAGCTAACAAGCAGCAGCAACGGACTGCCAAATCTGTCACTCAAATTGCTTCGCAATTACGTGCCAGCTTTGCCAGCCGCTGTGCTGGGCGTTAGCTTTCAATCGGAGATATAAATGAGATTGATCATAATTGCACTACTACTTTTTCTTTCATCTTCGTTAAGTTGGTCGAATGAAATATTAGTTGGTGATGTCTCTTTAGAAATCCCTAACCCAGAGGGGTTTAGTGCTGTTACGCCTAAAATGGCCTTTCTCTCCGAAGTGCTGAAGAAGTTTGTGGCACCAATGAATGAGGAGTTTGTCTCGTTTATACCTGACGATGTGGTAGAGATAGTTTTGAAGGATGAAATTCCAAACTTGCCTAGACGTTTCGCAGTTCAAACCGCCAAAAACCTGATAAACATAACAGTAACTAGCTCAGATTTTGCAACTCTTAAAAAAACCATAAAAACTCAAAATACAGAGTTAATCAAGAAAGTTGAAGCTCGGCTACCTGAGCTGGTGGGAAAAATAAATGATGGTATAAAAGAGAAATATGATGTTGATCTAGCTTTTTCTGTATATCAAATGATCCCGATGCCTGTGCACAAGGAGACTGATCGTACGCTTTCTTATTCGGCATTAGTAAAGTACAACATGAAAGATAAAATGGGTAATCCAGCGCCTTTTATTTCAGTTGTTACCTCAACATTTGTGCATGTGAAGGGAAAAGTACTCTTTCTATATTCATATGCTGAAGAGTCAGGTTTGGATTGGAGTAAGCAAGCTTCAAATATCTGGGCTAACAACGTTGTTATATCTAACCCTTCAGATATACAGACAAGTGTTAAAGAAACGGTCCCACCCAGTGTTTCTAGAATTGATTGGGGACAAGTAGCGGAAAAAGCTTTGATAGGTGCAATCATTGGACTAATTCTTGGTCTTTTGGGATGGATTAAAAAACGAACAAAACAAAGCTAACAAGTAAAGGTATGGGACGTAGTTTTCAACTCCGCCCATGCTTTAGGCGTTATGTGTAAATGATTCAAAAATTCAAAAACACCACCATGGCACTAGCATCTTCAGTGGAGATACAAGACGCTCATATCCAAATTTCGTTGCTAAAGGGGATGAGATAGTCATTGATTAAGATGAAGCATTAAATGAAATAGAGAATGAATTAACTATAACGGAGCCACAAATAAACAGTTTAAATGATCTACCATGTCAGTCGCAATAAAATACAAAAGACAATAGGTAGAATTAAAAGAGTCCTGATAATTTTTCTTTCCAGCTTTACCTGTATTGACTTGCTAAAGTAATAAAGCAGCAATGACAACAATACCATTAAAAATGCCATTATATTAGCACCCAATATATCGTCCGGATCAGCAGGGGTTACAGTATCCGGATCAAAAAACTTATACTCATTTGGGTCTGCACTACCAAGAGGGAAAAGGAAAACCCAGTTGAATATGAGTAGTAGGTACAACACTATACGTTTTAAAATCTCTATCGTGTAGATCATTTTATTGTAAGAGTTCTCTCATTTTATCGATTTTTCTGTACAAATCATGGCCATAGTTTGAGATGCCTCGCTGTCGTATTATATCTAAGTTTACATTAGGGCCTAATAGTTTATGTGGATAACCCATATTGTATAGGTATCCTGAAAGCTCTATTTTGTAGCGATCAAAGTCATTTTTAGTGTAGCTAGGGTAAATTTGTGAAAGCATATCAGCAAGGTACTTAGTAACAACAGCAATATTCACTTGTTCATTATTTAACAGTTTAATAACATCAACTCTATTGCAGTAAGTTAACTTTTTATCTACTCTTGCAGTTTCAGCAACTCTTCTAATTTGTATTTCAACGTCGCCAAAAGAGGTTTTTTCTGGAGCCCGAGTAATTTCTAGCCATTCAGTCATTGACCTTACTTCATGACCAACTATATTCAATAAGCCAGCGTCTCCTCCTACTTCTGACCAAGCTATTCCAGCAATAACTTCAGGCATGATGTTATGCCTTCTAGCTGATAAAGTAATACCTGTTTTATTATCTTTTACCCAGGAATTTTTAAACTGAGCTAAGTTAGATTGCGCTGGATCGCCACCAAGACCAACAGCCCGCATAGCTTTAACAAAAGCATGGCCTAGGTAGTCCAAGTTATCCCAATCATGATCAGGCTGTTTTGATTCTTTAATTAACTCCTTATACTCGTCATGAGTACAAATATTAGTGCCAAATAGACTATCTTTATTTACATTTTTACAAAATGTGACTTTTAACTTGCCAATTGCTGAAAAAATTTCAGTACGTAACTTGACTTCATGTATTTGATGTTGGGAGGCATGTATCTGCGTTTTGTCATACATTAGTGAATCATTAAGTGGGCTTAACTGCTTGCTTATTTCAAGCTCAGCTTGTCCTGCTGGAATTTTTAAGATTGCTATTCCTTGTTCATTAGTTTTACTTCCATTAACAGATGCACCTGGAATAGGGCAACCTTTAAAATCAACAACTTTAATAGTTACATCAACCATGTTTTGATTTTGTAAAGGTGCCACAAACTGAGAGGCTAAGCTTTCAGGTGTTACGTTATTCAGGTTCACATCTTTAAGTAATCCTGCTGCTTCAAGGTCTTCTTTAGCAGAGCTTGTAGAGCTAAAATTAACTTGATCAAAGCCAAGCTGAGTACTTGAGTCATTAGTAACAAGAACATTACCATTGCTCACTTTACTGCCAACCATGGCAATTGGCTTATTATCAACTTTAATACATGGATGCCCAGTAAGTATAACACTGCCATCACTCAGCTTATCCCCAACACGAGCAACAGGTTTACCACTTTCTATATGATTGGGACTGCCTTCAACTACCGTATTTCCACCTGAATCTTTATCGCCAATGCGTACCCACTGAATCATTATACTGCACCACAACTGCTTACTGTCTTTGTAGCGAGCAGTTTATATGGCACTAGTAGGATGTGCTGGTATTGATTCAGATTTGGATTTTTCGTAACAAGCAGAAATTATGTAGTTTTATTATTCCCTACCAAGTGTCGTAGTTTGCTTTTTAACTGTTGGCTTAATTCGATAACGTGAGGCAAATGTTCTCGTTGTTTATTTAAGTAAAGGTATACATCTAATGAGCCAATTTCCTCTTCGCCAATTATTTTGACTAATCTAGATTCACTTTTAACAAAACAACAGGGTAACATCGCTAAACCAGCGTTATCAGTAGCTGCTGTCAACCGTGCATGAGGGCTATTGCTACGATAGGATCGTTTCATTTTTGCAGACTTTTTAAGCCAACCAGAAGGAGCAAGGTGTTCGCCACTGTCTTCAAAGTCAACCAGCCAATGATCTTCTAGCTTTATTTTCTTTTTATTTTTTGAGTGTTTTTTCAAATACTCGGGAGTGCCGTAAAGAGCAAAAGGTACTGAATACGCGCCAAGGCAAGCATAATTACTTGGTGCCGTTTTATTCCATAACAAGGCAATATCTGTCTCTGAAAACCGAGCTAATGGGCTGGCCGTAAAACATTGCACCATTAGCTCAGGATGCAATTCACTTAATGGGATAATAATTTTAGACGTCAACAACCCGGATATTATCTCTGGTGCAAACAGTCGAACGGTACCCGTCAACCCAACTTCTTCTTGCAAAATAGATTTTACTTCAGCAGCAGCTAATACCATTTTTTCTATGAAGGGCAAAAGCGCTAACCCTGTGGGGGTAAGGGTACAACCTGATGGGTCTGCATCAAGAAGATGGGTTTGTACAGCCTTTTGAAAGCTTTTTATATTTCGTGAGACAGTTGCCTCTGATACCCCGAACTCAGTAGCTGCCGCCACCATGGTACCGTGCCTTGCAACAGCATGAAAATAGCGCAAATGATCCCAGTTCATAATCTATACCTACAAAAATGCAAGATGGTCTTTCATATTTGTCTATTTATAATACATTTTAAGTGTTATATGCTAGTAGCCAGTTGTACTATTGAGGTGTTGTAAAGATGAATCACACGAATTTCCCCTTGAAAATTCAGCAGCTGGAAACATTTAGTAATCGATTCGAGGCTTTTAAGCTTAACGCCGAAAACTGCAAAGTATTATTTGCCATGTATCCAGGTGGATCAGTAATAGAGCCTCATAGCCACAATACTGGTAACTGCGGGGTCGTTACTCGCGGCAAACTATATCTGACCGTTGATGGGCAAGAGAGCGAATATAGCCCTGGTGACTGGTACCAAGTCAGTACAAATCAAGTGCATTCTGCAAGGTTTTTAGAAGACACTGAGGCAATTGAGTTTTGGTTTTCTGATAAATAACGCAGTATAGAATCAATTTAATATTTAAATATCTAGTTAAAGGATTATTAGAATGTCTGGAGCGCCTCCATGGGGTCGCTTTCCCCTGACTAGGAAAAATCTACATAAAAAAAATGAACATGATAAACCAGGGGTAAGTTCGAGCCGCGACAAAAGAAAGAAAACGATAAAATGTTTAAGTTAAACCCTCTCCGCTGGAGAGGGACTATAAGACATTAGCAGTGGTTGTTTAAATTGATTTTTCCAAGGAGTGTACCAAGCACTTGGCAGCAGTATTCAATAGTAGAAATAATTTCACATAAATCTTTTTCTGATAATTGAACTTGATTGTCTGAATCACTTTTTTGCTGATTTTCTTCCTGATAGATCTCTATAAGAGGTTTAGTAACTTTGAGTATTTTAATAAGGTTGATTGTTGCTAGAGGATTGGATTTCCAGGGGTTGTTTTTGGACATATAAATAATCCTTTTATAGAGATGACCTTGTATCTAGAACAGCGATTTCACTAAATATTTTGATTAATTAAATTAATAATGTTGGCTGGGTGTTCCGTTCGCAAACTTTCCTCCTAATTTTTGACTATCTCAGGTGCTAGCTTCTAAGAACTTGCGTTCAAGCAGCTAAAAAAGAAATTACAATTAATCATATGTGAAGTAAATCATATTCCATTGAGTGATAATTGAGCATTTGTAAATTTCCCAAATCGTGTTGGATTTTAGCATCAGCTTTTTGGGATTTTTCAAAAACTGGGAGTGAAATTCATACGAAATATTCGTTATAGACCCATAATGAAAGCATTATGAAGAGAAGTACCAAAGTGAGTCCAGAAGTAAAGGCAGTCGGGGATAGGCTTAGAGGAGCAATTGATAATCATTCATTGTCTGTTGAACAAGTTGGACAAAAGATAGGGCTTAGCTCATCACAACTTTATGATCGTATGAAGTATGGCAATCTAAAGCTACAAGAAGCTGTCGTACTTAGTCAGCTGCTTGATATCGATTTGGCCTGGCTAGCAATGGGATATGAAGAAATTCCAAACTTGGAAGGAATTGTCACCAAGTTCATTGAGCTTTACCAAACTAAACCAGAAACCGTTGAGAGTTTGTTAACGACTATTGACTGGCTGTGGTTTGAGGAAAGGTATAGAGGCAACAAGTAGATTGATAGCCTAAGTATGGGTGAAGCCTCATCAATGATTGTGGGGAACGATTGAAGTACCCATGCTGCTAACCTGTTGATTTATAGTGAACTATTTGGGGAAGTATGGGGAAATCGTGGGTACTGCGTGGGGAATTCGGCGCTAAAAAAGGGGGAATTTAGGCAGTACCTGCACTAAAGTTTGATTTAAGTATGTTAGCTAAGTGTTTGATATTAAAAGAGATATGTAATTTTAAAATGTGTGGAAGTGGTGGAGGCGGCGGGAATTGAACCCGCGTCCGCCAGCTCTCTGCCTTCGGCTCTACATGTTTAGATTCGTCTATTTAGTTAGCTCAAAACAACCCGACGATCAGGATGTAATAAGCGAGCCTGAAAATTAGTTTAACTGATCCGCCTCAGGCATGCTTCACAGCGATCTTGTTTAAATTGACAGTTGAAACCAGCCAACAAGTAAGCCAATTACAACCGCTAGCTGGGTATTAAGCAGCTAGAGCGCCTTGGGCGCCGAAGTTATCGTCGTTTGCGATTACTATTTTGCAGCTTTTGATTTACGAGATTGGCTGCCATCTCGACATGCACCTGAAGGTTTCGTAACCGTCGTCGAATCCAAATCGCCCCCGAAACCTTAATGGATATTAGTTAAGATAAGGGTTTTGGGATTAAGTTTCAACCCTAAAATAAAACTAGTGGCGCATAAGCCGTTGCTTTTGTTTTTGCCAGTCTTTTTCTTTTTCAGCTGCTCGCTTATCGTAATCTTTTTTGCCTCTAGCGATAGCAATTTCGCACTTAACCAGATGTTTTTTCCAGTAAAGGGCAGTACAGATACAGGTTTGCCCCTTTTGTTGGGTAATGGAAAATAATTTGGCTAATTCTTTGCGGTGAAGTAGTAATTTTCTATCTCGTTGAGGGTCTGCTACAACATGGGTGGATACAGTGCTTAAAGGAGTAATGTTGGCACCTACCAGCCAGGCTTCACCATCCTTTAGTAATACATAGCTATCTACTAGTTGCACTTTGCCTGCGCGGAGGCTTTTGAGTTCCCAGCCAGATAAGGCTATTCCCGCCTCAAACCGTTCATCGATATGGTAGTCGTGGCGTGCTTTTTTATTGAGAACAATTGTACTGCTGGACTGACCAGACTTTTTCTGTTTCTTTACCATAGTGGCATATTATACGGTTATATAACAAAATGTGCTATTACTCTGTGGTATATGTTCTTGTTTGACAGGGGTAAATGACTAAAATGCCACATCTTAACCTGTTAAGTGTTACTAGCGCTAAGCTCGTTATGCTTTCTGGGTTTGTATACGCCAATTAAAACTACAAGAGGTTACACATGGCTGAAGCGCATAAGGCTGTAAGTGGGACTTGGGCCACGCGGTGGACTTTTATTTTGGCTGCTACTGGGTCGGCAGTCGGTTTGGGGAACATTTGGAAATTTCCATATATTACTGGGGAGTATGGGGGAGGTGCGTTTGTTTTAGTTTATTTAGCCTGTATTGCAGTGGTGGGGATTCCCATCATGATGTCAGAAGTGTTGATTGGGCGTCATGCTCGTCGCAATCCCATTGATGCAATGGGTGATCTTGCTGTAGAGTCCGGCTCGACAAGGGCATGGAGTTTAGTTGGCTGGATGGGGGTGCTAGCTGGCTTCTTTATTTTGTCGTTTTACAGTGTTATAGCAGGTTGGGCCCTTAATTATACAGCCGATATTGGTATGGGTTTGTTTAATGGGGTTAGTGCAGAACAAACTGGAAAAATGTTTGGTGAGTTAACGGGAGACCCTAGAAGACTCATTTTTTGGCATACCTTGTTTATGATTTTGACAGCAATCATCATTGCCAGAGGTATTCACAGAGGCCTGGAAGCCAGTGTGCGAATTATGATGCCTGCATTATTTATCTTGCTGTTAGTTATGGTGGGTTACAGTATTACTAGCACAGATAAGTTCGGAGAGGGGGTAAAATTTTTATTTGCCTTTGACTTCAGTAAGCTAACGGGTGAGGCTGTATTAGCTGCTATGGGGCATGCATTCTTTACTTTAAGTCTGGGTATGGGTGCAATCATGACTTATGGTGCCTATATGCCAAAACAGGCTTCTATTGGGGGTACTGTTGTGACAATTGCTGTGCTGGATACAGTTGTAGCATTAGTCGCGGGTATGGCTATATTCCCAATTGTATTTGCCAATGGTTTAGAACCTAGCGCAGGCCCAGGTTTGCTGTTTGTCTCGTTACCTCAAGCTTTTGGTAGCATGGGTGGTGGACAGATTTTTGGCACTATTTTCTTCTTGCTGGTTTCTATTGCTGCTTTAAGTTCGGCCATTTCCCTAATTGAGCCTGCGGTTGCTTATATAGTTCAGCGCCATAATGTTTCTCGAGTTACTGCTACTATTAGTTTTAGTGTGATTGTATGGCTACTTGGGTTGGGTACAGTATTCTCATTTAATGAATGGGCAGAGGCAAAACTGTTTGGTAAGACATTCTTTGACCTACTGGATTTTCTAACAGCCAATATTATGCTGCCACTAGGTGGTTTGCTGATATCAATATTTGCAGGTTGGATATTAAAACGCTCAATTGTGTTAAATGAATTGGCGATGCAAAACCTGGTGCGTTTTAATACATGGCGTGCTGCTGCTCGGGTGTTTTCGCCGTTAGCTGTGCTTGTGATATTTGTGGTGACGTTGTATAAAGCGATTAGTTAACCACGTATTCAATTAGCCAGTTATTGTTTGGATTGTCATAAACCCTATGACACAAATCAGTCGTTCAGCCCTGGTCCTCTACTCGGCCAGGGCAATGTTTAATCTTGTCAATGATATTAAATCTTATCCCCATTTCCTGCCTTGGTGTGTTGATACCACCATACACGAGCAAACAGATAAGTTAGTAGAAGCAACTCTTTTCTTAGCAAAAGGAGGGTTGAAGCATAGCTTTACTACTCGAAACCAACTTGATTACGGTAATACCATTACCATGGAGCTGGTCGAAGGACCTTTTAAAAATTTGACTGGTGAGTGGGAATTTCTGCCATTAGAAGAAAATGCCTGTAAAGTTTCTTTAGAGTTACACTTTGAGTTTTCAAGTAAAGTGATGGAAGCCACCATAGGTAGTTTGTTTAATGGTGCTGCTAACACCATGGTGGATGCATTTTGTAAACGAGCAAAAGAATATTATGGCTGAAGAAATTCAAGTAGAGGTGGCCTATGCTTTGCCTCATAAACAAAAAATTATCACTATGACTGTTCCCAAAGGAATTACTGTATATGAAGCAGCACGACAGTCTGGAATTGATCAGGTGTTTCCTGAAATAGACTGGGAAAACTGTAAATATGGTGTGTTAGGTAAGGCGGTAGCTAAACCGAAAGAAAGAGTTTTAGAGCAGGGTGAGCGGGTTGAAATTTACCGGCCACTTATTGCAGACCCTAAAGAGGTTAGAAAAAAACGAGCTGCTCAAGCCAAACAAAAGCGGGAAGCTGAGCAGCCGTAATATTTAAAGAATTTACTGACAGTGGAGGGGATGCATTAACTGATTTGCTTTAGTTAATAGATATCCTCAAGTCTAACTACTAGTGAGAGCTACTCAATAATATTCTCAATTACTCCTTCTTCAATGGGAGCTGCTTTAGTCTCGCTAGAGTCATCAGTTGATACTGCTTGTTGTGGTTGAGTGATGGCTGGTGTTGGCTCTGGGCGGAAGTCGCCAGTAAAGTGGCTGAGTTTGCCATCGTTAAAAAACAAGCTCACTGTTTCTTGAACACGCGTTTTCCCGCCTGGCTGAAAGCTATAAATATAGTCCCAACGCTCTTGCTGAAAGGTATCAACGAGTAGTGGCGTACCCATAACGTAACGAACCTGCCGTTTAGTCATACCTGGCCTAAGTTGATTAATCATTTCTTGAGTAACAACGTTGCCTTGCTGAACATCAATTTTATGTACACCAGGAAAACTGATTGTTTGCCGCTCATTTTCACTAAAAAAAGAGCAGGCGGATAAAGATGTTAAGCTTAATAAAATAATGAGTCGCATTATGGTCTTTTGCATCTTGGATAGACTTCCACTATCTTGGGTCAAAATGTGATAATACCTTACTTCTTGGCATCTGCTAAGTGCACTGTTTATATAGGATAGGGTTGTGGAAAATCAAGAGTTACGAAAGGCAGGCCTCAAAGTTACCTTGCCTCGGGTAAAAATTTTGCAAATTCTCGAAAGCAATGAGCAGCGTCATATGAGTGCAGAAGATGTATATAAAGCACTTATGGATGCTGATGAAGATGTAGGTTTGGCGACCGTTTATCGGGTTTTAACCCAGTTTGAAAGCGCAGGGCTAGTGGTTCGGCATAATTTTGATGGGGGCCACTCGGTATTTGAGCTGGCTCAGGGAGACCATCATGATCATATGGTGTGTATGGAAACTGGAGAAATTGTTGAGTTTTGTGACAAGGATATCGAACGGTTGCAACATGAAATTGCCGAAAAATACGGTTTTGAGCTGATAGATCACAGTTTGGTTCTTTATGTAAGGCCAAAAAAATAATTTAAACGAATTGTTATGAAAAAGCCGACTGATGTCGGTTTTTTCATTTATTGATGTTGTCTCAGTAAAGTAAATTAACTCGTTTGAGCATTTATTAACATTTCTTCTGCATAAGCGAGCGTTTGATCAGTAAGTTTAACGCCACCCAATAACCGGGCAATTTCAGATACTTTTCCTGCAGCGTTTAAGGTTTCGATTTGAGTATACGTTGCATTATTTTTTACGGCTTTTTTCACATTAAAGTGATGATGACCTTGGGATGCTACCTGCGGCAAATGAGTTACGCACAGCACTTGGCCTTGGTCTCCAATTTGCCGTAATAATGCGCCAACCACTTCAGCTGTGCCGCCACTAATACCCACATCAACTTCATCAAAAATTAATGTTGGCGTTGTGCTAGTTTGCGCAGTGGTCACCTGTATTGCCAAGCTAATGCGTGATAGCTCACCGCCAGATGCTACTTTTTGAATGGGTCTTAAAGGTTGGCCAGGGTTAGCTGTTACTAGAAATTCAATATTGTCTAATCCTGAAGCTAAGGGTTTGCTGCTTGAGATTGCGTCAATTTTTACTTGAAACTGACCTTGAGGCATACCTAGTCGGTTTATTTCTGAGGTAACCGCTTTGCTAAGTTTAGCAGCAGCCAGTTGTCTTTTTTTAGATAGCTTTAGTGCCAGCTGAAAATATTCAGCTGCCAGCTTTTTAGTAATTGCTTTTAGTTCAGCAATTAACTCATCTGAAGCGGCTAAATGGCTTAATTCGTCTTCCAGTTGTTGCTGAAAGGCGACAAGTTCTGTGGGATGAATACGGTGTTTTCGAGCAATATCATAAATGCAGCTCAGTCGATGCTCTATTTCCTGTAAGTGTTGTGGATCAGCCTGAGATTGCTGAATGACGTGCTGTAATGAAGACTCGGCCTCTTCAACTTGAATCTGGGCATTGATCAATAGTTGTTGTGCTTCTAGCAACTGGGGATTGTCAGTATTTAAACTGGAAAGCACTTGTAGTGAATGATTAAGTAATTGCAGTAAATTGGCTGATTCGCTTTCACTACAAATATCTATCACTTGTTGGCAATTTTGCTGTAAAGAATCAATATTGCTTAACAGCTTTTGCTCTTTTTCTAAGGCTTCTACTTCTCCGTCGTGCAATTCAAGGGCGTTCAATTCACTGAGCTGATATTCAAGTAGTTGTTGTTTAGCTTGTTGCTCTTCAGATTGGCGGGTAATAATGTCAAGTTGCTGGGTTTTTCGTAGCCATTTTCTATAGATAGTCACTAACTGTTGATAAAGGGGGGTAAGCTGGCCATAGTCATCCAGTAGTTGACGATGACAGTCTTTTTTCAATAAAGAGTGGTGTGCATGTTGACCATGAATTTCCAGTAATAAACCACCAATCTCTCGTAAGTCTTGTAATGGAGAGGGGCTGCCATTGATATAGCTGCGTGAGCGTCCTTCTCGGCTGATGACACGACGTAAAATACACTCATTACCACACTCACTTTCTAATTGCTTGGTTTTAAGCCAGGCTTGAGCTTCAAGGCAGTTACTCAGTTCAAAAGTGGCAAGAATTTCAGTTTTATCTGCACCACTTCGTACTATTGATGACTCTGCACGTTCTCCTAAAGCAAGGCTTAAGGCATCCAGCATAATGGACTTGCCAGCACCGGTTTCACCCGTAATTGCAGTCATGCCAGCAGGGATATCAAGTTCAAGCTGATCGACAATAGTAAAGTTCTTTATAACAAGCTGTGTCAGCATATAGCCCCCTCAAATGATAAAAATGGCTCACCTGGAAATGGCTTGAGCAGCTAAAAACCTTTTATCAAATCAAAAATTGTTAACTGTTTATTTGTACAGTATATACGTTTATGCAGGTGTATATGTCAAGAGAGTGGACTTATTTTTTAGTCTAAAAAAGACAGTCTTGTCTGGTTGAAAGCTTCACCTTTAACCCCATATAGCACCAGTAAGAGACTTTAAGCCGCTAAAAACTCATACAAATGATTATTTTGAGGAGGACCGGGGATGAGTGAAGAGAAGTCAGCATCAAATGAGCCAGAAAACAACACTAGCAATGAGCAAGTTGATCCCCTGTTAACTGAAGAGCTGGAAGCAAGCTCTGGCGAGGTAGGTGAGCAAGCGCAAGAAGGTGCTTCTGTGGAAGTATTGCAACAGCAGTTAGAGGCTGCATTAACTGAAACCGCGCAAGCAAAAGATCAGGTTATTCGTGCTCAAGCTGAGATGCAGAATATTCAGCGTCGAGCAAAGCAGGATGTAGAAAAAGCACATAAGTTTGCTTTAGATAAGTTTTCAAATGAACTTCTGCCAGTTGTTGATAGTTTAGAACGAGCGTTAGAAACAGCTGCTCCTGCGGCAGATGAAGAAGCTGTTAAAGCGATGCATGAGGGGATTGAGTTAACCCTTAAAATGTTCTTAGACGTGCTTAAGAAATTTAATATTGAGCAGCTTGATCCTGTGGGTGAGCCATTTGACCCTCAATATCATGAAGCAATGGCAATGCAAGAAAGCCAAGATGCTGAGCCTGGTACTGTGTTGGCGGCTATTCAAAAAGGCTATTTACTAAATGGTCGTTTGGTTCGCCCTGCGATGGTAGTTGTGGCTAAAGCCAGCGAAACAAAAATTGATGAAAAAGCTTGAAATTAACTAAATAGCACACATATTCAAAAGCAAGATTTATAGGTTATCACTGGCAAAGTAACGATACCTGCAAACAGCGATAACTGAATTAAAGTTAGAGTATTTTATTTTCTCTGTTGGTTGAGTAGCAGAGAGGGGAGAGAGTTGAAATGGGCAAAATTATTGGTATTGATTTAGGAACTACAAACTCTTGTGTTGCCATCATGGATGGTGACCCAAAAGTAATTGAAAACTCAGAAGGGGCGCGTACGACACCTTCTGTTATTGCATTTACTGATGAAGGGGAAACGTTAGTTGGTCAGCCTGCAAAGCGTCAGGCAGTTACTAATCCTAAAAATACCCTTTTTGCAATTAAGCGTTTGATTGGCCGCCGCTTTAAAGATGATGTGGTACAAAAAGACATCAAGATGGTGCCTTATACAATTGTTGAGGCAGAAAATGGTGACGCTTGGGTTGAAGTAAAAGGTGATAAAAAAGCGCCACCGCAGATTTCTGCAGAAGTTTTGAAAAAAATGAAGAAAACGGCTGAAGACTACCTTGGTGAAAAGGTAACTGAAGCAGTTATTACTGTACCTGCTTATTTCAACGATTCTCAACGTCAAGCGACAAAAGACGCTGGTCGTATTGCAGGTTTGGATGTAAAACGGATTATTAACGAGCCGACAGCAGCAGCGCTAGCTTATGGTTTAGATAAGAAGCGTGGTGACTCCACAATTGCTGTTTATGATTTGGGTGGTGGTACATTTGACGTATCGATTATCGAAATTGCTGAGGTTGATGGTGAGCACCAGTTTGAAGTGTTATCTACTAATGGTGACACTTTCTTAGGTGGTGAAGATTTTGACTTACGCTTAATTGATTATTTGGCTGATGAGTTCAAGAAAGAGTCTGGAATTGACCTGCACAACGATCCATTAGCGTTACAGCGGTTAAAAGAAGCAGCAGAAAAAGCAAAAATTGAGCTTTCATCCAGCCAGCAAACAGATGTTAACTTGCCTTACATTACTGCTGATGCATCAGGGCCTAAGCACCTTAATGTAAAAGTAACGCGTGCTAAATTAGAGTCTTTAGTTGAAGATCTAGTTGAGCGTTCAATTGAGCCTTGCCGAATTGCGCTAAAAGACGCAGATATTGATATTTCAGATATCAATGAAGTTATTTTAGTCGGTGGTCAAACCAGGATGCCTCTGGTTCAGGAGAAAGTAAAAGCATTCTTTGGTAAAGAAGCGCGTAAAGATGTTAACCCTGATGAAGCCGTTGCTATTGGTGCTGCAATCCAAGCGGCTGTGCTAGCGGGTGACGTTAAAGATGTATTGCTACTTGATGTAACACCATTAACTTTAGGTATTGAGACAATGGGTGGTGTAATGACCCCGCTTATTGAGAAAAACTCAACTATCCCGACCAAAAAGTCTCAGGTGTTTTCAACAGCAGAAGACAATCAGACAGCAGTGACTATTCATGTTTGTCAGGGTGAGCGGAAGCGTGCGCAAGAAAATAAATCGCTTGGTCGTTTTGATTTAAGTGACATTCCACCTGCGCCGCGTGGTGTGCCACAAGTTGAGGTGAGCTTTGATATTGATGCCAATGGTATTTTGCATGTGTCTGCAAAAGACAAGGCTACCAACAAAGAGCAGTCTATAGTAATCAAAGCATCTAGCGGTTTGTCAGATGATGAAATCGATAAGATGGTACAGGATGCTGAAGCCCATGCAGAAGAAGATCGCAAGTTTGAAGAGCTGATCGGCGTACGTAACACAGCAGACTCTATGATTCATGCGACTCGTAAAACCTTAGACGAAGCAAAAGATAAGGTTACTGCTGATGAGAAGGAAAATATTGAAAAAGCCATTAGCGAGCTTGAAGAAGTTGTGAAGGGTGATGATAAGGAAGCCATTGAAGCAAAAACAAAAGCGTTAACAGATGCTTCTGCAAGTTTGGCGCAAAAACTGTATGCGGAACAAGCAGCTGAAGGACAGGCTCAACCACAAGGTGAAGCTGGTGAAGAGCAGAAGAAAGCTGAAGACGCTGTTGATGCAGAGTTTGAAGAAGTTAAAGATGACAAGTAATTGCCTTTGGCATATTTGTTTTCAATAGCAGTCTGGACAACGCGGGAGTAGCTTCCCGCGTTGTTGTTTCTGTGATAAGGAGACTGCAAAGCATTACTATTAACCAGTGAATGAACTGGCAGGTTATTGTTTATGGCCAAGCGTGATTATTATGAAGTGCTCGGAGTTGCTAAAGATGCCTCAGAGCAAGACCTAAAAAAAGCCTATCGCCGGATGGCGATGAAGTACCATCCAGATCGTAATCCTGACGATAAGGATGCTGAAAATAAGTTCAAAGAGGTCAATGAAGCCTTTGAAATCTTATCTGATTCTCAAAAACGGGCTGCATATGATCAATATGGCCATGCAGGTGTTGATCCCAGTCAGGGCGCCGGTGGGTTTGGTGGCTTCGGTGCTGCAGGAGCTGGCAGTTTCAGTGATATTTTTGGTGATGTGTTTGGTGATATCTTTGGCGGCGGTGGTGGTGGCCGTAGCCAAAGTAGTGTTCAGCGCGGTGCTGACTTACGTTACTCCTTAGAATTAGAGCTGGAAGAAGCGGTTAAAGGGGTAAGCAAAAAAATTCGCATTCCTACTCAAGTAGAATGTGGTACGTGTGATGGATCAGGTGCGAAAAAAGGCTCTAAGCCTGAAAGTTGTACCACTTGTGGTGGTGTTGGCCAAGTAAGAATGCAGCAGGGTTTCTTCTCTGTGCAGCAAACCTGCCCTGCTTGTCATGGTAGTGGCAAAGTTATCAAAGATCCGTGTCACTCCTGTCATGGCTCCGGACGAACCGAGGAATATAAAACACTGTCTGTTAAGGTTCCTGCGGGAGTTGATAGCGGTGATAGAATTCGCCTAGCTGGTGAAGGGGAGGCGGGGTTTAATGGCGGGCCTCCAGGTGACCTTTATGTGCAAGTTTATGTCAAAGATCACCCTATTTTTCACCGAGATGGCAAACATCTTTATTGTGAAGTACCAATTAGCATAATTGATGCGGCGCTTGGCGGTGAGTTAGAGGTGCCCACTTTAGATGGTCGAGTCAAACTGAAAGTGCCGGCTGAAACCCAAACTGGAAAATTATTCAGACTAAGAAATAAGGGGGTTACTCCCGTTCGAGGTGGTTCTCAAGGCGATTTACTGTGTCGAGTGGTAGTAGAAACACCAGTAAATCTCACAGTCAAACAGAAAGAATTGCTGAAAGAGCTTCAGGACTCCTTCGAAGCGGAAGGCCATCACCGGCAGTCGCCAAAAAAGACTTCGTGGTTTGAGAATGTCAAAAACTTCTTTGGTGATATGAAGGTTTAGGGGGAGTAATTATGACCCGAGTGGGGATAGTAGGTGTCTCTGGCCGGATGGGCAAAGCTCTGGTGGAGGCTTGCCAAAATGATCAACAAGTTGAACTTGGTCTGGCTGTACAAAGAGCGGGTAGTAGTTTAATTGGCGTTGATGTGGGGGAGCTGGCTGGTGTTGGTAAAGCTGGTCTGGTAGTGGTTGATAGTCTTGTTGAGCAAATTGATCAGGTGGATGTAGTGATTGACTTTACTCGCCCTGATTTTACCTTAGCTAATCTGGAGGCTTGTAAAGCCCACAATAAGCCAATTGTAATAGGCACCACTGGTTTTTCTGAAGAAGAAAAACAGCAGATTCAGCAGGCAGGTAATACTATTCCTGTGGTATTGGCTCCTAATACTAGTGTTGGCGTAAATTTGAGTTTGAAGGTGCTGCAACTGGTGGCTCAGGTCATGGGTGAAGAAGCTGATATTGAAATTATCGAGGCCCACCACCGCCATAAAGTCGATGCTCCCTCTGGAACAGCTTTAAGAATGGGGAAAGCTGTCGCTGATGCTTTAGGTAGAGATTTATCCAAATGTGCTGTGTATGGTCGTGAAGGCATTACGGGGGAGCGTGATCCGCAAACAATTGGTTTTGCTACTGTGCGTGCAGGTGATATCGTGGGTGAGCATACAGTAATGTTTGCAACTGAGGGTGAAAGGCTGGAAATTAGCCATAAAGCGAGTAGCCGCCAAACATTTGCTAAAGGTGCTTTGAGAGCTGCGAAATGGCTTCAGCAGCAACCAGCCGGCTTTTATGATATGCAAGACGTTTTAGCGTTAAATTGATTTTTTGCTAGACCAAACAGAAGGGTTCATATAAAATCCCGTCAATTTGTGCCGACTGAACGGTTAAGGTTTGTACGTAGTTGGTAATTGCTGATGAAGTCAGTTGTCGACTATATTGTGTAAAATGCAGCTCATCAAAATAGTGCAAGCCTTAAATAAGCTCTTTATCAATGAGTTAGTTATTTAAAAGGCGATATTACATATCTACTAATAAAATAACTACTCACAGAAAAGCGGGATGAAACATTTTTTTGTTACATCTCGCTTTTTTATGGCCTACAAAAATGTTTGGTTAATTTATTAGCAGGGGAGATTTTCATTGGCTAAGGCAGCAATTTTAGCTCTCGAAGACGGTAGTATTTTTCGAGGGGTTGCCATTGGCGCTGAAGGTTATGCCAGTGGTGAAGTTGTTTTTAATACTGCAATGACGGGCTATCAAGAAATTCTCACTGATCCCTCCTATGCCCGCCAGCTTGTCACTCTTACTTATCCTCATATTGGCAACACTGGTACTAATCAGCAAGATGAAGAATCCACTCAGGTTTGGGCGGATGGCTTGATTATTCGTGATTTACCGTTGTTAGCCAGTAATTGGCGAAATGAGCAGTCGCTTTCAGATTACCTGGTTAAGCGTAATATTGTCGCAATTGCAGAAATTGATACCCGCCGACTAACTCGTTTATTAAGAGAAAAAGGTACACAAAATGGCTGCATCATCGCAGGTGATGAGTTAGATGAAGATAAAGCAATTGCTTTGGCAAAAGACTTTCCTGGCCTAAAAGGAATGGATTTAGCTAAAGAAGTGACCACTAAGGAGCGCTATAACTGGATCGAGGGAGCTTGGGAGCTAACTACCAATGCCCATGTTAATCACGATGCTCAGCCTTATCACGTAGTGGCTTATGACTTTGGTGTTAAGCGGAATATTTTGCGAATGTTGGCTGATCGTGGCTGCCGCCTAACGGTTGTGCCGGCAACCACTTCTGCTGAAGATGTTTTAGCGATGAGTCCTGATGGTGTGTTCTTATCCAATGGCCCAGGTGATCCAGAGCCTTGTGACTATGCAATAAAAGCCATTCAGTCGATTTTGCAGACAGATATTCCGGTGTTTGGTATTTGTCTTGGTCATCAACTGTTAGCACTGGCAGTTGGTGCTGAAACTGAAAAAATGAAGTTTGGTCATCATGGGGCAAACCACCCAGTTCAAGATCTAACGACGAAAAAAGTAATGATTACCAGCCAAAACCATGGGTTTGCGGTAAAAGAAAGCTCTCTTCCTGACAATGTAGAAGCAACTCATAAGTCATTATTTGATGGCTCACTGCAGGGTATCCACCTAACAGATAAGCCTGCATTTAGTTTCCAGGGACACCCAGAAGCAAGCCCAGGCCCCCATGATGTAGCGCCACTATTTGATCACTTTATAGAGTTGATTAAAGCCGGGCGTTAACAGAGAAAGTAGTGAGTGTAGACAGGTAATCCTGACCATTTAGTTTTGCAGTGTAGAGATAACCATGCCAAAGCGGACTGACATCAAAAGTATTCTGATTTTAGGAGCTGGACCGATTGTTATTGGTCAAGCTTGTGAGTTTGACTATTCAGGGGCTCAGGCCTGTAAGGCGCTACGGGAGGAAGGCTACCGAGTTATCTTGGTTAACTCCAACCCTGCGACTATTATGACTGATCCAGTGATGGCGGATGCTACCTATATTGAGCCAATCCGCTGGGAAACAGTCGCTAAAATCATTGAAAAAGAAAAGCCAGATGCACTGTTACCAACGATGGGAGGTCAGACAGCCCTTAACTGTGCGTTGGATTTACACCGTCATGGCATCTTGGAACAGTTCAAAGTAGAGCTTATTGGTGCTAATCATGATGCTATCGATAAAGCTGAAGATCGTCACCGCTTTGATGAGGCAATGAAAGCCATTGGCTTGGAAACGCCCAAAGCTGGCATTGCTCATAGTATGGAAGAAGCCTATAAAGTGCAGGTTGAAGTTGGTTTCCCTTGTATTATCCGCCCGTCTTTCACAATGGGTGGGACGGGGGGGGGTATTGCCTACAACCGTGAAGAGTTTGAAGAGATTTGTCAGCGTGGTTTGGATTTATCACCAACCAATGAGCTGTTGATTGATGAATCGTTAATTGGTTGGAAAGAGTACGAAATGGAAGTTGTTCGGGATAAAAACGACAACTGCATTATTGTTTGCTCGATTGAAAACTTTGATCCAATGGGAGTCCACACAGGTGATTCCATTACTGTAGCACCATCACAGACCCTGACTGATAAAGAGTATCAATTGATGAGAAATGCATCAGTTGATGTGCTTCGTGAGATTGGGGTGGAAACCGGTGGTTCTAACGTCCAATTTGGCCTTAACCCAGATAATGGTCGGATGGTTGTCATTGAGATGAATCCAAGGGTTTCTCGCTCATCCGCACTGGCATCAAAAGCAACAGGTTTTCCTATTGCTAAAGTGGCGGCTAAATTAGCGGTTGGCTATACCCTGGATGAGTTGAAAAATGACATTACTGGTGGTACTACGCCAGCTTCTTTTGAGCCTGCTATTGATTATGTGGTAACTAAAATCCCACGGTTTGCGTTCGAAAAATTCCCTCAAGCTGATGCTCGCTTAACCACCCAAATGAAATCGGTGGGAGAGGTGATGGCAATTGGCCGTAACTTCCAGGAGTCGGTACAAAAAGCATTGCGAGGTTTGGAGATTGGTGTTGATGGGTTTGATCCCATGCTGGATTTGGATGCTGAAGATGCTTTGCAAACGCTGAAGTCTGAATTGATTACCCCGAAAGCAGAAAGAATCTGGTATGTGGCTGATGCCTTCCGCGCTGGCTTAACAGTTGATGATGTGTTTGCACTGACCAAAATTGATCGCTGGTTTTTAGTGCAAATTGAAGACTTAGTTAAGGTTGAGGGAGATGTTGCCAAGCTAGGCCTGCATGAGATTGATGAAAAACTGACTTTTCAGCTGAAGCGCAAAGGCTTTTCTGATGCGCGTCTAGCTCATTTATTAGGTATTAGTGAAAAAAGCTTCCGAGAGCATCGCCAGAAGTTTGGAGTGAGACCTGTTTATAAACGGGTAGATACTTGTGCAGCTGAGTTTGCTTCTTCTACTGCCTATATGTATTCAACCTATGATGAAGAGTGTGAGGCAGCCCCAACAGCAAAACCTAAAATCATGGTGTTGGGTGGAGGGCCAAACCGAATAGGCCAAGGGATTGAATTTGATTACTGCTGTGTTCATGCGGCGCTAGCACTAAAAGAAGATGGCTATGAAACCATCATGGTCAACTGTAATCCTGAGACAGTTTCAACTGATTATGATACCTCTGATCGACTTTACTTTGAGTCTGTCACTTTAGAGGATGTGTTAGAAATTGTTGAAGTAGAGCGCCCACAAGGGGTTATCGTGCATTATGGTGGACAGACTCCCTTAAAATTGGCTAGAGGGCTTGAGGCCGCTGGTGTGCCTATTATTGGTACCACTCCTGAGGCAATTGATCGTGCAGAAGATCGTGAGCGATTCCAGCAAATGATTGAGCGTTTAGGGCTTAAACAGCCTGATAATGGCACGGCAAGAAGTGCTGAAGAAGCTATTGCCATCGCAATGGATATTGGTTATCCCTTGGTGGTTCGTCCTTCATATGTGCTAGGTGGGCGAGCGATGGAGATCGTCAGTAATGAAGAAGAGCTGCAAAAATATATGCGTGAAGCAGTTCAGGTTTCTAATGATAGCCCAGTTTTACTAGACTTTTTCTTGAACCGTGCAATTGAGGTAGATGTTGATGCGGTTTGCGATGGTGAAACCGTTGTTATTGGTGCTATTATGCAACACATTGAGCAGGCTGGGGTGCACTCCGGTGACTCTGCTTGTTCCCTGCCTCCTTATAGTCTCAGTAAAGATTTTCAAGATCAGATTCGTGAGCAAGTGAAGCGAATGGCTCTTGAGCTTGGGGTTGTTGGGTTAATGAATGTTCAGCTGGCAATCCAGGATGACGAAATTTACGTCATTGAGGTGAATCCAAGGGCTTCACGAACGGTACCGTTTGTTTCAAAATGTATCGGCCGCTCGTTAGCAAAAGTGGCTGCATTGGTAATGGCTGGTAAGTCGTTAGCAGAAGTTGGCTTCACTGAGGAAGTAATTCCTCCTTATTTCTGTGTAAAAGAATCGGTTTTCCCGTTTAATAAGTTTCCGGGGGTGGATCCGATTCTGGGGCCTGAAATGAAGTCAACGGGTGAAGTAATGGGCGTTGGTGATAGCTTTGCTGAAGCATTTGCTAAGGGGCACTTAGCTGCACATGCAATGCTGCCAATTGAAGGCAAGGTTATAATCAGTGTTAGAGATGAAGACAAACCTCGAGCTGTTGATGTAGCTAAAGTACTTATTGCTCAGGGCTTCAGTGTTTATGCAACAGTAGGTACAGCCAAGGCATTAGAGTCGGCAGGTTTAACAATTCAGCGAGTAAATAAAGTCACTGAAGGCCGCCCGCATTTAGTTGATATGATTAAAAATGACGAAATCTCTTTGGTAATTAATACTACCGAAGGGCGTCAAGCTATTGCTGATTCTTATATGATCAGGCGGTCAGCACTACAGCATAAAGTGCCTTACTCGACCACATTAGCAGGAGCCGAGGCAGTTGCTCAGGCGATTCAGTTTGGTCCTGAGCGAACAGTGCGTCGGCTACAGGATTTGCACAAAGGTGTTATGAATGAATAGGGTTCCAATGACTGTCCAGGGCGAACGTGCCTTAAGGGATGAGTTAGAACGACTGAAAGGGGTAGAGCGTCCTCGGATTATTCAGGCGATTGCCGATGCTCGTGAACATGGTGATCTCAAAGAAAATGCTGAGTATCATGCAGCCAGGGAGCAACAAAGTTTTGCTGAAGGGCGAATCAGTGAAATTGAGGCAAAGCTTTCTAGTGCTCAGGTGATTGATGTCACCAAGATTGCAAAGACTGGTAAAGTATTTTTTGGTACAACAGTTGCTCTCATTAATCTTGACTCTAATGAGGAAGTGGAATACCAGATAGTGGGTGAAGATGAAGCTGATATTAAAAATAATAAGATATCGGTTAGTTCGCCTATAGCAAGAGCTCTGATTGGCAAAGAAGAGAATGATGTTGTCTTGGTTAAGACTCCATCCGGTGACACTGAATATGAAATTGCTGAGGTAAAACACCTCTAAGCTCTTAAGCCATTAAAAAAGCCCCTGTACAGAGGGGCTTTTTTAATGGCTGATTTTTTAGCCGCGTAATAAGTTGGATAAAGCAGGGTTAGGTTCTTTGGCCGGCTTGTAAATTAGAGCAATATTACCAATGGTTTGAACCTGCTCAGCATTGACCTCATTGCAAAGCTCATTAATTAATGCCTTTTTAGCTTCACGATCGCCCACCGCAAATTTTACTTTGATTAGCTCATGATCAGCTAGTGCTCGAGTGGTTTCATCCAATACTCCAGCAGATAAGCCATTGCTAGCAATGATAACCACTGGTTTAAGGTTGTGGCCAATGGTGCGAAAACGCTTTTTTTGGGCAGCGGTTAATGCCATGCAAATGACTC
This sequence comes from Spartinivicinus ruber, assembly GCF_011009015.1. Classification (NCBI taxonomy): domain Bacteria; kingdom Pseudomonadati; phylum Pseudomonadota; class Gammaproteobacteria; order Oceanospirillales; family Zooshikellaceae; genus Spartinivicinus; species Spartinivicinus ruber. The sequence goes on from NZ_CP048878.1 coordinate 1,423,652, forward strand.
CGTAAAACTTAAGTAATTTCTCATAATAAATTAGTGATGTAGCTTGTAACCTTTAAATAAGGGAGTCTTTCACTTAATGACCTAGTAGCGTGTTAAATGTCATTTATTTACAGGATACACCATTAAAGAAGACCGCGGATAATACAAGAACTGCTAGGTGTTTGCCTAGTGGTTAGTAGTACAGAGGTCGTCGCCTGTTTAATTAAAAGCACAATATTATCTCTTTAGTGTTAAGATCTATTTGTTAATTAAGTTTTTTCATGAGATTTATAGGTTATGGGGCGGTCAAAGAGCAGTAATCGTTGGCTTCAGGAACATTTTTCTGATCAGTTTGTTAAACAGTCGCAAAAGGATGGTTATCGTTCGAGGGCGAGCTATAAGTTACTGGAAATTCAGCAGAAAGATCGCTTGTTCAAACCGGGTATGGCAGTGGTGGATTTAGGGGCTGCCCCTGGTGGTTGGACTCAGGTGGCAGCAGAGTTAGTTGGTGATAGTGGCAAAGTAGTTGCTTCTGATATTTTGCCTATGGATCCAATTGCTGATGTCAGCTTTGTTCAGGGTGACTTTACCGAAGAGACAGTTTTGGAAGATATCCTTGCGGCAATTGGTGCTGAGAAAGTTGACCTTGTAATTTCTGATATGGCCCCCAATATGAGTGGTATGAAAGCAGTTGATCAGCCGAAAGCCATGTATTTGGCTGAACTAGCGCTGGATCTGTCATTACAAGTACTGAAGCCAAAGGGTGACTTTTTAACAAAAGTATTCCAAGGTGAAGGTTTTGACCAATATTTTAAGGCAATGCGAGAAGCCTTTGCTTCCGTGGTTACTCGAAAGCCACTGGCATCAAGATCTCGCTCACGTGAAGTTTATCTGCTTGGAAAGGGGTTTAAAGGTTAATCAGCTTCGGTAATAGAGTTAATAGCACTAAACTATAGATGAGAAACTGTTTCAATTAATGGATCTGTAGTAAGGTATAGCACCATAAACTTTGGCTAGTGCTAATGTTTAGCATGCTCGTGGAAAGATTGTAAAATAGCGCGCCGTTTTAAAGAGATGTTAAGTTGCTTTTAATGCCCTTAGTCTTTATCTCAGCCGCATAATTACAAACAGACCGAGTGACTGTTAGGCTTGTTCGCTCGAAGAGGGTAGCCCGTTGAATGATATGGCAAAGAATTTAGTTTTATGGCTAATAATCGCGTTGGTATTGCTGACGGTTTTTAAAAACTTCGGCAACATGCAGTCATCAACCAAAGAGCTGACCTATACACAGTTTGTTAATTTGGTCGAAAATAAACAGGTTAGTAAGGTCGTTATTGATGGTTTTACAGTAACGGGCATCTTAAACGGTAGCGAACGTTTTGAAACTAACCTCCCTCCTACAATTCAAGACAACAAGCTAATGGATGACTTGTTGGCAAATCAGGTTGAGGTAGTTGCTAAGCCGTTAGAGAAACAAAGTATTTGGACTCAGCTGTTAGTTGCCAGCTTCCCTATTTTGGTCATTATTGCTGTCTTTATGTTTTTCATGCGCCAAATGCAGGGTGGTTCGGGTGGTCGTGGTGGCCCCATGAGTTTTGGTAAAAGTAAAGCTCGGCTGCTTAGTGAGGATCAAATCAAGACTAATTTCACTGATGTTGCAGGTGTTGATGAAGCAAAAGAGGATGTACAGGAGCTAGTTGAGTTTCTGCGTGACCCTGGGAAATTTAAACGCCTTGGCGGTCGTATCCCGCGAGGGGTCTTGATGGTTGGGTCTCCTGGTACAGGTAAAACCCTTTTAGCTAAAGCCATTGCTGGTGAGGCAAAAGTCCCATTCTTTACTATTTCAGGCTCTGACTTTGTAGAAATGTTTGTTGGTGTGGGTGCTTCACGTGTTCGTGATATGTTTGACCAGGCCAAGAAACAGTCGCCCTGCATTATCTTCATTGATGAAATTGATGCGGTGGGTCGTCATCGTGGTGCTGGCTTGGGTGGCGGTCATGATGAGCGTGAACAAACCCTTAACCAGCTGTTGGTTGAAATGGATGGTTTTGAGGGTAATGAGGGCGTAATTGTTATTGCTGCCACTAACCGTCCTGATGTGCTTGACCCTGCTTTATTGAGACCTGGTCGCTTTGACCGTCAGGTAGTCGTGCCATTACCTGATATTCGTGGCCGAGAGCAAATTCTGAAAGTACATATGAGAAAGGTGCCTTTAGCAGATGATGTTAATCCATCAATCATTGCTCGAGGTACACCAGGTTTCTCTGGTGCTGACTTGGCAAATCTAGTCAATGAGGCTGCTTTATTTGCTGCCAGGGCGAATAATCGTATTGTTTCAATGGCTGAATTTGAGCTGGCCAAAGATAAGATCATGATGGGCGCTGAGCGAAAGTCCATGGTGATGAGTGAGAAAGAAAAGCTAAACACAGCTTATCATGAAGCTGGGCATGCAATTGTTGGGCGGTTGGTTCCAGAGCATGATCCAGTTTATAAGGTTACTATCATTCCTAGAGGTAGGGCGCTAGGGGTTACCATGTTCCTACCAGAAGAAGATCGCTATAGTCAGAGTAAGCAAGCATTGACTAGTCAGATATGTAGCTTGTTTGGTGGACGGATTGCTGAAGAAATGACTTTGGGGGCTAATGGTGTGACCACAGGTGCTTCTAATGATATTCAGCGTGCCACTCAGATTGCCCGTAATATGGTGGCTAAATGGGGCTTGTCTGAAAAACTAGGCCCATTGATGTATGACGAGGATGAAGGTGAAGTCTTCCTTGGGCGTAGCCAAGGAAGCTCAAGGCTGAATGTATCCCAGCAAACAGCACGGTTGATTGACGAAGAGGTGCGCTCATTAATTGATGGATGTTATACAACAGCTGAAAAAATTCTTAAGGAAAACAGAGATAAATTGGACTTAATGGCTGAAGCTCTCATGCAATATGAGACCATAGACTCACAGCAAATTGATGACATTATGGCTGGTAAAAAACCTCGCCCTCCAGCTGGGTGGCATGATGGGGACTCATCTGGTGGTAGTACCGTAACTGATCTTGATAAAAAAGAAGATAAAGGTACCAAAACGCCTGACCCTTCAATAGGTGGGCCTGCAGGTGAGCATTAATGCTCACCTTTGCTTTTCAGCTTAACTTTTCCTTCCTCGACTAAAATTATCTGAACAATAGTATGACTCAGCTATTAGCCTGTGGTGATCAGTCGCTTGATTTAACCCGCCCTCATGTAATGGGTATTCTTAATGTAACACCCGACTCGTTTTATGATGGTGGCTCTTATAAGTATCTTGATCGGGCTTTAATGCAGGCTGAGAAAATGGTTCAAGACGGCGCTAGCATTATTGATATTGGAGGAGAGTCAACGCGCCCTGGTGCAAAGCCTGTTAGTGTTGCTGAGGAGCTAGACCGGGTAATCCCAGCTGTTGAGTGTATTAGGCAGCAGTTTAATGTCATTGTATCAATTGATACCAGTACCCCAGCGGTTATTACTGAGGCGGCGTGTAAAGGTGCTGGACTTATTAATGATGTACGTGCTTTACAGCGAGAGGGTGCCTTGCAGGCTGCTGCTAATACAGGCTTGCCTATTTGCTTGATGCATATGCAGGGAGAGCCAGGGAGTATGCAGGATAACCCTCAGTACTCTGCAGTAGTTGATGAGGTTAAACAGTTTCTTTTATCGAGAATCAAAGCCTGTGAAGAGGTTGGAATTGATCGGTCCCAATTAATTATTGACCCAGGCTTTGGTTTTGGGAAAAGTGTTGGGCATAACTTTAGTTTGGCGAAGCACTTGGCAGAGTTGAAAAATCTTGAGTTGCCAATATTGATTGGTGTATCAAGAAAATCCATGATTGGTGCTATTTTGCACAAGGACGTTGATGATCGATTGTTTGGTTCACTGGCAGTTAACATTTGGTGTTATTTACAGGGTGGCAATATTTTTAGGGTACATGATGTGGCTGCGACTGTAGATTGTTTGAAGTTAGTCCAGGCTATTCAAGAGGCAAATTAAATTTAGGGATAGATATTTTAACTGTTATTTGTGGCTGCAAAAATGAAGAAAAAATACTTTGGAACTGATGGTATTCGGGGTCAAGTAGGGCAATACCCTATCACACCAGATTTTATGTTAAAGCTGGGTTGGGCAGCAGGTAAGGTGTTTGCTCAAGAGAGTAAGGGTAAAATTCTGATTGGTAAAGATACACGTATTTCTGGCTATATGTTTGAGGCTGCACTCGAAGCAGGACTTTCCTCTGCTGGTGTTGATGTCAGTTTGCTTGGCCCCATGCCAACCCCTGCTATCGCTTACTTAACCAGAACGTTTAATGCCCAGGCTGGTATAGTTATTAGTGCTTCCCATAACCCATATCAGGATAATGGAATTAAGTTTTTTTCTGCAGCAGGAACCAAATTAGATGACAGTGTTGAGTTAGCCATTGAAGCGATGCTGGATCAAGAAGTGAAATGTGTTGATTCCAGTAAATTAGGTAAGGCGACGCGAATCAATGATGCTGCTGGCCGCTATATTGAGTACTGTAAAGGAACAGTGGCAGGCAACCTGGATCTTAGTGGTTTAAAAATCGTGGTCGATGCAGCCAATGGAGCGACTTACCATGTTGGCCCTGCTGTGTTTCGAGAGTTGGGAGCTGATGTTATTTCAATAGGGATAGAGCCAAATGGTATCAATATTAATAAAGAGGTTGGCTCTACTCACTTGAGTGCCTTGCAGAAAAAAGTGGTTGAAGAGCAAGCTGATTTAGGTATTGCTTTTGATGGCGATGGCGATCGGGTGATGATGGTTGATCATCAAGGCCAGGCTGTGGATGGTGATGAGTTGCTGTTCATTATTGCTAGTAGCCAGGCTCATCAGAGGTTATTGCAAGGTGGTGTGGTTGGTACATTGATGACCAATTTGGGAATGGAGTTAGCGTTGTCAGAAATGAATATCCCTTTTGCTCGAGCAAAAGTAGGTGATCGCTATGTAAATGAAATGCTGCTTGCAAAAGGCTGGTTTTTAGGTGGTGAATCTTCAGGGCATATTATTTGCCGGGATGTGGCCACAACTGGAGATGGTATTGTTTCTGCGTTGCAAGTTTTAAAAGCACTGAAAGCAAGACGGCAGTCGTTATTTGAAGTAAAACAACTGATGTGTAAATTTCCACAAAAAATGGTCAATGTTCAGCTAGCTAGTAAGATAGATATTGCTAAAAATAGTCAAATCCAAGCTGCTGTCAGTGAGGCGGAAGCAGAGCTGTCAGGAAAAGGGAGAGTGTTATTAAGGCCATCTGGTACTGAGCCAGTTATTCGGGTGATGGTTGAAGGTGAAGATGAGTTAAAAGTAAATATGTTGGTAAGCCAACTAGCGGATGCTGTTAAAGAGGCGGTTGTGCTTGACTAAGGCAAATAGGATAAAAAAGCTCCTGGCTAGGCTAAAAGCACTGATAATAGTTTTGTTTATTGTCTGTAACTAAATCATAGGGTAACATTCCTGCCCCAAAAACAGTGTAGGTATCATGCGAACACCAATCGTAATTGCCAATTGGAAGATGAATGGCGGTTTAGCAGCTAATGCTGAGTTAGTTGGTCAATTGACACAGAAGTTGGCTAAGCAACAAGCGGCAACTATTGTAATTTGTCCACCATCTCCATATTTATCTCAAGTGGAGCAGTTAATCGAAAATAGCAATATTCGGTTAGGGGCGCAAAATGTTTCAGAGTATTCTGTAGGTGCCTATACTGGAGAAGTTTCGTTAAAAATGTTACAGGAGTTTGGCGTTCAGTATGTCATTGTTGGGCACTCTGAGCGCCGAGTGGTATTTAAAGAAACAGATCAACAAGTTGCTGAAAAGTGTAGGGTTGTTGTAGCTAGAGGTTTGGTGCCAGTTATCTGTATTGGTGAGTCACTGGAGGAGCGGCAGCAAGGCAATGCACAAGCTGTAATAGAGCAGCAGCTGCAAGCGTTGAGCTTAGGTGAGTTGGGTGGTGCATTTATTATTGCCTATGAGCCAATCTGGGCAATAGGTACGGGTGAAACGGCAACCCCTGAGCAAGCCCAGGAAATGCATAGTTTTATTAGGTCACAGCTACAGTCTCTCATATCAGGGCGAGCTGATAGTATCTCAATATTGTATGGCGGTAGTGTTAAGTCGGATAATGCCAGGCAGCTTTTTGCGATGCCTGACATTGATGGCGGGTTAGTTGGTGGAGCCTCTTTGCAGGCTGAAGAATTTTTTGCGATTTGTCGAGCTGCAGGTAATTAAATGGAGACATTAGTTTTAATTGGTCATGTATTGGCTGCATTAGCTTTAATAGGGTTAATTCTATTACAGCAAGGTAAAGGGGCTGAAGCAGGTGCATCATTTGGCGGTGGCGCATCGCAAACAATATTTGGTAGCCAAGGGGCTGGTAACTTTTTAACTAGAGTTACTGCTATTTTGGCAACAGTATTTTTTATTACCAGCTTTTCTCTAGCATTATTTGCGAAACACAAAGCAGAAGGTGGTGTGGATCCACTAGAAAAAGCTGTGATAACTGAACAGCCTATTGTTGAAACAGATGTGCCGACTTTAGATAACGCCGCTGAGAAAAAAACTGTAGAAAACGATGTGCCAGCGCTTGACGCAGAGGGGGTAAATGAAGCAGAATCTACCCCCGCTTCTGAGGGGAGTAAAACTTCAGATGTAGGTGCTGAATCAGTTGAGTCTAGTCAGGCCCAAACAGGAGCAGTGGAAAGTGCTAGTGAAGTAAATAGCACAAGTGAAGCAAACACTTCATCTGAAGTAAACTCTGAACAGTAAATGCCGAAGTGGTGGAATTGGTAGACACGCTATCTTGAGGGGGTAGTGGCTTCTAGCCGTGCCGGTTCAAGTCCGGCCTTCGGCACCAAGCAGTCCAAGTTTCATATCTAATATTTTCAAGCAGTTGACCATTAGTTTATAACTGATATAATTTTGGTCGCTATTGCGGGGTGGAGCAGTCTGGTAGCTCGTCGGGCTCATAACCCGAAGGTCGTTGGTTCGAATCCAGCCCCCGCTACCATATTTTTAAGAACCCCTTTTTTAAGGGGTTTTTTATTAGCTGTAGTAAGTAATCGTTCAGCTTAGCAAGCTAAGTATAGCACTGAACATTGCTGTATTTTGAGATTGGGCGCTATGCCCTTTTTTTATTGCTGCCATGAAGGCCTGCTAAACAGGTATTAAAACAGTGAGCAAACAACATGATGCATTATCTGAGTTAATTGAGCCTACTATTGATAGTTTGGGCTTTGAACTTTGGGGGATAGAATTTTTTACCCAAGGAAAGCACTCTAAATTGCGCGTTTTTATTGAAAGTGATGCAGGTATATCACTAGAAAACTGTGAGCAAGTTAGCCGTCAGGTGAGTAGTATTCTGGATGTTGAAGATCCTATTGCTGGCGAATATACCTTGGAGGTTTCTTCTCCAGGTCTGGATAGACGTTTATTTAAACTCGATCATTTTCAGCGCTTCATTGGTAGTAAAGTTAGTTTGAAATTAAGAATCCCTTTTGAAGGGAAACGAAAGTTTGTTGGCAGGATCAATGGTGTAGAAGAAGATGAGGTCGTGTTACAAGTAGATGAGCACGAATATTTATTACCAATAACTTCTATTGAAAAGGCTAATATTGTTCCTGAGTTTTGATAAAGATTTTCTCTAATCAGGCGCTACGGGGCAGCTTGGGCAAAATGCGAGGCGTAACATGAGCAAAGAGATTCTGTTAGTTGTCGACTCGGTATCCAATGAAAAAGGGGTACCGCCAGAAGTCATTTTTGAAGCAATTGAGGTTGCTTTGGCAACTGCTACAAAAAAACGTTACGACACTGAGATGGATGTTCGAGTCTCAATTAATCGTGCGACAGGTGACTATGACACTTTCCGTCGTTGGTCTGTTGTTGAAGATGAAGACTTTGACAGCCTTGGCACTCAACTGACTGTTGAAGAAGCTCAGGAAAAAGATAGCTCTTTGCAAGCCGGAGACTATTGGGAAGAGCAAATTGAGTCTGTTGAGTTTGGCCGAATCGCTGCCCAAACGGCCAAGCAGGTTATTGTTCAGAAAGTAAGAGAAGCTGAGCGTGCCCAAATTGTTGAAGCTTACCGAGAAAAGCTAGGAGAGCTGGTAAGTGGAACGGTTAAAAAAGTGACGCGAGATAACATCATAATTGACCTGGGTAATAATGCAGAAGCTTTATTACCCAGAGATCAACTAATTCCGCGGGAATCATTTCGAGTGGGTACTCGAGTTAGGGCTTTGCTTCACGAAATTCGCAAAGAAAATCGAGGCCCGCAATTAATGCTCAGCCGGGCATGTTCTGAAATGTTGATTGAACTGTTTAAAATTGAAGTGCCAGAAATTGCAGAAGAAGTGATTGAGGTTAAAGGCGCTGCTAGGGATCCAGGCTCCAGAGCCAAAATTGCAGTTAAAACTAATGATGGTCGGATTGACCCTGTAGGTGCCTGCGTCGGTATGCGTGGAGCTAGGGTTCAGGCAGTTTCGGGTGAGCTAGGTAATGAGCGGATTGATATAGTGCTTTGGGATGATAATCCCGCTCAGCTAGTTATTAATGCGATGTCTCCTGCTGAAGTCGCCTCAATTATTGTTGATGAAGACACTCATGCAATGGATATTGCTGTGGCGGAAGATAACCTGGCACAGGCAATTGGCCGTAATGGTCAGAATGTTAGGTTAGCTAGTGAGTTAACCGGTTGGACCCTCAATGTTATGACAGAGGAAGAAGCTAACAATAAGCAGGCACAAGAAACAGGCGATATTGTTGGTCAGTTTGTTCAGCAGCTAGATGTAGATCATGAAGTTGCTGAGCTACTTGTAGAAGAAGGTTTTACCAGCCTTGAAGAAGTGGCTTATGTGCCACTAGAAGAAATGCTAGAAATTGATGGTTTTGATGAAGAGATTGTCAACGAGCTGCGTCAACGGGCAAAAGACAAACTACTCACCCAGGCAATTGCTTCTGAAGAACAGCTAGAAAGTGCTCAGCCAGCGCAAGATTTATTAGAAATGGATGGTATGGATAAACATTTGGCTTATGAATTAGCCAGTAAAGGGATTGTTACCATGGAGGATCTTGCTGAACAGTCAATTGATGATTTATTAGAAATTGAAGGCATTGATGAGGCACAAGCTGGTGAATTAATTATGACTGCGCGAGCGCCGTGGTTTGAAGACGGGCAGCAACAGTAATAACCACGGGGAGAGGAGATTAGTTGATGGCAGAAGTGACAGTAGAACAACTAGCCTTAGTAGTCGGCGCTCCAGTTGAGCGTTTATTAAAGCAAATGAGTGAGGCTGGTTTACCACAAACTAGTCCAGAGCAAGTTGTATCAGATAAAGAAAAACAAGCCTTACTGGCCTACTTAAAGCAAAGTCATGGTGGTTCTTCAGCAGAGCCCAAAAAAATCACCATTAAGCGTAAAACAGTAAGTCAGTTAAAAGTTTCTGGCCAAGGTAAAAGTAAGACAGTTAATGTAGAGGTTCGTAAAAAGCGAACTTATGTGAAGCGTAATCTTGTTGCTGAAATTGAAGCAGAGAAAAAGCGTCTTACTGAGGAAGCTGAGCAAGAGAAGCTGGCAGAAGAAAAGCGCCAGCAAGAGAAAAAAACGAAGGCAGAGACTGAAGTTAGTAAGAAAAAAGAGCCTGCTCGCCAAGAAAATAAAACAAAGCCCAAGAAAGAAAAGCGCACTGATACTGTAGCTCCTGCTCCTACAGCAACGCCAGCAGACTTGGAAGCTCAGGCTGATCCAGGACGTGGTAAAGGTAAAGGGAAAAAAGGCCAGGATAAATCTTCTGCAGCACCAGCTGGTAAGCGTAAAGGTAGAGGTCGTTTTGAACGTGATGGCTTTGAAGATGGCTCAGAAGAATTAGGTCGTAGAAAAGGTGGCGGCCGTCGTGATGCTAAAGGCAAAGCGAAAAAGATAAAGTTAGTTGCTACTAAGCCAAATATTCATGGTTTTGCTAAACCTACACAGCCTGTTATTCATGAAGTAAGCCTACCTGAAACTATCACAGTAGCTGAACTGGCGCAAAAAATGTCAGTGAAAGCGGCAGAAGTGATTAAGGCTATGTTCAAAATGGGTTCAATGGTTACTATTAATCAGGTGGTTGATCAAGATACTGCAGCAATTGTGGTTGAAGAAATGGGTCACAAGGTGAAGCTGGTTAAAGCCGATGCCATTGAAGATACCCTTGAAGATGAATTGACACAAACGGTCGGTGAAGAAACTAACCGTGCACCAGTAGTCACTGTAATGGGGCACGTTGACCACGGTAAAACTTCTTTATTGGACTACATCCGTAAAAGCCGAGTGCAATCTGGTGAAGCTGGTGGTATTACCCAGCATATAGGTGCCTACCATGTGAAATCAGGTGATAATTTCATTACCTTCCTGGATACACCTGGTCACGCTGCGTTTACTGCGATGCGGGCGCGTGGTGCAAAAGCAACAGATGTAGTAATTCTGGTTGTTGCTGCTGATGATGGTGTTATGCCTCAAACTGAAGAAGCAATTCAGCACGCTAAAGCTGCCGAAGTACCAATCGTTGTTGCAGTTAACAAGATGGATAAGCCTGAAGCAGACCCTGATCGAGTTAAGAACGAACTCTCTGCCAGAGATGTTATTCCTGAAGATTGGGGCGGTGATACTCAGATGATTCCAGTTTCTGCACATACTGGTGAGGGTATTAATGAGTTGCTCGAAGCAGTGCTTTTACAGTCTGAACTGTTAGAGCTGAAAGCTTCTCCTGAGTCTCCAGGGCGTGGTGTTGTTGTTGAGTCTCGCTTGGATAAAGGGCGTGGGCCAGTAGCCACGGTATTAGTACAAAATGGTACCCTACGCCAGGGCGACAATGTTCTGGTTGGTCAACAGTATGGGCGGGTACGTGCCATGCTGAATGAAGTAGGTGTGCAAGTTAAAGAGGCTGGGCCATCTATACCTGTAGAAATTTTAGGTCTTGATGGCACACCGGATGCGGGTGATGAGCTGCTTGTTGTAAAAGACGAGAAAAAAGCCCGCGAAATTGCGTTATTCAGACAGGGCAAATATCGTGAAGTGAAGCTAGCACGTCAGCAGGCGGCTAAGCTCGAAAGCATGTTTGCCAGCATGGGAAGCGATGAGAAGAAGACACTTAATATTGTACTTAAAGCAGACGTGCGTGGTTCTCTAGAAGCTTTAACTTCTGCACTTACTGAGTTAGGTAATGAAGAAGTTGAAGTAAAAGTTGTATCTAGCGGTGTTGGTGGAATTACTGAAACAGACGCTAACTTGGCACTTGCTTCCAGTGCAGTTATCTTTGGTTTTAATGTTCGTGCAGATGCCACGGCGAGAAAAATTGTTGAAACTGAAGAACTTGATATGCGTTATTACAGCGTTATTTATGACATCATTGATGATGTGAAAAAAGCGCTAACAGGCATGTTAAAAGCCCAGTTTAGAGAACAAATTGTAGGTGTGGCAGAAGTTAGAGATATCTTTAGATCACCTAAATTTGGTTTAATTGCTGGTTGTATGGTAGTGGAAGGTACTGTTTTCCGTAACGAGCGCATCAGGGTACTGCGTGATAACGTGGTTATTTATGAAGGTGAGCTTGAGTCATTACGTCGCTTTAAAGATGACGTGAATGAAGTTCGAAATGGTATGGAATGTGGTATCGGTGTGAAGAATTACACTGATGTCAAAGAAGGCGACAAGATAGAGGTTTATAAATCTATCGAAGTAGAGCGTTCCTTATAATACCCGGCATATCGGGTATATTTTATAGTTAGAGAGCATTATTTGAATGGCAAGAGAATATAGCCGAACCCAGCGTGTTTCAGATCAACTTCAGCGAGAATTGGCAAGCTTGATTCAGCTGGAAATTAAAGATCCTCGTTTGGGTATGGTCACGGTCAGTGCTGTTGAAGTGACAAAGGATTTAGCTTATGCCAAAGTCTTTGTTACCTTTTTAGCAATCAATGACCAACAACCAGTCGATGAAAAATTAGAGGTATTAAATCATGCGGCAGGCTTCTTGCGTTCATTGCTCGCGAAGTCCATTAAGCTAAGAACAATACCCCAGCTAAGCTTTTATTATGATGACAGCATCAGCCGAGGGCAGTATCTATCCAACTTGATAGATAAGGCCATGGCTTCTGATAACCAGCATCACTCAGCTGAGTCTGATCAAGATAATAGTAACCAAGAAGCGGAGTAAGTAGTGGGGCGTCATCGTCAACGGGGCAGACCTGTTAGTGGTATTATTCTTATTGATAAACCCCAGGGTTTAACCTCTAATCAAGTTTTACAACAAGTAAAGCGTTTATATGGAGCTGCAAAAGCAGGCCATACGGGTAGTTTAGATCCACTAGCAACAGGGGTTTTGCCTATTTGTTTGGGAGAGGCTACTAAATATTCTCAATATTTGCTGGATGCTGACAAAGGCTATCGCACAACTGCAACTTTGGGCACTAAAACTACGACGGGTGATGCAGAGGGCGACATTATTGAAGAAAAGCCTGCTGCTCACATAACTGAAGCAGACATTGATAACGTGTTGCCTCAGTTTATGGGGGAAATTCAGCAAGTGCCGTCCATGTATTCTGCTATCAAAGTTGATGGTCAGCCACTCTACAAACTGGCACGTCAAGGTGTGGAAATAGAGCGTAAGGCTCGTACAGTACGCATTTATTCGTTAAAAAAATTACAGTACTCAACTCCTCAATTGGAGCTAGAAGTGCTTTGTAGTAAAGGCACTTATATTCGTTCATTGGTTGAAGATATTGGTGAGCAGTTGGGTTGTGGTGGTTATGTTAGCCAACTACGTCGTTTTAGTGCTGGCCCTTATGATGAAGAGCAGCTGTATACTTTTGAACAATTGCAACAAGTTCGTGATGAAGGTGGTCATCAAGCGTTAGATGAGCTGCTGTTACCGGTTGATACAGCAGTAATGCACTGGCCTGAAATTATTCTTACTGAAACGACAGGCTTTTATGTGCAGCAAGGCCAGCCGGTTACTGTATCCAAAGCACCTGCTGCAGGTTGGGTTCGCCTTTACCTAGGGAAGCAACGACAGTTTATTGGAATTGGCGAAATTGATGATGAAGGTCGAGTAGCACCAAGGCGACTGGTAAAAACCAATAACTCAAATACTAGTGTATAAGTTTTGATACTTTGTTAGAATACGCTCGCCTGATAACTATTTAACGTCGGGCGAAGTTACGGGCAGCTGTAAATATGCGTGGCTGCTTCACTTAACGATGCTAATTAAAGCATTAATAAATTGACTACTGCATATTGAGGAAATTGCAATGGCATTGTCTGCTGAAAAAAAAGCACAAGTAATTAAAGATTACCAAGTTAAAGAAGGTGATACTGGCTCACCTGAAGTTCAGGTTGCTTTACTGACTGCTAACATTGAAGGCTTACAGTCTCACTTTAAAGCACACATTCATGATCACCACTCACGTCGTGGCTTGATTCGGATGGTTAACCAGCGTCGTAAATTACTTGACTACTTAAAAAGAAAAGACGTTGAGCGTTATCGTACATTAATTCAGCGCTTAGGCCTGCGCCGGTAATTCAGGCGCTGACTAAGCTATGCGCCAATCGACTGCTCATAATATGAGGCTCAGTCGTTATTCTACACCGCTAAAGCATTACTGCTTTAGCGGTGTTTTCGTATTAAAAAATAGATTTATCTGACATACCCAAAGCCTGGCTGTCAATGGCAGGGGCATAAAGCTGGACTACTGTTACTCGCTGGCCAACCCTGCTGGCTATAATAAAACCTCTTCATCCCCGCCAGAATGATGAGCACCATTGCAGAAAGGTCTAGCCAAATGGTATAGACAGAGCTAATAACAATTATTAGTTAGCATTTATAGATATTTATAGATAGAAGGATAATCCTGTGAATCCGATAAAGAAAACATTTCAATTTGGTGATCAGACAGTCACTATGGAAACTGGTCGTATAGCAAGACAGGCTAGTGGTGCAGTGATGGTCACAATTGGTCAGCTAGCTGTGCTTACCACTGTTGTTGCTGCAAAAACGGCTCAAGATGGCCAGGATTTTTTTCCGCTATCTGTTCATTACCAGGAAAAAATGTATGCAGCTGGCAGAATTCCTGGTGGCTTTCATAAGCGTGAAGGTCGTCCAAGTGAAAAAGAAACCTTAACGTCTCGACTAATTGATCGTCCTATTCGTCCTTTATTTCCTAAAGGCTTTATGAATGAAGTACAAGTTATTTGTACAGTGGTTTCAACTGATAAAAAACAAGATCCAGATATCGCTGCATTGATTGGTACTTCCGCTGCTTTAGCATTATCTGGAGTGCCATTTAATGGTCCAATTGGTGCTGCTAGAGTGGGTTTTGTTGAAGAGCGTGGGTATATTTTAAACCCAACTTATCAAGATCTTGAGCAATCAGAATTAGACATGGTAGTGGCTGGTACTTCAGAAGCCGTATTAATGGTTGAGTCTGAAGCTGAAGAACTCACCGAAGATGAAATGCTTGGAGCAGTGCTTTTTGCCCATCAAGAATATCAAACTGCTATTCAAGCAATTAAAGAGTTTGTAGAAGCAGCACAAGTAACTCCATGGGAGTGGCAGCCTGCTGAAGAAAATACTGCTTTAATTGAAGCGATTAAAGCTGACTTTGAACAATCAATTGCAGAAGCTTATAAAATCACCGAAAAAATGCAGCGTTATGATCGCTTAACTAATTTACGTGATCAAGCAGTAGAAAAACATGCTAATGAGGAAGCTGGTGTTACAGTGAATGCAGTAACTGCAGCCTTTGCTTCGATAGAGAAAAAGTCGGTAAGACAAAGTGTGGTAAACGGTTTACCAAGAATTGATGGACGTGACACTAAAACAGTACGTCCACTGAATGTTGAAGTAGGTGTATTACCTAAAACACATGGCTCTGCTTTATTTACCCGTGGAGAAACGCAGGCATTAGTGGTAACAACTCTTGGCACCACAAGAGATGCACAAATTATCGATTTTCTTGAAGGTGAGAGAAAAGAAAATTTCTTAATGCACTATAACTTCCCTCCTTACTCTGTTGGAGAGTGTGGGCGAATGGGAGGTACTGGACGTCGTGAAATTGGTCATGGCCGTTTAGCCCGTCGTGGAATTCAAGCAATGTTGCCAAAGGGCGATGAGTTTCCTTATACCGTACGTGTTGTATCGGAAATTACTGAGTCAAATGGCTCAAGCTCCATGGCTTCTGTTTGTGGTGCTAGCCTTGCGTTAATGGATGCTGGGGTACCATTGAAGGCGCCGGTAGCAGGTATTGCCATGGGGTTGGTTAAAGAAGACGACAAGTTTGCTGTATTAACTGATATTTTAGGGGATGAAGATCACCTTGGGGACATGGATTTTAAAGTAGCTGGTACTTCTGAAGGGGTTACCGCACTACAAATGGATATTAAAATCCAGGGGATTACTGAAGAAATTATGGAAGTGGCATTAGACCAAGCAAAAGATGCTCGCTTACATATTCTTGAGGAAATGAATAAGGTTATTAGCAAAGGCCGCACTGAGCTATCTGAGCATGCACCTACAATGCTATCAATGAAAATTGACTCAGATAAAATCCGTGATGTTATTGGTAAAGGTGGTGCCACCATTCGCTCAATTTGTGAAGAAACGGGTGCTTCAGTTGATATTGATGATAGCGGTGAAATAAAAATTTTTGCTGATAATAAAGAAGCAGCCAAAAGAGCAGAAGATCGGGTAATAGAAATTACCTCTGAAGCTGAAATAGGACAGATTTATCAAGGCAAGGTGACTCGTGTCGTTGATTTCGGTGCTTTTGTTAGCGTATTACCAGGTAAAGAAGGCCTAGTACATATCTCGCAAATTTCTAACCAGCGAGTAGAAAAAGTGAGTGATCACTTGAGTGAAGGGCAGGAAGTTACTGTTAAAGTAATGGATATTGATAATCGTGGTCGGATTAAGTTGACTATGAAGAATCTTGAGACAGCCTAAGGGTCGCTCAATCTAATATATAAATTATAAAAGGGTCTCATGACCCTTTTGTTTTTTTTAGGCTTATATTAAAGCTACTTTAAGCTGAACCTTCTAAAAACTCTTTGCTTCATTTTCCTTGTAAAATCCTCTTTACTATTCCAAGCTACCCTAGTGTACTACGTAAGTAGTATAAAAATGCGATTCCATTGTTGTTAATATTCGTATATCAGCAGTAAATCCTTCATGAAGGATTTAATATTTCGCGATAGTAGATAGTAATAGGTCTGGGAGTCATTTTATGCCAGCAGCAACTCGACTTGGTGATATTTGTACAGGGCATGGTTGCTTTCCTCCTCGTCCCTCAGTAACTGGCAGTGCAAATGTTGTCATTAATGGTAAACCAGCAGTAAAAATGGGTGATATGTATATGTCCCATGGTTGCTCTAATTGTCCTCCACATCCAGGTTCTTTAGCTGGGGGCTCATCTTCTGTTGTTATTAATGGTTCACCTGCCGGCCGTGTGGGAGATTCGATTAGTTGTGGTGGATCAGTGGCAATGGGCAGCGCCGATGTTTTTATTGGTGGTTAAATCTGTACGGCATTAAATGTACACGCCTCTTATCAACATTGCTCAATTTTTCAGTCTTTAGTCTAACCTTTGGAGAGAATGCTTAGGCATGGCTAATAATTGATAGGCTGTATCTGACTAATAAATAACATGCTGTATTTATTGGTTGATTATAAGGGGTAATATTTGATAGTTATATGTCAATTGTGTGACAGAATTGAGTGGTTAATTTCATATAGCAAACACAAAGCAGTGATTATCTGATTACTTATTAGTCTGAGGCTTAAGTTCGTTTACCTCCATTAAGCAAAGAAGACAGAGGATGAGCCAAAAAAACTACGCTTTTTATCAGCATATAGTGCCGTTACGAGCAGCAGAGCATCAGGTGCTGAAAATTGCTGAAAACTATCAGTATGGCTTTGCTAAATCAGTTAATGCGGTGTATCTCGCTGATATAGAATTTAATCAGGCGTGTAAATTTTATCCAATAGTTTTTGTTCAGCACGAAGACCAGATCCAACCCAGTGCTCTGCTTGGTTTAGAACATGAAGTGAATTTGTTTGTTAATGATAAAGGGGTGTGGACTGTTAAGTATATCCCTGCTTATATACGGCGATATCCTTTTATTTTGGCTGACACTCCTGAAAATGCTAATGAATTAATTGTCTGTATTGATGATGCAGCTCCGATGTTAGTTAAGTCAGCAAATACCAGTGCGATTAAAGCTCAAGGATTGTTTTCTGAAAAGGGTGAAAATAGCGAGTACTTGCAAAGTAAGGTTGATTTTTTGAAGCACTTTCAACAAGCCAGTGCTTCAACCCAAACATTTTGTCAAAAACTGAAGGCACTAGATTTATTTGAGCCAATGAACGCTCAAATAAGTATGTACAAAGGGGATAACTTATCCCTTACTGGCTTTATGGTTGTGAGCAAGAAAAAGCTGCAAGCATTAGCTGAATCACAACTTAGAGAATTAATCGCAACTAATTATATGCAGTTGATTTACGAACATTTAAGCTCTCTCAGCAATTTAAGTACGTTAGTTGATAAAACTGCAGCGCTAAGAACGATTAGGAAGGCTAGAGAGGCTGGTAGAGCATGACATTGGATGTAGAGAAGTTGTTGGCGATTGCTACTAAGTCACTACCTGATACCGCTCCCCCCGCATCAGAAGCACGTTATGCAACCAGCTATGAAACTGCAGAAGAGGAAGTTAGCAAAGTTGGTTCACTCACTGATCAAGGCTCAGCCAATTGGCGCAAAGTTGTTGAATCCTGTAGTGAGCACTTAACCAATCAATCCAAAGATATTTTAATTGGTTGCTATTTAGCTCGAGCATTATTCGAGCAGCATAATTTAGCTGGAGCCATTACTGGTTTTAAAATAGTGGCTACTATGTGTGACGCTTTGTGGGATGTGATGTTTCCGCCAAAAAAGCGGATGCGTGCCAGGGGTAATGCCATTGAGTGGCTCGTGGATAACTTGGTTCCGGGGTTTGAGCTCTGGCAGCCCACACCATCAGATAGGCCACAGTTAAATGAATTGGTTGATATTATTCAACAACTGGAGTCTTCCTTACCCGATAAAATGGGTGATCATGCCCCAGCAATGGGCGAATTAAGAAGGTTATTGGTCACCAAGCTGGAATCTCTTCCAGCAGAACCAGAACCTGCCCCCGAGCCTCAGTCCACACCAGCTGAAGAAGTAAAGGCCAGTGAGGAGCTAGCACCTGCATCATCAGCTATCGCACAATCTACCCCAGCGAAGCCTGCGTCAACTCCTTCCTCTGCTACCAGTTCAACTGCTGCTTTGGCACCGATAACAGGTGATATTGTTAACGAGCGTGATTGCCAAAAAGCTATCCGACAGGTGCAAGATAGAACACGTATAATAGCCGATTACCTTCGCCAGGCTAAGTTGGATAGCCCATTAGCTTATGAGTTAAATCGACAAGCAACCTGGATGAATATCTGGCAGTTACCCCATCATCAAAATGGTTTAACTCAGCTCATGCCAGTGCCAAAAGACAAGCGCGAACAATACGACCAAATGTTGGTTAATGGTGAATATCGGGAGTTAATTCCTGAAGTCGAAACCAGTATTTCAAAGGCTCCGTTTTGGTTAGATGGCCATCGGCTGGTAGCTGAAGCATTACAACAGTTGGGATTTATTGATGCTAGCCGAGCTGTGGTGATGCAGCTAGGTTTGTTTTTGGAAAAATATCCAGAGCTAACCAACCTGCAGTTTAAAGATGAAACACCTTTTGCAGATGATGATACTCAAGACTGGATCAAATCAACTGTTGCTGTAGCTTTAAGTGGTGGTGGGGTGAATACTGGAACTATTAGTAGTGCTGAGCAGGATAAAGAGCCTTGGCTAGTTGCTTATAAAGAGGCAAAAGAATTGACCAAGCAAAAGCAAATTCCTGCTGCCTTGGGGGTGTTTCAGCACGGTATTCAGCAAGCAGCCTCAGGCAGAGAACGGGTTTACTGGCAACTGCAGCAAGCACAGTTTTGCTTTGATTTAAAAAAATATGAGCTAGCCTGTCCTTTATTAGAAGCAATTGACCAGCAGCTAGGTGAAAGCAATTTATATCACTGGGATAGTGAATTAACCATACAAACCACAGTGATGTTGCTAAAGTGTTATAAAAAACTATCAAGTAAAGACTTGGATAAAGCCCGAGTTGACCAGTTGCAAGCGCGTTTGTGTTGTTTGGATATGGCTGCGGCTTTTGATTTATAGCCCAAAGTATGCGTGATTTATAGGTAATAGTAAGTAATAGAGGGAAATGAAAGATGGCTAAAGAGGGTTCAGTAGCACCAAAAGAGCGAATTAATGTCGCCTACAAGCCTGAAACTGGTGATGCCCAAGAAGAAATCGAATTACCCCTAAAAGTCATGGTGGTAGGTGACTTCACTCACCGTGAAGACGATCGTCTAATTGAAGAGCGTAAGCCTTTCAATGTGGATAAAGACAACTTCAATGATGTGCTTAAAAGCCAGCGGGTAACGATTGATCTAGCTGTGCAAAATACCCTGGTTGACAACCCAACTGAAGACGACGAGTTAGGGGTTAATTTACGCTTCGAGAACATGCGTGACTTTGAGCCAGAAAGTATTGTCAGACAAGTGCCTGAACTGAATCAGTTGCTGGAATTAAGAAATGCACTGGTAGCGCTCAAAGGACCTTTAGGTAATGTACCTGCGTTTCGTAAGGCAATTCAAGGAGCGCTGGCTGATCCCGATTCACGGGAAACCATCTTAAAAGAGTTGGGCATTGAAGGCATCGCAGAGTAAGTGACTAATTGGCTAGGAGAGTACAATGGCTGATTCACCAGAAACAAAACCGGAACAGACTGCCCAGGAATTAGAAGGTGGTTCTTTGCTGGACTCCATTGTTCAGCAAACCAAGATGAAGCCTAATGATGAAGGCTATGATGTGGCAAAAAAAGGTGTAAGTGCCTTTATTTCTGAACTGCTAAAGCCACAGAATAAGGAAGAGCGGGTCAATAAAAACTTGGTTGACCGAATGATTGCTGAAATTGATGCCAAGCTAAGCAAGCAGGTTGATCAGGTTTTACATCATGACAAATTTCAGTCCGTAGAGTCATCATGGCGGGGCTTGAAATTATTAGTTGATCGCACTGATTTTCGTGAAAATGTAAAAATTGAAGTGCTGAATGCTTCAAAGCAGGATTTATATGATGACTTTGAAGATGCACCAGAAATCACTAAGTCTGGGTTATATAAGCTGGCTTATACTGCAGAATACGGTACCTTTGGTGGCCAGCCAGTAGGCGCTATTATTGCCAATTACGAGTTTTCGCCAAGTGCCGCTGATGTAAAACTATTACAAAATGCTGCCAGCGTTTCTGCTATGTCCCATGCGCCGTTTATTGCTGCAGCAGGCCCTAAATTCTTTGGCTTGGATAATTTTGAAGGGTTACCAAACCTGAAGGATTTAAAATCTATTTTTGAAGGTCCACAATTCGCAAAATGGCATAGCTTTAGAGAGTCAGAAGACTCTCGTTATGTAGGTTTAACTATGCCTCGTTTCCTGCTTCGTCAACCTTATGATCCAGAAGACAATCCAATAAAGGCATTTGAATATAAGGAAGACGTATCAGCCAGTCATGAAGACTATCTATGGGGTAACACCGCTTATACGTTTGCTACCCGGCTAACGGATAGTTTTGCTAAGTATCGCTGGTGTCCAAATATTATTGGCCCTCGCAGTGGTGGTGCAGTAGAAGACTTACCAGTTCACCTATATGAATCTATGGGTGATATTGAAATGAAAATTCCCACCGAGGTTTTAATATCTGACCGACGTGAGTTTGAATTGTCTGATGAAGGCTTTATCCCACTCACTATGCGTAAAGGCAGTGATAATGCTGCATTTTTCTCGGCAAACTCCGTACAAAAACCGAAAAATTTTGGTAATAGTCCAGAAGGTAAAGCCGCTGAGCTTAACTATAAGTTGGGTACACAGTTGCCGTATATGTTTATTATTAACCGTTTGGCTCATTATCTAAAAGTGCTACAGCGGGAGCATATTGGTAGCTGGAAAGAGCGTACTGACCTAGAACGTGAGCTAAATAATTGGATTCGTCAATATATTGCTGATCAGGAAAATCCATCTGCTGAAGTCAGAAGTCGTCGACCATTGCGGGCTGCTAAAGTAACTGTCTCGGATGTCGAGGGGGAGCCAGGCTGGTATCGAGTTGGTTTATCCGTTAGACCACACTTTAAGTATATGGGCGCTGATTTTACCCTATCGTTAGTTGGTAAATTGGATAAAACCTAAAAATATAGCGTTATTTAGTCAGAAAGTAAGATCGGCCTTAGGGCCGTTCTTACTTTCTGGCAACTGCTAAATCTGCAGGAATGTATTATGGCCTCAGAATTGCGCTTATTTGAGCGAATCCAAAATGCTGAAGCAAAAAGCCATTACACTATGGCATTTGATGAGCGTAAGTTACATCGCTCTGTTCTTGCTCATGTCCAGGAAATGCTAAATGTGCGGGAAGGCAGTGTGATGGCATTACCTGAATACGGTATGCCAGACTTTAACGATTTGGTATCCCAGTTTCCAGATGCAATAAGCGAGATTAAAAAAGCAATTGAAGAATTTTTAACTGAATACGAGCCGCGTTTGTCGTCAATTCGAGTGAAACACTATGATGACCCGGATAACCCGTTGGTGCTACGTTTTCATATAGTCGCTGATGTCGAGCTTGAAGAGAAGAAAACTCGAATTACTTTTGAAACGGAGTTGGCAGGGACAGGGTATGCAACGGTTAAAGGCTAAATCCTCTTCGGGAATGACTTTTAGGGGGTGTTGTCTGCATTCTTCACCCCAGTCACCTATTAGTTATAGGCTCCTGTGGCTTCATCACTTGACGGCCTGGCTAGCAATTTTTAGCTCAATTCATGTTGTTATCGTTAGCCTCACAGTAGTGGCAAGAACCATAAAAGTCCTTCACTTTGAGGATTTCCTGAAAAATGTTTTTAAATAAAAAATGACTGAAAAAAATAACAGTGTAAAAGTGGGTTACGGGCTAAGAGGTTGCTGTGGCTTTTAATAAGTACTTCCAAGATGAACTGGCTGCTGTTCGGGAACTGGGAAAAGAGTTTGCGGAAAAAAATCCACGTTTGGCACCATTTTTATCGGTGCGTGAGCAAGATCCTGATGTTGAGCGACTAATAGAAGGGTTTGCTTTTCTAACCGGAAGGCTTCGCCAAAAACTGGAAGATGAACTACCGGAATTATCTCACTCGGTTATGAGTTTATTATGGCCTAATTTTCTTAAACCAGTGCCATCGATGAGTATTATCCAATTTCGGCCTGATAGTAGTATTTCTGATAAATACCCAATTAAACGTGGAGCTAGAGTCGCTTCCTCTCCAGTGGATGGCACCCGCTGTACCTTTAAAATAGCTTATGATGTCGATCTTTATCCTTTTGATTTGACCGGTTTAAATTACCGTCAGCAGGCTGTTGGTAGTAGCATTCAATTGGACTTTCAGTTAGTCGGTAATGCGGTTTTAAGTGAAATAGATCTGGATTATTTAAGGTTGTTTTTACATGGCGACTTCAATATTAGTTTGACCTTGTATCATCTGTTTGTCAGGCATATAACTAAAATCGAGTTTGTGTTAAAAAATGGTGAAGAAACCATTGCCCTCCAGTTAGATAAATCATCTGTTTATCCGGTGGGTTTTGCTGAGAATGAAGCACTATTGCCTTATTCAGATAACACTTTTTTAGGCTATCGATTAATTCAGGAATATTTCAGTTTACCTGAAAAATATTCGTTTATAGATATTCGTGGCCTAAGTAAGCTGTATCAAAATGAAAGTATTAGTGATTTGCTGCAACAGGCAAAGCAGTTTTCTCTTAATATTTATTTTGATCAGAGCATCGAACGGCAGAATGTGCCTAAAAAGGAAAATATTCAGCTATTTTGTACTCCGGTTGTTAATTTATTCAGCCATGATGCAACGCCGTTACGGATGGATCAACGGCGTACAGAGTATCGTATTCTACCAGCAGGTGAAAATCCTTTACATTATGAAATTTACAGTGTTGATAAAGTAGTGGGGTGGGGTCATAGTGATCGTTTACGGCGCGATTATAAACCATTTGAATCATTTGACCATGCCACTAGTTTAGGGGGTAATCAGCAGGATATTTATTATCGAACCCGGTTAAAAAGCTCTGTGACTCAACAGGGAGTGGATACCTATCTGTCGTTTGTTTCCCATAATGATGAAGATTTATCTCCACAGGCTGAAACTATTTCGGTTGATTTAACCTGCAGTAATCGTGATCTACCACAAAAGCTGTCTATTGGTGATATCAAACAAACTATGGGAGAAACCCCGGAATTTGCGCCTTTTACGAATATTACCAAAGTTACTCACTCGTTCACCCCACCATTGGATAAAGGGTTTCACTGGCGGGTGATTTCTAATATGTCTTTAAATTATGTGTCGTTGGTGAATGTGGCGGCATTGCGAAGTGTGTTGTCGACCTATGATTACCGTAGCTATTACGACCGACAATATGCCAAAGTCAGTAAAAGCCGCTTAGAAGGTATTGAAGAAATTGAACACTTTAATATTGATCGGCTTTATAAAGGCTTACCCATCAGGGGAATTAAAACCCGCCTACATTTACGGGAAAGTAAATTTGCCAATGAAGGAGATATGTATCAGTTTGCCTCGGTTTTAAATGAATTTTTTGCCCTGTATGTGTCATTGAATTCATTTCATATGTTAGAAGTCGTTGGAATTGAGAATGGGGAGATTTACGAGTGGGAAGCGAGAATAGGCCAACAACCCATTCTTTAATGGATGAATTACTGGCGAAAGGCAAACACTATGCTTTTTTTCAAGTGGTTCATTTATTAAATAGCCATTATTTGCCAAAAACCGAAAAACAAACGGGCATAGCCCCTGAGCTTCGTTTTCGGGCAAATGCTACCTTAGCCTTTCCTCCTAGTGATTTGGCAGAAATAAAACATAATAATGGTGAATTTGAGCATTTTCTATTGACTGTGAATATGATGGGGCTTTACGGCCCGGCTTCACCTTTACCTGCTTTTTATAGTGAGCAAATTGTCCAGAATGATCCCGAAAATCATCCTATTCGGGATTTTATGGATGTCTTTAACCATCGTTTTATCGAGCAGCTGTATGAGTGCTGGAAAAAATACCGCTATTACTTGAATTATGAAAAAGGGGCGCTGGATTCTTTTTCTCAGCAAATGTTTTCCCTGATCGGCTTGGGAGACATTGAACTACGGCGGCAAACCCACTTGCATTGGCATCGTTTATTGCCGTATTTAGGCTTGTTGAGTATGAAAAGCCACTCGGCAGGCATTATGTCAGGTATCATAAGACACTATTTTCGTCATCGGGCGGTCTATATAGAACAATGCAAATTGCGAGTAGTGAAAATCAGTGAAGATCAGCTAAACAGTTTAGGTGCAGCTAACTGTGAAGTTGGGATGAACCTGGTACTAGGGGCCTCAGTGAGAGACCGATCAGGCAAATTCCGGGTAGTGATTAAAGATTTAACCTTGGAAAAGTTTGAGCGTTTTTTGCCTTCTGGTGACTACTACAAACCTTTGCATGAGTTGATCCGTTTTATTCAGCGGGATCAATTAGAGTACGACATTAAACTTGGGTTGCGAAAATATGAAGCACCCAAACTAGAACTGAAAGAAAGCTCAACCTGTAAACTGGGATGGTCAACCTGGTTGGGAGAGCATTTGGATGATGACAGCCATTATGAAGTGGTATTACCTAGTTTTATAGGATTTCAGTAATTCTGCTAGGATAAATTAAATAGAAATAATGAATATAGGTAAGGTATTAAACTTATGAAGCTGGATCTCAACATTATCATTTCTGCACTCTCGCCAGAGAGTCGCCATGCAATGGAAAATGCAGCCAGTCGCTGTGTGGCCCGTGAAGGTTACGAGATCACAGCTGAAGATGTATTGCTTGAGTTAATGGTTGAAGAAGATGGCGAAGTTCAGAAAATTCTCAAGCATTATGAAATTGAGTTGAGTCAGTTGGAAAAATCTGTTCAGCAAGAGCAGGATATGCGGGGTGGTCACCATGGGCGACCAGTACTTTCCCGATTTTTGCAGGATTGGTTACAAGAAGCATATATATTGGCCCATGTGGCCCTGAAAATGGATGCTATAACACCTGGTATCTTGATTTGTACCATTTTAGATAATGAACTGCGCTTTTCCCGCCACGCCTATTATGACGTGTTAAGAGCAATCCCTGTTGATGAATTAAAGCAGCTGATCCAAGGACGTTGGGAAGTAGCAAATAAAACGGCTGCTGGTGCACAAGCAGCTGGTCAAACAGGTGAAGGGGGAGCGTTAAATAAATACACCATTAATTTCACTGAGCAAGCACATCAGGGCAAAATCGACCCGGTATTTTGCCGCGAGCAGGAAATACGGCAAATGGTTGATATTTTGTCTCGTCGCCGTAAAAACAACCCAATCTGTGTCGGCGAACCTGGTGTTGGTAAAACAGCGGTGGTTGAAGGTTTGGCTTTAAAAATTGTTCAGGGTGATGTGCCTTCGGTATTGCAGGATGTCACTTTATTAGGCTTGGATATGGGCCTTTTACAAGCCGGTGCTAGTGTTAAAGGGGAGTTTGAAAAAAGGCTGAAAGCCGTTATTAGTGAAATTCAGTCTTCAGTTAAACCGATTATTTTATTTATTGATGAAGCTCATACTCTAATTGGTGCTGGTAACCAGGCAGGAGGAGGTGATGCTGCTAACTTATTAAAGCCAGCCTTGGCCAGAGGGGATTTACGCACAGTTGCAGCAACCACTTGGTCTGAATATAAAAAATATTTTGAAAAAGACCCTGCATTGGCTCGTCGTTTCCAGCTGGTAAAATTAGATGAACCGGATGCTCATCAAGCTGCAATTATTTTACGAGGTTTAAAAGGCATTTATGAACAAACCCATGGGGTGTATGTGCGAGATGATGCAGTCGTCGCTGCAGCACAGTTGTCTGATCGCTATGTTTCTGGCCGCCAGTTACCGGATAAAGCCGTTGATGTGTTGGACACGGCTTGTGCTCGAATAAAAGTTAGTCTGGCTTCTAAACCTGCGCAAGTGGAAGATGCTGAATTTAAATTAGCCACCTTAGACCGAGAACGTTTAGGGATTGAACGAGACCAGCATATGGGCGTTCGCTTAAAAGAAGACAGGATAAGTGAATTAAATGATGAAGTAGCGAAAATTTCTGATCATTTAGCCATGTTGAAAGACCTTTGGCAGCAACAGCGGGATAAGGTCAATGAGATTCTAGAGTGGCGGGATAAACTTTACCAAGCCCAGGAAGCCGAAAAAGCAGCAAAAGAAGGTGAAGAAGAGCCTGAGGAAACGGTGGTTGAAATTACTCGGTCACTACAACAGGCAGAAGATGAGCTAGCCGAGTTACAAAAAGAATATCCGCTGGTCAACTATGAAGTCAGCCCATTAGTGATTGCCCAGGTGATTGCTGCCTGGACAGGCATCCCTGCTGGGAAAATGTTGGCTGATACCTCAGCAGGTGCGTTAAATTTTGTGGAGCAAATGCAGCTGCGGGTAAAAGGGCAGAGCCATGCCATTATTGAAATCGACAAAGCGCTTAAAGCAGCCAAAGTTGGTTTGAATAACCCAAATACACCCACAGGCGTGTTTTTATTGGTTGGACCTAGTGGAGTGGGTAAAACTGAAACCGCATTAAATGTAGCTGATCTGAATTTTGGTGGTGAGCGATTCATGACCACCATTAATATGTCTGAGTTTCAGGAAAAACACACCGTATCGCGTTTAGTAGGCTCTCCTCCCGGTTATGTGGGGTATGGTGAAGGTGGGGTATTAACCGAAGCTGTACGACAACGGCCTTATTCTTTAGTGTTGCTTGACGAAGTTGAAAAAGCCGATCTTGAGGTGATGAACCTGTTTTATCAGGTGTTTGACAAGGGCAGTTTATCAGATGGTGAAGGCCGCGAAATCGACTTTAAAAACACGCTTGTTTTTATGACCAGTAACTTGGCTTCAGACATTATTTGTAAGTTGTGTGAGGGTGGTAAAAAGCCAACCCAGGAGGGGTTGGTAGAAGCAATTCGACCAACCTTAAGTGCTCACTTTAAACCAGCCTTATTAGCCAGAATGAAAATAGTGCCGTTCTTCCCTATTGATCAGAAAGTCATGGAAGAGTTGGTTGTATTGAAGCTGAAGAAGCTAGGTCAACGGTTGAAGGAAAAGCAGAAGCTTGAGTTAGTGTATGGGGATGATTTTGTTGAGCAAATGGCTTCCCGTTGCACAGAAGTAGAGGCAGGGGCCAGAAATATTGACCAACTGATTAATGGTGCCCTTTTACCAAAAATATCAGACTGTCTGCTAAACCTAGCTGGCGAGCACGAACAATATAGCCAATTACAAGTCAGCATTAGTGAAAATAAGGAGTTTGTTGTAACCCCACAATAAATTTTACCTCTACTTCAGTCTAATTACCCTGCATTAGCAGGGTAGTTGTAGCCAAAGCGAATGGTTTTTAGGGGCGGCCGTCCAGCGATGAAACTTCATGAGTTTATGTTTTTATAAATGATTGGGGTGAGTTGCGACGACAACAAACCCTAAAAATCATTCGAGAAGGGTATAGAATCAAATATTTTATTTATGAGGTATGGAGACCGTGCAGTACCATCAAACTCAACTTCAAGCCTTACTTGCTTCAACGGCCGCTTTTGCCACCGAGCAAAACATCAATGTATTATTAAAGAAAATCGTAATCCATGCTGGTGAAGTGATTTCTGCTGAAGGCGCAGCCATTTTTATGTTGGATGTCACGAAAACCTACCTAAACCTGAAAGTAGCGAAATGGCAGGATAAGCTGCAAGAAGTCAATGAAACAGAAGGTATTCCTCTACAGTCTGTTGGTCAGTTTAATACAGAGAATATTTGTGTATTTGCAGCATTAACTGGCAAGCCTCAGTTAATTGATGATGTTTATACAGGGTTTACGGGTTTTGATTTTTCTGCGATTTATGATCAAGATAAACGCTATGGCACTAAAACCCATTCATTAATGGTGGTGCCATTACGTGATCATGAAGAAAAAACCTTGGGGGTGTTGTTATTAGCCAATGCTAGCAATCAACAAGGGGAGTCTGCTTCGTTTGTTGCTATGAAAGCGTTAGCCTTATCTTTTGCTGCTCATGCTGCTGTGGCATTAAATAATGCTTACTTGATTGATGCCAATAAAAAACTGATCAATTTATTAGGCGAAACCAATCAACAGTTGGAAGAGGAGAACAAAAACTTAAAACAAAACCGTAAACGTCTAAATAGTTACCAAATTATTGGTGAAAGTAAGGCTATGCAACAAGTGTATGCCTTGATGGATAAAGTAGTCACTTCTCCAGTCAATGTCTTATTGCGTGGTGAAACTGGCACGGGGAAAGAAGTATTTGCTCGTGCAATTCATAATAATAGTGAACGTAGTGATAAACCTTTTATTACCCAAAACTGTGCTGCTGTGCCAGAACAATTATTGGAAAGTGAGCTGTTTGGCTATAAAAAAGGTAGCTTTACCGGAGCTAATACTGATAAAAAAGGCTTATTTGATGAAGCCAATGGTGGTACCTTATTTCTTGATGAAATTGGCGATATGCCGTTAAATTTGCAAGCCAAATTATTGCGGGCTTTGCAAGAAGGGGAAGTGAGACCATTAGGTGCAACCAAATCTCATAAAGTGGATGTAAGAATTATTGCAGCTACCCATTGTAATTTAGAAGAAAAAATAACAGCTGGCAGTTTTAGAGAGGATTTATACTATCGGTTAAGTGTTTTTCCTATATTTCTGCCAGCATTAAGAGAGCGAGGGGATGATGTGCTAGTTTTGGCGAAGCACTTTATCAAGCTGTATGCTAAAACCTATGCTAACCCAACTGCTCGCTTAGCACCTTCTACAGTAGAAATATTAAAGAACTATTCATTCCCTGGTAATGTTCGGCAATTGCAGAATATTATTGAACGAGCGGTATTATTGGCTGATACCGGCACGGCTATTTTACCAGAACATTTACCCGAACAAGTCTGTAACCCCGAACCAGAACAGCCTGTAATAGAACAATTTTCACTGGAAAATTTACCCATCAAAAAATCATTAAAAGAAGCAGTTCAGGATTATGAAATTGCTTTAATTGAACGTTATCTGCAAGCTAATAACTGGAACCAAACCCGCACAGCTGAAGTTCTCAACATGCCTAGGAGAACATTAGTGGAAAAAATAAATCGCTATAAAATAGCAACTAAAGGAAAGCGAGGAGGATAATTAACTATACCTTCTACCTTCGCGAAAGTCGCTTTTAGCTCCCTCTTCCTCTGGGACGCTGTCACCCCATATCCGCTAGCTTTTGCGACAGCCTAAGGGGGAGGTTAGCTTGTGCCACAGTTTTAATCCCCCCTTTGATAAAGGGGGCTAGGTGGGATTTTTATTAAAGGTGTCTTAAAGTGAACCTTCTGCAAACCTGGTTAGGAATGTTTGGTCTTCAGGTTGAATCTCTATAAACAGCAGCCCTAATTGAAAAGCATCTGCTTTTGCAATCACATGGCGCACCTCAGCTGTTGTATTGATCACTGTTTTTTTATTTTGGATTAGTGCTTGTATCGTCAGCGAAATGACCTGAGGCTTTTTAAAGTAACCTTCTGTTGCTATCAATACACCATGTTTTGAAACGTTGACTGTGGTTGCAGGAATCGTTCGACCTTGTTTGTCATCTTTGATCGCTACTTGCCATTTCACTGCACGCCTGACAGACTGGCGCTTTTCATGGAAGGACGGAGTATTAATAACCAACTCCCTAAATATTCAACAAAGATTAGTTGTTTATAAAAGTATAGCAATAAACCTTTCCCTGGGGGGGTATTCTGAGTTTAAAGTTGTTCTTGTGGTTTATAGAGGTAGGCTCTGCTTTGAGATGGTTTTCACTGTGCCATCGTTTTATCCCAAGAGGCTGTCGCAAAAGGTTATGAGCTAAGCAAAGACAAGGCAAAAATCGGAGAAAAAGAGGAGTTTATACTCAATAAATGAGCACTTTGAGTTGATTTTTAACACAGCATTTGCAAACGCAGTAGTTTTGCGACAGCCCCCTCTGGAAGAGGGTATTATAATTACTTTAAAACCACCGCAATTAAAGTTGCTGTCACTAGTTTTGCAGTAGCAAACTGTCAGCACTGTTGATTCATACGACGGGTCTTTTTTAGTTAAGAATCGGTTTTCATTAGACGACAGCAGCTTTGGAAAAAGGTGACAGGCTATTCTATATTGTTAAGTGAGCGAAGTGCTTGTATCAGTAACTCTGAAGATGCAGGTTGCAGATGAGGGACTTTGTTATGTTGTAAAGTTAAGCTGTAAATTCAGAGGTGTACTCATATGGTCGCGAAAAGAATTTATTTTCTCTGTAGACCGTTAACTCTTCTGATCTGCACATTATTTTTATTATTGTCAATTGATATTGCTTGGAGTGCCCCTCCTTATTTCCAGCAGGGTAAAATAGCCAAGTATCCTTCTTTTGGTACCCCCCGCCGTACCAGCACTACACCCCACATGTCGCAGAACCATATTTTGATAGAGCTAGGAAAAGGGGTTGATGAATCGAAGTTTCTTGAGCGAGCTAGAGGCCAAGGGCTTCGTAAAATAGGGCGGGTATATGGTAGTCGTTGGTTGGCAATGGCTATTCCTGTCGCTATGACACCTAGAGGAGCAGCGGCTGCTGCTAGAGGGTTACCTGGCGTTGTAAGATCAACTCCTGACTTGATGGTGGAGGCCTACCATCACCTTTCGCCGGCGACTCCACCTTATGTTGATGATCCCTACTATATATTTGACGACAACCCCAGTACAAAACCTTGCAATCCATGCACGGCTGAGGAGCTTATTGACCAATGGAATCTTTTTCGGGTTGACGCGGAGAATGGTTGGAACACTGAAACAGGTGGTGTTGATGGGAAAGGCAATGAGATTGTTATTGCCATAATTGATAGTGGCATTGATTTGGATCATGACGACCTGGCAGATAATATCTGGCACAACCCTGGTGAAGTGTTGAACGGAATAGATGATGATGGCAATGGTTTCGTGGATGACCTGTATGGTATGGACTTTGTAGGGGCTGGTACAGGAAGCCTTTTTGATGACCCTTCATCTCAGGATGCTAATCCTGACATACCCGATGGTGGAATGTGGGTCCAGGATTTTAATGCCCCCTGGTGGTGGCGTTTTGATGGAGACCCTGCTTCAGGGGATGCCCTTGATAATAACGGTGACTTTTATATCGACCTGGGTGTTTTTCACGGAACGTTAGTGGCTGGTGTTGCTGCTGCGGCGACCAATAACATAAATCCGGCGACCAATACCTATGAAGGTTTTGCAGGTGCTTGTTGGAATTGCAAACTCATGGCCGTGCGTATGATCGATGCCGAGGGTGGAGGGCTGATGTCCAATGCTGCCGCGGCTATTTACTATGCAGCTGATAACGGGGCGGATGTTATTAACGCCAGTTGGGGTGTCGATACAAATGGTCTTAACCCTGCTGATGTGGAGATTGTTCGTCAAGCTATCGAGTATGCTGTGGGAAAAGGCGTCATTGTTGTTGCAGCAACAGGTAATTCAGGAGCCGCTGGAATTGCTTTTCCTGCGGTGATGGCTGAGGTTATCGCCATTGGCTCCTCTAACTGGGTGGATGATAAGTCACAATTTTCCAGTTATGCGCATGCCCTCGAAATTCCGGATGATGGAGTTGATAACGATGGCAATGGTTGGGTTGACGATGTAGTGGATGTTGTTGCGCCAGGTGAGTTTATCTGGAACAGCACAGTTATTAGCGCTTATGAAGCGTTTCTTCTTAATGGTTGGGATTGGTTT
This sequence comes from Spartinivicinus ruber, assembly GCF_011009015.1. Lineage (NCBI taxonomy): Bacteria > Pseudomonadati > Pseudomonadota > Gammaproteobacteria > Oceanospirillales > Zooshikellaceae > Spartinivicinus > Spartinivicinus ruber. The sequence goes on from NZ_CP048878.1 coordinate 1,455,656, forward strand.
TGCTGTGCTGATAACCCAGCCCCGAGTGCCTGGTTTCCGGGGGAGGATGCTTATACTCGATCAGACGGTACCTCTTTTTCTACACCGTTAGTAGCCGGGTACATTGGAGTATTGCTTTCAGCCAATTGTGATGCATCAGCTAATGAGGTGCGCCAGGCAATTAGAGATAACGCCCTGGATGTAGGACCAACTGGTTATGATAATTATACAGGGTATGGCCGACTGCAGTTTGTCGTACCAATCAACCTGGGGACGGGAAACTGTGGTGGCGATGGAAGTGGCGAAAACCAGTCACCAACAGCAAATGCAGGCCCTGATCAACAGGTGATTGATGTAGGAAAACCCGGTGAGCAAGTTACTTTGAGTGGAAGTTACTCTGTAGACCCTGATGGCACTATTGTTGAGTATGTGTGGAAAGAAAATGGCGCTATTGTTGCCAACGGTAAAACACCAACAATCACCCTTGGTGTTGGAATGCATGATCTGACCCTGACGGTGAAGGATGATAATAATGCCACGGACTCAGATACCGTGCGTATTGAGGTTTGTAAGAAAAGCTGCACCAGCTCTGGTAACGAGAGCCCAGTTGCCCAGGATGACACATATAATCTTGCTTCAGCTAGCGACACCCTCACGATTAATGTGCCAGGTGTGCTTAATAATGATAGTGATCCAAATGGCGATCCGCTAACAGCGCAATTGGTAGGCGGACCAGCTAATGCCCAAACGTTTACTTTTAACCCAGATGGTAGTTTCAGCTACACCCACGATGGTGGCGTCACCACCAATGATAGCTTTACTTATCAAGCATCAGATGGTGTCAATCAAAGTGAAATAGCTACTGTTACCCTTACTATTGGGGGTGGAAATGCTCACTCAATGTATATGGCAAACGTCAAGTTTGAACAGAAGGGGCGAGGACTTAATGTAACTGTCACCGTGCGTTATGACTCTGATGCTGATGGTATTTCTGAGAACAGTGATGCAGGGGTTGGAAAGGCGCTTGTGTACGGCACACTTTGTTCTTTGAGCTTTGGTGACTGTCATTTTGTTAACATGCCCATTGGTACAGGTGGAAATGGGCAGGCCACCTATAAACTCTTTGATGCTGTGGGAGAATACGAATACCGCTGGACGGATATAGTGCACGAGATTTATAACTGGAATCCTGATCTAGACATTTCAAACCCTGCTGTGAGTCCGTAAATTGATGGGAATTGAAAACCTAAGCCTGGTGGTTAGAAAATACTACTCATTTGGTGTTTATATGGATTTAAATCCCATTCATGTTAAATTGGCAATGAGTTAGTGGAGTTAGAGTGCTATTTATTTGATGGTAATATTTACATGGAGATATTGAATGAATATTTGGATTTTAAGTGCAGGTATCTTGGGAATTTTGACTTCATTGGTGCATATTTTTGCTGGCCAGATCGACCCTGTAAGACCTTTTCTTAATTCAGAACTAGCTGATATCCCCAAAGCAACGCTATTAGCTTGTTGGCATATGGTGTCTTTGATTTTAGTTATTTCTTCAGGCGTATTTACTTACGTTGGGTGGATGAATGCTGATTATATGGTAATGGTAGTATTAGGCCTTTCAATAACCTACGTAACTTTTGCTGCTGTTTTTATCTTTGTAGGGTGGTACTTTTTTAGGTATCACGGACTCATCAAACTTCCACAGTGGGTATTATTACTTCCTATTGGTATCTTAGGTTGTATAGGTTCAGTGTCAGTTGACTTCATTCATTAGTCGTTATGGGTAATCGAGAATCAAGTGATGAATAGAAAGGGAGTGTGGGCTTTGGTTGCTGCTGCAATCATATCTGTAGCAACTGCAGTTGCTCATTTATCATGTATCTTTATTGGACCATCATGTTATCGAACTCAAATGGTGCTGCCAGAAATTGTACAGTCAACAGTTGATGGTACCTTGGTAGCACCAGTAAGTACAATTGTAGTTTCTTTGTTGTTTATTGCTTGTGGTTTTTTTGCTTTATCAGGTGCTGGTATTATAAGAAAACTACCATTTCTTCATTTGGGCTTAATGTGTATTTCTGCTTTATGTGTTTTGCGAGGGGTTAGCACCATTCCCTTATCCTTCCTTTTTACAGAAATGGTAAGTACTTTTAGTCTATCTGCTGGTGTGATTTGGCTTTTAACTGGTATGCTATTTATGTACGGTTATTTTTGTGTACGGTGTGTGGATTCATAATCGAATGAAAGCTGATACTTATTCATCAGATAAAGTATATTCTTTGTCTAGGCATACGCGACATTTAGAGTCTAGTTAAATCATTCAAGTGGAAAAATATGCAATAATTATTGCATGTTGTTGAAAAATTAAAAATTGTTATTAGAAGTGCCCTTTAATTAATTTGATAAATTAATTATTGAAGGCTAGATAAGCAGATTTAGTTTTATTGTTGATTAAAGTGATACTGGCTTTAGTAATCTAAAGTATATACACAACCGGTAGTGTTAATTCTATAAGAGTGTTTCTGTGTGCCACTTCACAGCAAATAGGTTTGCAGTATAGCATGATACACATCCCAAAAAGGCGGTATAAAGGTAAATGATCCTTTGATAGAGCACTCTTTAAAAAAATCTAATCTCCTTATTACCCGAAACCACGAAGTAGATCTTTCAAAAGCAATTTATTCAACGAGTTTATCATCTGCTTCTATAGATGATGAAACACAGCTGTTTTATATCACCATTGATAAAGTTTTATATCAGCACCCTGTAGAAGTAATAGAGAAAGTTTTGCATGCCAATGGGTTTTCCTTAAATTTGGAAAACATTTTGGCATGTATGGATGATTTTAAAATTGGTACATCGGTGCAGCTGGATAATGAGTTTTCAAAAAAAGGGGAACCTGTCAGCTTTATCCACTGTATTCAGTTTCGGCTACCGCAGAAATCATCAGTAGGACCAACCCTTAGTAAGTTCTATGAAGAAATTGAGTCCTATGAGTCAATAATTGCTGACTTAAAAGATAGCCAGACAAGTAAGGGAACTTTTGCAAAACGAGAGGATGAAAGCAGGCAAAAAATTCAGGCGCTTGAAGCGGAAAATAGATCGCTAAAAATGCAACTGAGTTTGCTGCAAAGCCAGCTAGATAATGCAGTTAAGTTAGTTGAAAAAGCGAACAAAACACTGGAAAGTCAGAATTATCTGCCTTCCAATGTCCTACGGGCGGAAGTGCGTGAAATTAATATTGAAGACCGTATGGTTATAGTTAAGTCTGGCAAGACGACAATAAACTTACCCTTGTTTATGTGTGATATATTACCTGAACCTGGTGATTGTTGTTTGGTTCATGTAGAACAAGGAAATACCTTAGGTTGTTTCTTTTTCAATAAACAACGAAGACCTTTGCAGCCGCAGTTGGCTAAAGTTATTTTAGTAAAAAATAACTTGTGTAAAATTCGTGATGAAAATAGAAATACCTGGCTGATACAGGCAAAAAATCCTGTTGAATATAATTTTTTTAGAACCCTTAAAAATGGCGATCATCTATTGATTTATTTGTTGGATGGTAAGCCATTACGATTTGAATCATTATTACGCCCAAATATTAAGTCTTACGCAGATAGCGTTCAAGAATCGATACAAAAGTTTCAAATAGAACGGTCAGAAAAGATGCCACCACAAAGTGGGGATAAAGACCAAATGGGTGAAGATAACTAAGGCTAAGAGTAATGGAAGGACTAAAGCTAAAAAAATATTTGCATACCACAAATAAAAAGTTTGACCCCTTTGCGTTGATCATTGGCTTTGGGGGATTTGTTGCTGTGGGTTATGCCTTGGGCCTGAAAGAAGATATTAATACCTTTTTGGATTTACGGTCTTTATTGATTGTAATTTGTGGTACTTTTGCCAGTATTTTATTTCAGTTTGACTTTAGGTCTTGTGCTTCCAGTGTCAAGCTGGTACTTGGCTCATTTTTTGGCACCCCTGGCAGGAAAGTTAACAATACGTTGATTGAACTCGATCGGGCGATTATCGGTAATGGAAAATTAACCGAACTGCGTGAAGGTGAAAATATCAACGGTGAACTTTTAAATGACATTATTTACATGCACAAGCAGGGGTTATTTTTTGAGGAGATTGATGAGTTTGTCACCTCAAGGATACGTGATGAAATTTTAAAGCGTAAAGTTTCCGTTGATATACTGCGCCGGGCGGCAATTATTGCTCCCGCACTGGGGCTTTTTGGAACGGTGATCGGACTTATCGGCGTATTAAGGTCACTGAATGACCCCAGTGAAATAGGTCCCTCAATGTCGTTGGCGTTAATGACTACTGCCTATGGTGCAGGTTTAGGCTCTATTGTATTTACGCCGTTATCCGGACGTTTAGAGCATCATAATATTATTTATTTGGCTGCACATGAGCAGCTTTTAAATAAAATTGGTATTTTAATAAAACGGGAAGAAAACAGTATAGACTCTCAGTTTTTATCAGAAACTGAGTTTAATCAAGATGCAGAGTACAACACAGCGTTTGACTCGCAAGCTGAAACCTATTCTGAAGATAGCATATAGGGGTCAGACTCAATGAGAATGTCTGAATTAGACCTTAACCTTGAGCAACAGGATGATAGCGAAAGCAAGACGGCTTTCTACATCAGTTTCAGTGATTTGATGGTGATGTTGGGGGTATTTTTTGTCATGTTGCTTTCAATTAGTAAAGTAGATGTTGGCTCGTTTGAAAAAGTAAAAACGAGTGTTACTGGAAATACAGCAGGCACATTGGTTGAGCTGAGCAATCAGTTAGCCAGTATTGTTGAAAATAATGCTGGTGTCTCGGGCGTGTCTGTACGTATGGCTGAAGATGGTATTCGGTTGGTTTTAGATACGCGGGCACTTTTTGAAACAGGAAGTGCCAATTTAAAGCCGCAAGCATTGGAGTCACTAGAGCCAATACTCCTTAGTATATTAGCAACCAAATACACGATTGATGTTGAAGGGCACACGGATGATGCGCCTTTACATCATTACTATCGGATGAATAACGAATTTATGTTGGAGACTAACTGGTCTTTAAGTGGTAGGCGTGCTAGTAGTGTTATTCACTTTTTATTGCAGTTTGGTTTTACTGACGAACGGTTAAGACTAGTGGGGTATGCTAGCACCCGTCCGATTAATAGCACTATTGGAAAAAGTGGCACTGCATTAGAGGCCGCTAGAGCGAATAATCGCCGGGTATCATTACTTATTAAATAAAGTGTGTATTAATCAATGCGGTTTTTAACTAACAAAAATATAGAGCAGGGTGTTTCTGCAAAGTATGATCGTAAAAATCGCTTTGTAGTAAAACGCTATAAGACCAAAGCTGGTTTCTTTATCTACTTGCTTACAAATAGCAGTAATAATGATCGTTTAGTTATTCCGCATCATTTAATGGATCGTTTTCGAGCCTTTCTTGTGAAAGTGCTTGAACGAATGGAAGGAATGCCCGTTCAAGATATTGAAATTGATGATAAATTAGCCTTTAAGGATGCTGAATATTATCGATTTGAATATTCTACAAATACGCTGGAGCATTTAACCATTGTTGACCTGAATAATGCAGGTCGTTTTAATATTTATCGGGAAGCGGTTAATACGGTTATTGAGCTACTTTACGACCCTTGGTTGGACCACCCCAATGGGGTTTTTGACCGGATTATTGATTATCACAAGCTATTCCAGTTTACATTTAATGAAGGCAGTGAAAGTATCACCAGCGGATTATCAGTTCGTCGCAATACACTGATTGAAATGGGGGATTACATTCCTCTGGAAAAAAATGCGCAACAGCATGTTATTGCTATTACAACTGATCCTGATTCATTCGACAAAAGTGTTAAAGGTAGCGCCAGTAAAAAAACGACTGATGCTAAAAATCTTGAGTTTAAAAGAAAGCTGGGTGAGCGTAACACGGAACAGAACCTCACGATAGATTACGACACTTTATTCGGGTCATCATCCAGCAAAAAAGCCAAGCGCCCGGTTAAACCTAAATCAGCTGGGCCTTCTGCCAAAATAACCAATACAAGTTGTCCATTACCTTTGCTGGCAGGTAATATTAAGTCTCATACTGCAAAGGTTTATAAATGTGAATTAACCTCAGAAGATGCCTCTGCACTTAGGAAAGGTGTGCTTGCTGATCGAGATGCTGAGCATTTGCTAGGGTTTGAAATATTCACCGCCATATTCAAGAAAAATGGAAAGCTGAAAAGCTTCAGCTTTCCCCTCTATTATATGAATGTAAAAGTAGAGGAATCTGGTCGGTTTTTACATATTTACCCGCCGGAAAATGGTGATGTATATCTAAACCATCTGAGTTTAGCCGTTTTCATCGAAAATTTTTCAAACTCCAAAAAAAGTGATCCGTTAGAATCATTTTTTAACACGCTATTATCTCAAAAAATAGAGATTGACAAAAAACTACATAATATCTCTATTCGTCGCCAACTGCCTTATAGTGAAGATGTATTTCGACAAACAAGAGAAATACTTATTGGTAAGAAAGGTGAGAATGGTAAAGGGGGGATCATTGAAAACCTGAACATCATTGGTATCGAGTGTGATTTAGGCTCCGTGGTGCTCTATCGAGCTGATCGAAACCCTTCGCCCTTAACCAGGGCATTAGATCTGGATTTAAAGAAAATTCAGCGTACTGCTCATGAATACCCGCATAAATTTTATTCATCCTTGTTAGGGAAATTTTTAAACCCGGAATTAAAAACGAATGCCGTTAATGTTGATAAATTTTGTTCTACACCACTTAGCCCTGGCACATTAACAAAGTCATCTAAGGCATTACTACAGAACTTAAATAATCATGATCTAGTACTGTTGGAGGGCCCACCTGGCACAGGTAAAACCTTTACCATTCGAAACTTATTAATTCATTGTTTAAATTCTAATAAAAAGTTGCTGATTGTAAGTGATCAGCAAGCAGCGATTCATGCACTTAATGAGAAAATTCAAGAATACTTAGTCGGTAAAGATGCTACAGCGCTGACTGCTGCGAGCACAATAAACTTATGGAAGAGTGCAATTAAGGTTGTTGATGAAGTTCCTTCAAGTACAGATGATTTGGGGTTGTGGATAAACAAGTTGTCCCAAATGCTAGTGATGGATTTATCTCGAGAGCAGGACTGGCCAAATGATAATCCGAAAATACTAGAAGCTATACAACAGCTGGATGTAGAGTATCAGGAAACCAAAGAAAGTATTGCAAGAGTGCTTGATAAAAGCTTTGATTTGGTTAATCGAAAAAACCAAATCTTACCAAAAATTCATCACCCTAGTAATCACGATGATATATCAGACCTCACTGCATTTTTGGTGTTTATTGGCTCGGGAGATTTATCCAAAGCGAATAAGTCAAATGATTATCGCAAGCATTTGTTATTAGCAAAGCAGTTTATTGAATGTAGGCAAGAAATGCTAAACAGTTACTATGCTACTTGCTATCCGGATTTTGAGTTTAGAAGGGGAACTATAGAAAAACTGGAGTCCATTGTTTCAGATCATATTAATATTTTGCAGTTACTTATTAAGGAAAAGCCTAGAAAGGAGGATGAATTTTATAATCTATTTCAAACTGAGGTAGAGTCTTATATATGCTCTTTTTTAGTGGACCATTGGACCAAATGCTTTAGTGTGCTTACTAATAGTTCTATTACCAGAAAGGTTATGGCTACCTTTATACATCCTTGTCTTGATGTATGGAAGTCACTTTTAAAACAACTGCTATTCCATCAAGAATTCATTGCTATCATTAAAAAATGTGGAGACCCTGACAAACTACTACGCCAATTTGATCAAATCCACCATTTTCTTGATCCTAACCAGGTTGAAGTTGAATATTGTTTGGCATTTGATATCTGCCAGTACCTTTCAAGTGGTTATAGGGAAGCTTCAATAAACTATCATCTTGAGCAATTGGTAAAAATTCAACAAAAGCGAGATATGCTGATAAAAGAAATGTGTCTGCTGAAGTTAACCGGCATATCTAAACAGACAATTGCGAATCAGGAAAGTGGAACGAATAAAGCGACTAAAATTATCAATCTTTTGGAATCTTTGAAATCGTGTAATTCCATTGATATCGGTAGTGGCGCATCCATTTTAAAAGACCTTCAAGATGCGCTATGGGATAGCTTCCCCATATGGATTTGTCGCAAGCAAGCAGTTCCCTTTTTGTTTCCTTCTCAAGAAAACATGATTGACTTGGTAGTCGTCGATGAAGCAGGACAGTGCAGGGTTGATGATGCGTTACCTCTGTTATATCGAGCGAAAAAGCTAATGGTGGTGGGTGATGACAAACAAACTGTGTTTAATAAAAACTCAATTATAGATGACTACCTGTTTCGTGAAGCAGAATTAGAGGAACATTTACGTAGCATTCAGGCACGTGGGGTTAAAGGGGGAGGATCAAACCTATTTGAACTGGTTAAGTCTATCAAGCAAGGAGGGGTGTTACTGGACGAACATTATCGGTGTCCTCCATCAATAATCTCCTACTCAAATGAATATGTTTATAATAATGACTTGAAAATTATGCAGTGGCAGTTGCCTAATTCAAATCCTTCTGTTGTCGTAGATTATAGTGAAAAAGTTGCTACCAGCAATAAAAAAACCACCAGTTGGAAATATAAAGGAATCGAGACGGAAATGGTTAATCGATTCTTTAATTTTATTGTGAAAACAATAAAGAAAATAGAAAGAGAAACTAAACAGCCTATTAATATGGAAACTGATGTGGCTATTTGCTATTTTCTTTTGAAAAATGAGCAATATATAAAAGACAATAAATCAAAGTTTCTAACAAAGCTTGATCGAGGCCGTGATGTATTAGATGGCGCTGGTGCAGCCCTTCAGGGTAAAGAAAGAGATTATATATTTTACTATTGGGATATTAGTAGTTCAAACTTGGCGGCATTTAGGCAAGGAGATGATCCTGATAAAAGGAAGGGTGAACTCAATGTATTGATGAGCAGACCAAAGGTAAGAGCTTTCCACTACCTTCATAGAGATTTTGAAAAGTTAAATCATAATACTGCTACAATCACCAATTACTTGTGGGATACTTTTCGTTTACAAAATAAGAAAAGTACCAGGATTCGGTCTAATCATACCTATGTTGGGGCTGATAGAAGAGCTGGGCATTCAATGATTTCTATTCTAGCCCATTTATGGAGTTGCCGCTCTATACCTGCTGGGAGTATCTATGACCCATTTTTTAATATTATCATTGGTAATCCAAAGCAAAAAGTGGACTTGATGTTGGTACCGAAAGCTGATTCAAAAATTATGTCACAAGAAAAATCTATCGCTGTGGTTGATTTGAGCGCTTTTAGCATGAGTGATAACCCGACAGATGATGTGGTGGATTATTATTTTCAGTTGCAAAGAGCGGTTCCACGCGTGGAACCAGTATTTACCTTTATACATGAAATAGCTGATGAGAGATCGGGCGCTTATCAGCAAGTTGAAAAGAAGATACTGGCAGAGGTACTGCATCGAAAATAAGCTTTAAATATTAATGCTTGTTGGTATCCGGCTGGGTAGTAAATAACCATAGGATAAATCAACATTAAATTTTTTATTGCGAGTCGTTATTGTTTGCAGCATTTCTTTTTCCAATTGCTTTAAGCTGTTTTGGAATTTGGGTAGGGGACCATTGGTTACTTTAGGATCTTTAAACCAATCCTTATAGGGAACATGGTTTTGTTTATATTCACCTAATGGACGATAATATACTGAGCCTAATGTATAAAGGACTGCCTGTTGCAAGAAAGCAAGTACCAATGGTGGCATGGCATTTAACCAGTCTTTCTTGGTAACCTGGTCATTAATTATTTTTTCCCAAACAGCTCCCGTAATGACAGGAGCATAAGTCATCAGCGAGCGTTGGGGAAAGTTGACAGCGGCATGTTGGGCGCTTGCAGTGAAGATTACCATTGTCAACACTTCGATTAATGTGGCTTTATTTGTAATGGCTGGGATATTGTGAATTTTTCCTGACTCAGTGACTTCGTTATACCAGTCTTTTAATTCTAAATCTTTAATAACACTTTCATCAGACTCATAATATATATCAATATAATCCTGAACCCAGGTTTGGATAGTTTGCCAAACCTGGGTAGCATCATCACGGTAAGGAAAATACGGCAAGACCTTATCGTCATTAATATTACGGGCTTTTAATTGGTTGTGTAGCATAGCTGCTTGAAAATCAAAATTTAATCTGTTTTCAGCGGCGGCTTGCTGAGTAGAACTTATGTTGCCGGCAAAAATTTGGTCAATAGGGCCATGTGGCGCAATTAACGAGGACTCTGCCTGGCTATTAATAAATAAAGTGCCTTCAAAATGCGGAACTAATAATTTAAAAAGTGGATGTCCTTCATTCAAGGTTCTATGGGTTGCTACCGCAAAGGCTTCTATAACTAAATGGGTTCTGCTTAAGTGGACAAACAGTTCATGATAGTTGCCATCAGCATAATTAACGATTGTTTTTGCCAGCTGCCAACGATAATCCGTTGTGGTATCCGGTTTCGGAGTAATAATGGGGGATTGGGTTGAATTCTGGTGGCACTGAATGGCAATCGGTTTTAGCGTTTTTCTGTCACGAGAAAGTAAAAATGCTGCAATTGGTGCATAGAGATATTTTTCTCTACCCATAAAGCTACCAGTATTTTTTGCTAGAGTGGCCAGCTCTTTATAATTACAGATAAAAATACGCTGGTCTTGTAATGCCTTTGATAAAGAGTCATCTTGCTCAAATAAGCTGTCCAAGTTTGCTTTATCCAGTGGGAAATTGCTGGGTAATGTTGAGATGCTTTCTATCAACATAGGGTTTGGGCCAGCAACTCGTAACTCTGCAAATACTTTATTTGATTCAATAAGGCTGGCTACTTTTGGTAATTTAATGGTTTTAAAGAGGGTCTGGTATTCCTCAAAATTACCAGACTTAACCCATTCTTTTTGTATTTCTGGACCAATATTGTGAATAAAAGTGATGATGCGGCGTAATCCCTTTATGCCAGCACCTTTGGTAAAAGTATCAGATAGTTCATCAAGATTTAAGAAAATATTTACCTCTTTGCCTTGTTGTAAGTCTTTAAGCGCATTATCGGCTTTTCCGCAAAGCTGTGTCAGCTTATGAAGCTCTTTCTCTATGTCACGATATAGGCTTGGAGGTTTATTTAATGACTTAAGTATTGCTATGGTATTTCCAGCTAAATCAATTATGACAGGAGTTAATAAGGTAAGCCATTCAAAAGTGGGGGTATCGTTGTATGGTACGCGTTTAGATAAGGGCACACCATTTAGATTGGGAAAATCATCTCTCCATTGATATTGTGCCATTTTTGAAAAAAAGAGCTTATAAGGCAGTAGCGCCATAGTCACCATAAATCCAATGTTAGCGGCTAATGGTAAGGCAAGTATTTTATAAAACATAAGGTTACCATGTTCAGTTAAAATAATTATAAATATAATATATGCCTAACTTGGGGTATAGCTGGGTATTTTTCGTTTAGTCTATGATGATACTTTAAGTTAGATAATTATTATTCAATATGCAAGAAGGCTGAGAAAGTTTAAACCTGTAAAAACAAGTTAAGAATAAATATTTTTATCACCATAACAAATATTTTAGGTTTAAGAAGGAAGTGTGTTTGTGTGTTTTTTGGGAAAGTAAATGAATTAAAATGATGACGTTACGCTTTTGTGATTATATGCGCAAAAGTAGCTCGGCATATTATGTGATATGCGTCACATAACGATTTTGATTAATACGTTGGATTAACATGTTACCGCTAGTTTTTTGACACCTTCGAGTGTGCTTTCTAGATAGTGATAAACAGTATAGATAAGTGCAAGCTTATTCTACTTTTTATTCTATTGCATCACTTAAATAAATAGAAACCAGATTGTCTTCTGCTTCTTGCTCTTAAATATTTGTTACATTAATCAATCAGTTTTTAGTGAGCTGTTGTTGTGATTTGATTGTTGCATGATAGAGGGAGTTGGAAGTATGAGTATCATCGGTATTGATTTGGGAACCACTAACAGCCTGGTATGTGTCTGGCAAGATGGCCAAGCTGTAATTATCCCGAATGTGTTGGGTGATGCTTTAACCCCATCAGTGGTGGGTTTGGATGATAGTGGGGAAATATTGGTGGGTAAAGCGGCTAAAGAGCGTTTGTATACCCACCCAGCAGTTACTGTCGAATTATTCAAACGCTATATGGGGAGTGAAAAGGAATACCCGTTAGCTAATCATACTTTTAAACCACAGGATTTGGCGTCTTTTGTTTTACGCGCGCTTAAAGTAGATGTAGAAACTTATTTAGGTCACCCAATTACAGAAGCAATTATTAGTGTACCTGCCTATTTTAGTGAACATCAACGGCGTGCCACCCAGCTGGCGGGACAGTTGGCGGGTTTAAAAGTAGAACGCCTGATCAGTGAGCCAACTGCTGCTGCACTGGCTTATGGGGTGGTTAACCCAACCGTTGAAAAGCATTACATGATATTTGATTTAGGTGGGGGAACATTTGATATATCAGTGTTGGAATTATTTGATGGTGTGATGGAGGTTAAAGCCAGCGCAGGCGATAACCATTTAGGTGGAGAAAACTTTCTTGATTTACTGGCTCAGCACTTTTGCCAGAAAGTGAATATTGATCAAGAAGCCTTAAGCCAGGCTGCTTATACTCATTTACGCAACCAGGTCAGTAAAGCCATACATCAGCTTGCTCGTGATTATCAAATTACTATTCAGTTTAGGAATAACAATGAGCAGGCATTATTGACCATTACCCGTGATGAATTTGAAAAACTCTGTGAACCATTAATTAATCGACTGCGGTTACCAGTAGAAAGAGCGCTTCGTGATGCCAAAATTAAACCTGCTGATGTGGATGAATTAATCCTGGTTGGTGGCGCAACTAGAATGCCATTAGTGCGTTCATTGGTCGCAAAATTGTTTGGACGTTTACCTAGCTGTCATTTAAATCCAGATCAGGTAGTCGCAATGGGGGCTGCGGTTCAGGCTGGGTTAAAGCAAAAGGATCTTGCATTAAGTGAAGTAGTAATGACCGATGTGTCTCCTTATTCTCTAGGCATAGAAATCGTGTCGAGTCGAAGTGGGTATTATAATACTGGACTTTTTCAGCCTATTCTGGAGCGTAATACAGTTATACCCATTTCTCGGGTTGAGCGTTTTATTACTTCCTCTGATCAACAAACCCAAGTGAATATAAAAATTTATCAGGGTGAAAGCCGACGGGTGCAGGATAATATCAAATTAGGTAATTTGCTTGTTGATGTACCAGCCAAACCTGCTGGTGAAGAGGCGGTAGATATTCGGTTTACCTATGATGTAAATGGCATTTTGGAAATAGAGGTAACGGTCGTATCAACTGGCCTACAAACCACTGCTGTAATTGAGGAATACCCTGGTCTTATAACCCAAGAAGAAATTGCTGTCAGGTTGGCTGCATTGTCTGATATTAAAATTCATCCAAGGGATACGATGGAGAATCGCTTATTAATGGCACGTGGCGAGCGACTTTATGAACAAGCGTTGGGAGAACAACGAGATTATATTGGTGAGCTGTTAACTGAGTTTGAAGGGGTATTAGCACATCAAGACACTAAAAAAATACGGCAGATAAATAGGGCTTTAAGCCAGTTATTTGATGAAGTAGAAACAGAGTTACATTCATGATGAATTGTTGGAAAATTCTGGGTATTGACCCTACTGATGATCTTAAAAAGATCAAGAGTGCCTATGCCAGCAAACTGAAACAATTGGATATAGCGACACAGCAGGATTTGTTTGAAGGGCTTCGCAGTGCGCTTGAAGATGCAAGGGAGCAGGCTCAGTTAGCCCAACAAAATCTACCGTTGCGATTTGATAGCAGCAAGCAAAATTCTAAAGTACAGAACTCGTCGGTAACCCAGCTGGATGACTTTGTTATTCAGCTCGAAGTCTTATATGCAGATTTTCCGAGTCGAATTCAATTAGATGAATGGAAGCAGTTGTTGGCTGATTTACCTGATTGGACTCTTGATAGAAAACAGACTATAAGTGATGTATTATTTGGCTTCCTATTAGAAAATTACTATTTGCCGCCAAAAATTTTACTTTATCTGGAGCAACAGTTTGCCTGGGATGAGCAGCAGCTACAGTTAATAAAGCGTTATAATGAAGCTGATGTGGAGAGGCTGTTTGCTTTAATGAAGCAAGCGTTGGGATTTGCCAGTTTTGAATTTTTACAAGAGTTGCCCAGCCAACTCTCAGACCGTTATCTAGAATTACGTTGGGCTGGACAACAGGCATTATTAAATAACCACCTTGATAAAGCCCTGCATTATTTATTAAAAGCTTATGAATTATATAATAAGGACCTTTATTTACTACGTTTGCTGGGTAATGCCTTTGAACGGGCTGGTCGTGCAGAAGAAGCATTTGACTATCACTATGCAGGCTTTGAGTTAGTAAAAGATGATTATGATTTTTAGGCCCTGTTACCATTCTTGGCATTTAGAGTTGGAAACAAGGCCTAGCAATCATTTTTGACGAGTATAGTGTTAGTTGTTCGTTAATAGTTAGGGTTTTACAGGTTTTGGACCTGTCTTTGGCGTTTGGTAACGTTGCAGACGATGAGTAAGCTCATTCACCTTGCGTAGTATATTTTGATCAAGACCAATTTTATGATTCATCGAAGTCACTACCGGCATAAAGCTAGTCTCAATAGTCATAGCTAAAGTACGGATAATATCTTCTAATGTTTCTCCTGGTTGATTAACTATTTCGATTTTAGCTTGTTTTTCAGTAATTGCCTGACTTAATGCCTGCATACCTTGGGCTAAATTATCACTGTTATCTGTTTTTGCGAGGTGTTTACCTACCTGGCTTAATACAGTAACGAGACCATTTACTTGCTTATTAAGCACTGTCATGCTTTGATCTTGTTGCTGGCTGGATTGCTGTAAATGTTGGCCGACGGTTTGTAGTTGATCTGTTAGCTGTTCTAACCAGGTACTGGTACCTTGCTGGTTGGCCAAGGTACTATTTATGGATTGCAGGCTACGGTTAATAGTAACCACCTGATTGGCCATTTGGGTAATACTATCAGCTTCATCTCCTCCCAGCGATTGAATACGTTGAAACTCTTCTAATATTTTCTGCCAGCGGGCTTTTTCGGTTTCGTTTAAGCTGTTGCGTAAGGCACCTAACTTTAACAGGTTTTCTTCTGCACCACTGGTTAAGGTTTGGGCTTCACCCAGGTAATGATCACCAATCAGTTGCTGTAATTCATCTTCATTCATAATGGCCACGATTTTTTCAGCCATTTTATTCATGTTTCGATAGCTACCTTGTAGTTTAAAGGGGGGCTCTGTTCGATATTTATCGGCAGTGGCGGCTGAGCGAATATATTCTTGGTTAACTTTAAGTACAACATCCTGAATTTTAAATAGGCGTTGCAAGACAGCAATAATTTCATCCAATTCAGCAGCACTATATTGATAACTAAGCTCACTGGATGATTGCTCTTTGTTTTGTGCCATGGCGATAATTTTATAGATATCAGCCATATCACGGTTGGCTAATGGGGCCAATACTGGATTAGAAGTAAGGGAATTCTCAATGTAACTTAATTTAAACTGTTGATCGCTGCCACTTAATACATCACCTAAGTTATAAATATCTGCCCGGTTTGCCAACATATCAGGAATCTTAAATACTTCGCCTGATTCAGTATAGGGGTTACCAGCCATGATCACGCAGAACTTTTTGCCACGCATATCATAGGTTTTAGTTTTACCTTGCCAAACGCCTTCAATACGGCGGGTGCCATCACAAAGGGAAATAAATTTTTGCAAAAACTCTGGGTGGGTATGTTGAATGTCATCCAAATAGAGCATGACATTATTACCCATTTCTAAAGCTAAATTCAGTTTCTGTAGTTCTTGTGCTGCTGTCGCATTAGGTGCTTCCTGTGGGTCCAGAGACATCACATTATGGCCTAATGCTGGGCAGTTGATTTTCATAAAAATCAACCCTAACCGATTGGCTACGTATTCCATTAGAGTGGTTTTACCATAACCCGGTGGTGAAATGAGTAATAACAACCCCATTAAATCGGTACGTTTAGTATCGCCAATGGTGCCCATTTGTTTGGCCAGGTTATCGCCAATAATAGGAAAGTAAACGTCATTAATTAATTTGTTGCGAACAAAAGAAGCTAAAGGCTTAGGCTTAAACTCTTCTAATCGTAGTGCTTCCCGTTGTTCTTCCATTAATTGATGACGTAACTCGCCAAAGCGTTTAAACGCTGGTACATCGGTTAATGCAAAATGAGCCAAGCGGTCATTAAATGCTGCCAAGTTAAAATTTAAAGTGCTGTTGCTGATTAGATAATGGTCGCCTAATAAATCATTAATTTGTTGGTCAGCCTGGAAAGATACAGTCATGAATGAAATATCATGCTCCAGTAGAATGTAGCTGACCGCATCTGCCAGAATAATATCAGCATGTTCAGTTGCTTGTTGCTGACTATAAGCAACTAACCAGGCATTAACCAGCTGCCATTGTTCTTTTAATTGGTTTTTTAGCTGGTTTAATGTGTCCAATAATTGACGGCGGTGATTAATTTTTTCCAGAAACTGCATGCATTGCTGGCCAAGCTCAATTCCTTGTTGACTGATAGTAAATTTTAAATCACTGTCACCCAATGACTCAATTAAATAGTTTGCTGCGTTATCAGTTTCTGAGTTGGAAAAAGCTAATTCTTGATTATCATTAAACTGTTTCAGTTGTTCACTAATAAGATTTTTAGCTTGCAAATAAGCCTGATTACTGTTCAGGTTATCAATGAGTAACTTGGCAGTATATCCGTGGCTTTTAAGACTGGCCTGCTGTTCTTTATCCAGGCCATGAACCCAGAATAATGCAGCAAAAGCTCTAGCACGTGCAGAATATTTAAGGCGTTGCTGGGTATCTTTAAGGCTGGTATATTTTTGAATAATTTTTACTGCATCATGGTCATGCACACCTTTTTCATAACCTTCCTGATAGAGAGGGCTAGCAAAATCACGAACAGATTTCAGTAAGTCTGTATCATTCAATAGTAATTGGCTTAGCTTTTCATTGCTTAAACCTTCTTGTTGTTGCTCGACTGCTTGTAAAAACTGATAGGCTAAATACTCTGCGCGATAAATACACTCATTTTCTGAGATAAGGTTTTGTTGCCAATAGGCTTTTAACTGACCTAGCTCTTCTGATTCTAATGGTTGATAAAAGTTGGTACCCGTTAAATGTAAATAAAGTCCATCTTGACGAGGAAGAATAGCTGTATCTAAGGTTTGGGTATTAACACTGAATTTATGTTTCCCCAGTTTTATGACTTGACCGCTTTCTTCATAAATGTCTTGCTTATCGCGTAGGGTTTTTAGTGCTTGGTCTTTAATGCTTTTTAATTCAGTGCTTAGTTCATCGGCTTTAACTGACTCTTTGAGTTCAACCAGTCGTTTTACCAGGTCATGAACTTTAAGAATCATCGTATCTGACGCAAAAAAAGTGTTTATTTGGTCTGTGTCAGTAAAGGTTTGACTACGTCGTTCAATGCCCGTGAGTACGCGTTTTGCTGAATCATAAAGACTTTGTGCTCGGCGTTGACGCTCTTCTAATAAGGTTTGTTTTCTAGCTTCAAAAGTGTCGTATAACTCTTCACGCTTCTGCAGGATATCTGCTAAAAACTGGTCATGTTCAGCAAACTGGCTTTCTATTTCTTCTAATTGAATTGCCAGTTTAGATAGTTCTTCGTCGCAACGCTCTGGTGTATCAGCCAGGCTTAACGCATTGGTAATAGATAATGAAAATAGCCTAAACTGTGCACCAAACTCAGCAACCGATTCTTTACTTCCTAACTCTTTGAGACGGTTATTGGCTCTTGCCTTGGTTTGGTTGAGCTTAGCATAAATTTCTGAAATGGTTTCTAAAATTTCAGTGCGTTGGGGGGCATCTTCTACATCTAATGTAGAAAGCATATTCGTCAGTAAGTCTAAGCCACTAGCGGTTTCCTCTATACTGCTTAAGGTTTCTTGAAGGATTTTTACATTCTCGGATTTAGATGCTTCGGCATCTAAATCTGCAATTTTATCATGATAAGGGGTTAAAGCCTGATCTGAACTGACAAAGTTAACGGTTGCTTGACTGATTTCAGCCAGTTTTTCATCAAGTAGTTTATTAAGCTCTTTTAGACGTTCTTGATTAATATAACGGGTATCTTGGATAGTTAATAAGTGCCCCTTGTGCTTTTTTAAGCTATCAAGGGCATTAACAAATAATTCAGGTGTGTCCCAGCGTTCTGGCGTGAGGCTGCGAACCAGTGCTTGCTGCTGGTTTTCTGCTTTGACTAACACATTCTTAGCAGTTTTTTGAATGTGTTGAACTTTTTCAAATTCATCCAATACCATCTCGGCTGTTTCAATAATGGTATGAATATCTTTAGCTAGATGATCAACCGCTTCTTCATCAAGCCAGTAGTAGTTATCAAACAGTACTTTACACTGAGCAATTAACCCTTCGTATACATTGGTACTGGGACTTAAATGTAAAACAGCTTTAGAAATACTAAAAATATCTGAAACCGCACGAACTAATTCAGCATTACCAATGGTTGCCAGAAATCCACCACCTGTTTCTTGGGTTGCTGCGTACTCATCTGAAGAGTAGGGGGTTTGCCAAACCTGCATTGGATGAATTCGGGTTGGCTCGCTACTAGAAGTGGAAAAAATTACCATTTTTCCATCGGTGTATAATCCATAACCATGACATTCAATAGGATTAGCCAACTCTTTTTGAATAAGGTTATAGGAGCAAAGTACAAACCGACCTTCTTCTTCTTCATAAAACACATAAAGTACATCTTCACCATTGGGAGCTTTAATGGTACGTTTATATTCAAGATTATCGGTATTGATTGAGCTAAAAGTTTTGTGTTCACCGCTGGGTAAATAGTAGCCACCAGGGTAAATAATGCCATGATCTTCAGGCAGTTGTAGGCAGGATTGTCCTATTTGGTCAATTCTTACGACAGTATCCAACAGGGAGTTATAGACCAGGTATCTGGTTTGCTGTTCACGATAGGGTTTTATTTTTAATAGAATTAATTGACCTAATTCAGCAAAATAAACTTCAGCATCATCTAGCGATTGATGTTTATCTTCTACTGGTTCACTATAGATACCTTGTCCTGTATCGGTATTATCCTCTATTTTTACGGTTAAATCGCCATTAATAGTTTCGACAAAGAGTTTGTTTAGTATATTAATATGTGGATGGTCACCTAATACATGATCTTCTCGACCTGTTTTGGCCCATTCAAAGTCATGTGAAGGAGGGAGGGTAAAATCTCGTTCTCCACGATTATCAACATATTGAATCTGATCTTTTTTTACTTGCCAGCGAAATACTCGGATGTCAGAAATCTTTTTACCGATTTGAAAAGCGGCTAATAATAGTGAATCAGTTACTCGTAGCTGAATCAGCGTAGCTTGTTTGTAATAGGTGTAAAGCTCGTTGAAGTCTTCTTGAAACTTTGGATCCTCTAAAAAGCTGCTTTTAATGGGCACTTCTTCAAGCTGAAACTCGTTACTTTCTTCATTTAATTGATATAAAGCAAAAACATCTTCAATACTGGTTTCTTGTTTTAGGCCTATGTAAACGTTATAACCAAATAGTAATTTTTTTCCAATGCGGACAATATCCCTAGCAACACAGTTATTTTCAGTTCGGGCGCGAGTACGGCCAATAACTTCTAACTGGGTTTGGCCAAATGTATTAATTCTTTGCTGGTTGAGGGAAGCCGATTTTTGTTTTAATTGTTCTGCTTGTTCTTCTAACCGCTTGCGTAAAATATCATAAGCACCGTCTTGGCTTACGGCTTGAGCAAGTTGTTGATCTGCTGAGTTGACTTCCACTGTAATATACCTCTTTGCCATGCAATGGAGATGTTGTAAAAAGACACTAATAAAAGAAAATAAGAGAGCAATGATAATTCACTTATTAACATTGCTCTTAAAATCTAGTGATTAACTCTCATCACCAGGTTGTAGCTTTTCTTTAGCTGCTTCGAGTAGTTTCTTAGCTGCTTCGGTGTCTTTTTTATTGGTTGCATTAGCTAAAAAGTGGGTGAGAATACCCGCCACCTGTTGGATAGTTGAAGATTTCTCTACTGCGCCATCAATAGCTTTACCAACAGAAAGTGACTTAACAAACGAGTCGAAGTAATCGCCACCACCACCAACAATATCAATTTTGGCTTGTTTCATTGCTTCAGACAGCACTTGTGCTTGATGGGCCGCAATGTCTTTACTGATATCAATTTCAGCCATTTTTTCAGCATGAGAAGTATCCAGCTTCATTCTGAATTCTTCGTGCTCACGAGCAACTTCACTCATGCTGGCCATAGCATCAAATTTCTCGCGTAATCCATCTGCTTCTGCTTTAAAGCGCTGACGAATGGCTTCTGCTTCTGCATGACCTTGTTTTTCAATTGCTTCCGCTTCAGCGACTTTCACTTTTACCTGCACTAATGCTTGTTTTTCTTCACTGACAGCATCAGCATCTTTTATTCTGACTTCAGCCATGCCTTGCATTTCCTGGCCTTTGGCTTCAGCAGACATTTTTTCAGCAATCACTTTGGCTTCAGCGAGACCTGTTTTCTCTAATGCAAGCGCTTGTGCTTCTTCAACTTCTGCTTTCGCTAAGCCTGGTGCTGCTACTTCAGCTTTAACACCTTCTGCGATTCTAATTTTTGCTTGTGCTTCTTTTTCTGAAATTTCCAGTTTCGCTTGAGCTAACGTGAGCTTTTGTTTGGCTTCATGTTGCGCACATTGTTCTGCAGCTTCTGAAGCTTTAATTTGTTTAACTAATGCTTCTTCAGCTTCTGCTTCCGCGTCAGTTACGGTTACTTGTTTTTGACGATCTGCTTCAGCAACTACCCGCAAGGTTTTAATTTGTTCTTCTTCTTCAGCAACTGTTCGGTCAACAGCAACACGTTCTCTAACAACATCTGCTATCGCTTTACGTTCTTCCTCTAGGGCTTTTTCTTTGGCTATACGTTGTAGCTCAACTTCTTTTTCACGGGAAATAACTTCTAGCTGTCTTACTCGTTCTACTTTTTCTGTTTCAATGGCTAAAGCACGCTCGCGGTTTTTTTCTGCAACCTCTACTTCACGTTGTTTGTTTTGCTCTTGAACCTCAATTTCCTGGTCGGTTTCTATTCTTGCTCGTTCTGATTTTAGCCGCTCTTCAGCTTGGACTTTCTCAATTTCAGCTTGCTCTCGGGCTTTTACAGAGGATATTTCCCGTTGTTGTTTGGCCTCTGCATCTGCCTGTTGACGTTCAAGCTCTAAAATCATTTCTTTGGCTTCAACATTTTTCTTTTTGATCTGCATTTCTTCTTCACGTTGAAGCTCATTAGTGCGGACATGTTGCTGTGCAGTTAACTCAGTAATCTTTCTGATACCCTGAGCATCAAGAATATTATGATCATCAAGTTGGGTTAGTGGTGTTTGTTCGATGTAGTCAATAGCCACATCACTGAGATCATAACCACCTAAATCATTATCCGGAGGGCTTAACTGTTCGATAATTTGCTCTCTAAATAAAGCGCGCTCTCGATACAGGTCCTCAAAGTCCATTTGTTTACCTACTGTTTTCAATGCTTCAGAAAACTTGGCGCTAAACATCTCCTCCAGAGTAGTCTGGTCTGATGCACGGTTACAGCCAATTCGTTCTGCTACTTTTAATACGTCATTAGCATTCTTGTTAACTCTAACAAAAAAAGCCACAACAATATCAGCGCGAATATTATCTTTACAAATTAAACCATCAGTACCTTTACGGCTGATTTCGATGGTTTTAAGCGAAATATCCATAAACTCTTTTTTATGGACAACGGGCCATACAAACCTTCCTGTAAAAGTAACTTCAGGCTCTTTGCGCATGGTGTTTACAATCATGGCAACACCTTGCTCGACTTTGACGTAAAATTTATTTATTGCAACTACAGTGGCAATAAATACAATTAGTGCTAATAGAATAATAACTGCTATTGGAATTGCGCCAGATAGATCCATTTTTTACTCCTTTGTTTTATTGAATGTATTTTAGAAGGTTAGTTATTGATATCTAAGTTACCAACAAGATAAGTATTTTCATCTTTGTTATGTTCTAGAATTGTCACTTTATCACCTTTTTTTATAGTATTAGGCTCTTTATGACGGATATTAAGGATGAGTTCAGTGCTTCCTAGATCGCAAATAGCTTGGCCAAATTTTTCAGTTACTTTGCTAGTGCTAACAGTACACTCTCTGCCTACTAAAGTAATCTTTTCATAATTACTTTTGAAAAAAGGTTTTATAGGCCTGATGCAGTGTGCAGTTAAAATAATTGATAGTCCAAAACTTATTGCAATAATGACCACTCCGATGATCCATTTTAGCCACTCAAAAGGTAATAACTGCAGTAAAAATAATGAAGCAAAATAAGTGATTAGCCAGCCCCATAGGGCTAAAAGTGAAATTACGATAGTAATAGGCACTCCAGTTAACCCTAAGGTAACCATTAAGCCGCTGATACCCCCTATCCCTTCAATATCGCCGTCAGCATCAATATCTATATCGCCATCTAAAATATCGATATCCATCATTCCTACAAGTGCAAACAGCCAATAACAGATCACTATGCCTATAAGTGTTGTATAGATAGCAGTAGGAAATGAAATAATTATATTTAAAAATGTTTCCATATATTATTCCTTGCTATTCGGATTTTGGTTTTGCAACATGCTCTACTAGCAATTCAGCAGCTAAATGTTTGATTTCGACTTTATTGCCAGGGTCGAGATTAAATTTTTCTGCGAGAAATAAAAAATCGTCTTCTGTTAGTGATATAGATAGTCTAAGCCGCTGTGGTTTCCGGTGAACAGGTAACCCAAGTATTTGCCTAACTCGGTCTGATGGGTTAATGCCTCTATCTACGGCTTCACGACGAATTTGTAACTGAATTTCAGCTCCCAAGTCGAATGCAACTTGTACGGCTTTAAGGGCTTTTTTTTCCTGTTGCCATTTTTCTGGAAGCTTAGTGTCTTTAGTCATAAAACAAAATAAGTGTATTGTTAATTAAATGAGTTGATTAGGTTATGTTTTGCGTCGCATTAGTTGGCGAATCGTTTTAACTTCTGTATTGCTGGCAATGTTTTTCATTGTGTCATTGCACCAGTAGGGTTGATCGCTCTTTGCTGTTTTATCGCAAGAAAGCACTTTTTCTTTGATACAGCTGGCGGTTATTAATGATCGACTGGTTTTCGTTAAATGTTCGACAACGGCTTTGTTCACTTGGCTAACATCATTAACATTAGTTTGAATCAATCGCTCTCGTTGTGCTTCTATAATAGCGTGCTCACTTCTTTCGATTGCCAGTTGGGTTTTCTTGATTAAGTTAGTTAAATCATTATATTGAGCATCCAAGGCTTCTAATGTAACGGCAAGGGTTGCAGTTTGCTCTGACTTCAATAAAGCTTTGCTTTCGTGGCCGGTTGCTAATAAGTGTTCAATTTCTTTTTCCAAGTGTGCAAGCTGCTTGGCTTTTTCATCTCGGTGCTGCTTCAGTTCCGTTACCTGAGGTTGTTTGGCTGCCAGAGTGGTCTTGAGTTTTTTTAATGTGGCAACATTTTCTTTGATAATGACACTGATTTCTTCAGCCGTATGAATGGTGGGCTGTTCCAGACTGTTGAGCGACTCTTCTAATTTATTTAAGAATGCTTTAATAAGATTCATAATGCACCTTGGTTACACTAAATATTCAGCTAATGCACTAGTGGCTTCCATGGCGTTGTCATGCAACGTAATAATTTCATGCAAAATATCTTCAAAACTAGACTGAAGTGAAAGTGCACCAAATATCATGTACTTGTCGTCTGTTTTGGCAAAGGAAGACAGTGGCATAGGTACATTAAGCTCTAGTAAGGTATTTAATAATGCCTCTTTATTATCAGGGTTAACTTCTTGCTCAGTCCATAAATATACAATACATAATATTTGCTGGCGGGTAATAGTGACGTAGACAGGTAGCTCATCCAGCTCTTTCACAGTAACTTGCAATACAGGAGGGCTACCTGGTATAGGCTGACAGTCGAAATGATAGGTTTCGTGGTAAGACAAAGCATTAAACTTTTCTGCCAGCTTGGTTACATCCATATGTGTTCCTTACTTCTAAGTGAAAGAAATGACGAGTTGAATTTGCAGTGATTAATGACTTGCACAAGATCACATAACGACATATTATGTCGTTATGTGATCTTGTGCAAGTTTATTTTAGACAATAAAAAAGGCGCCGAGAGGGCGCCTTTGAGTTTTGGTTAAAGTTTATTCGTCAAGGAAGCTTCTGAGGTGGTCAGAGCGAGTAGGGTGTCGAAGTTTGCGTAGGGCCTTGGCTTCGATTTGTCTGATCCGCTCACGAGTAACATCAAACTGTTTACCCACTTCTTCCAGGGTGTGGTCAGTATTCATGTCGATACCAAAACGCATTCTTAGTACTTTGGCTTCTCGTGCTGTTAGGCCTGCCAGAACTTCTCGAGTTGCATCTCTCAAGCCGCCAATAGTGGCAGAGTCAACCGGTAACTCGATGGTGCCATCTTCAATAAAGTCACCCAGGTGAGAGTCTTCATCATCACCAATCGGAGTTTCCATTGAAATAGGCTCTTTAGATATTTTAAGCACTTTGCGGATTTTGTCTTCTGGCATTTCCATCCGCTCAGCTAGCTCTTCTGGGGTTGGCTCGCGTCCCATTTCTTGTAGCATTTGCCGTGAAATACGGTTCAGCTTGTTAATAGTTTCGATCATATGAACTGGGATACGAATGGTTCTTGCCTGGTCAGCAATTGACCGAGTAATAGCTTGTCGAATCCACCAGGTGGCATAGGTTGAAAACTTATAACCACGACGATATTCGAATTTATCAACTGCTTTCATCAAGCCGATGTTGCCTTCCTGAATCAGGTCAAGGAACTGTAGACCGCGGTTGGTATACTTTTTAGCAATAGAAATGACCAAACGTAAGTTTGCCTCGACCATTTCTTTTTTGGCTCGGCGGGCTCGCGCTTCACCAATCGACATACGACGATTGATTTCTTTTACTTCTGGAATGGTTAAAGTAAATTCTTCCTCAATAAGTATCAATTTTTTCTGAGCACGCTGAATTTCTGGTTTGAATATATCAATGCCTTCAGCATATTTAGCTTTTTTGCCTATTAGCTTATCGCACCAATCAAGATTGGTTTCATTGCCTGGGAAGTTTTTCAAAAACTCTTTTCGTGGCATTTTGGCAGAACGAACACATAAATGCATGATTGCTTTTTCGCTCGCACGGATGTGTTCCAGGGCATTACGTACCCGAAAAACCAAAAAGTCAAAAAGCTTAGGCGTTAATTTGACTGGCATAAACAAGGCTGCCAACTGCTCAAGCTCTTTTCCTGTTTCTTTACTACTTCTGCCGTGCTTGTCAGTCGCATCAACGACTTTTCCTAGTTGTACTCGTATTTCCGTGAAACGAATTCTTGCTTCTTCTGGGTCTGGGCCAGATTCTTTATCCTCGTCGTCGCTATCCTCATCGTCGTCGAGGTCAGCCATCATTGCTTCATCTTCCTCTTCCTCTGTAGTTGGAACAGTTGATTCTGTTTCAGAGTCAGGGTCAATGAAGCCATTGAATAAGTCGCTGAGACGGCCTTCTTCTTCTACTATTTTGTCATATTCGTTCAGGATGCTTGAAACTGAGCCTGGAAAGTAGGCAAGGGCATTCATTACATCACGCGTACCTTCTTCAATACGCTTGGCTATGCTGATCTCACCTTCACGGGTTAGTAGTTCAACAGTTCCCATTTCCCGCATATACATACGAACTGGGTCAGTTGTGCGTCCAGCTTCCTGCTCAACGGCTGCCAGTGCTGCTGCTGCTTCTTCAGCAGCAGCTTCATCTGTATCCGCTTCGTTTAGTAGCAGGGTGTCAGCATCGGGCGCAGTTTCATAAACCGTAATACCCATATCGTTGATCATGCGGATTATGTCTTCCACTTGATCTGGATCTGAGATATCCTCTGGTAGGTGGTCATTTACTTCGGCATAAGTAAGATAGCCTTGTTCCTTGCCGCGCGCGATAAGCTCTTTAAGGCGAGATTGTTGCTGCGAATTTTCGGACATAGTTACCCTTTAACAACGAAATCAGATGTGCCGACGGTAAGAGCGAAATTATAGCCCATTTCTCAATCGCTGTTCTAGCAGTTTAGCTGTATTTTTGCAGTATCGAAAAATAACCTTCATTTTTTCTTCAATCATTTTTGCCTTTTTGCTGCCTTAGTCTTGCAAATGCTTTTAAATAATCAGCTTTGCTCGTTTCATCATTGAGCGTTGCTACTTTGCTTGCTAACTCGTTGAGCTGTTGACTTGAAGTGGCAGTTGCAAGTTTTGATTGGACTCGCTTAATACTGTCAATAAATAACTGGTTTGTTTCTTTAGTTGTTTCTGGTGCAGAATTGTTCAAGATTTCTTTTAATCGAGTGCCTGCAGTAGTTCCATAGTAACGGCCAATAAATTCTCCTAATGACTCACTTTTCTGGTGATTATGGAAATAGTGCATAGCATCAAGTAGCAGCTGCATATCCTGATCAGAAATGCATTGCGAAAATTCGTCAAGATTCACCTGGCTAGCCAAGCTTGGCTCCATAAATAGTAATAACAGTGCTGTTTCTATTGGAGAGCGTACTGTTTTAGTTGTTTGTGGTGGTGAGTATGGGGTTTCAGACCGTTGTGTAATACTGTTGGTGTTGCTGGATACAGAGGACTGACTGGTTAAAGCTGCTGGTGTAGTATTTGTAGGTTTAATCCCAGTTAGTTCTGCTAGGCGTTGATTAATAAGTTGTTTAAAAGTGCTGGGTTTTAAATTATCTAAGTAAGGGGAGGCCAGCTTCGCTAGTTTGGCTCGACCTTCCAGGCTATGAAGGTTGACTTGTGCTTCTAATTGTTGAAAAAAATACTCGGTTAAAGTCAGGCTTTGTTTTTCAATGCGTTGTTGAAACTGCTTTGGTCCTTCATTACGAATAATGGAGTCTGGGTCTTCTCCTTGAGGTAGAAATAAAAATTTAGCACCATAGCCATCATCCATGCTGCTGAAGGAGTTTTCTAATGCTCTCCATGCAGCCTTTTTACCTGCTTCATCACCATCAAAGCAAAAGACAATTTCATTGGTTTGCTTAAATAATTTCCGGACATGTTCAACAGTAACAGAGGTGCCTAGGGTAGCAACTGAGTGAGTAATACCATGTTGGGCTAGAGCAATAACATCCATATAGCCTTCAACCACAATTAGACTGGTAAGCTGACGATTTTGCTGTTTAGCCTCATAAAGCCCATATAATTCTTTGCTTTTTTGAAAGACAGAAGTTTCTGGTGAGTTAAGGTATTTGGGTTTTTCATCAGAAAATACTCTGCCACCAAAGGCTATCACTCGGCCCCGCTGGTCTCTGATGGGAAACATTAAGCGATTACGAAATCTATCGTAATGGGAGTTTTTTTCTGGTTGATGGATAACTAATCCCACTTCCTCAAGTTTGGTTAAATTATTTTGCTGAGATGCGAGAGTATTAATCAAATTGTTCCAACCAGCTGGGGCAAAACCCAGGCCGTATTGTTGTGAAATGGAACGACTGACGCCGCGAGTTTTTAAATAGTCGGTTGCTAGTTTGGCTTGAGGGTGGCTAGCTAACTGTTGTTGATAATAATCGGCAGCAGCATTGAGTAGCTGATAATAAGCTTGATGATCTGGCTGCTGATGATGTTGCTGCTCTCGAGGAACATCCAGCCCAAGTGATCGGGCGAGAGAGTCTACTGTTTCAACAAAGTCTAAGTGCTCAAATTCGCTGACAAATTTCAGTGCATTACCTGTAGCGCCACAGCCAAAGCAGTAATAAAACTGTTTGCTTGAATTTACCGAAAAAGAAGGGGTTTTTTCGTGGTGAAAGGGACAAAGTGCAGTGTAATTTTTTCCGGCTTTTTTGAGTTCAATACGTGAGGCAATCACATCGACTATATCAATGCGAGCTAACAGGTCATCAATGAAGGTGCGAGGAATTAGTCCCGCCATATATGATTTCTATGAGTGTTGAATATTTGAGCTATTGTTAGATAAGCGGTGGTAGTCAATTGAATCTACCGCCGCTGTCAAAGGTAGGCAAGGGTAAGTAGTAAGTCTGTTAACTTAACTTACATTTGATTAATTTACTCACCTCCCCCATATCTGCACGGCCTTGCACTTTTGACTTCAGAATACCCATTACTTTGCCCATATCCTGCATACTGACTGCCCCTGTGGTGGCAACAGCTTCAGCAACCAACTGATCGAGCTCTGCTGCAGTTAGCTGCTCTGGCAGAAACTCCTGGATAATCTCAATTTCGAATGCTTCTTGCTCAGCCAGTTCCTGACGACCCGCTTGCTGATATTGATTGATTGAGTCCCGGCGCTGCTTAACCATCTTGTCTAAGATGGTAATAGCCCTGGCATCATCAACCTCAATCCGTTCATCTACCTCGATACGTTTGAATTCCGCAGAAGCGAGACGAAGGGCAGACAAGCGAGGTTTATCTTTGGCTCGCATTGCGTCTTTGATAGCTTGAGTTAAGCGATCTTTAATTGAGTTTGCCATGTTGTTATTTGCTTATATCTGACAGGTTATTGGCAACAGAATGATGAATTAATATAAACGCTCGCGACGACGCTGCTCTCTTTGCAGTTTTTTAGCGTGACGCTTAACAGCTGCAGCTGCTTTACGCTTACGTACAGTTGTTGGCTTTTCATAGTGCTCACGACGACGCACTTCAGCCAATACACCTGCCTTTTCGCAAGAACGCTTGAAACGACGTAGGGCAATATCAAAAGGCTCGTTTTCTTTAACTTTTACCGCAGGCATGCAGATTACACCTTCCTTTCATAAGTCTATGGTTAATGTTTGTTAAGTGGTCATCACACAGTTTAGACCACGATGAAGGTGGCGAATATTAAAGGGTTCCGTCAAGAAATGCAAAGGGTAGGTTGGCGATCTGTTTAAGATGAAGGAATTGTAAAAGTTAAATCGTATTTACACGGCGGTTATTTTATTATTGGCTTTTCCCATTGGTATTCGTTCAAGATGATAGTAGTAGGTATAGAAACATCCTGTGATGAAACAGGTGTTGCTGTCTATGATAGTGACAGAGGGCTGCTGGCTGAGGCATTGTTTAGCCAGGTGGCCATGCATGCTGACTATGGGGGGGTGGTACCTGAGTTGGCATCTCGTGACCATATCAGGCGGCTTGTGCCGTTGTTGGATCGAGTACTGGAGCAGGCATCACTTACTAAGCAAGATCTTGATGCGGTGGCTTATACTAATGGTCCTGGGCTAATCGGTGCTTTGATGGTAGGGGCTGCGTTTGCCCGTTCGTTAAGTTATACCCTTAATATCCCCGCAGTTGCGGTGCACCACATGGAGGGCCATCTGTTAGCGCCTATGTTAGAAGAACAGCCACCAGCTTTCCCCTTCGTGGCACTGTTGGTTTCAGGTGGGCATACTCAACTAGTGGATGTGAATGGCATTGGTCAATACGAGTTATTAGGTGACTCGGTTGATGATGCAGCAGGTGAGGCATTTGACAAAGCCGCTAAAATGATGGGGCTTGACTATCCTGGAGGGCCAAGGATTGCCAAACTGGCAGAAAAGGGTATACCAGGACGGTTTAAATTTCCTAAGCCCATGACTGATCGACCTGGTTTAGCATTTAGCTTTAGTGGGCTTAAAACATTTACCTTGAACACTATTCAGGCTGCGAAGCAAGACGGTGACTTAAACCAGCAAACTTTAGCTGATATTGCCTATGCGTTTCAGGAAGCAGTGGTGGAAACATTAGCTATTAAATGTCGTAGAGCTCTACGAGCTACGCAGCATAAACGCTTGGTTATTGCTGGCGGGGTGAGTGCTAACAAAATGTTGCGTGACAGGCTGGCAGAAGTGGCTATAAAAGAGTCGGCAACCTTGTTTTACCCGCGCCCAGCGTTTTGTACTGATAATGGTGCGATGATTGCGTATGCCGGGTGTCAGCGGTTGTTGGCAGGAGAGCAGGATATTGCCCCTATTCAGCCGAAGCCGCGTTGGCCAATGGAAAGCCTATCTGCCGTGAGTAGATAACCAGATTAATGTTCAACCATTATTTCTTTGATCGATGTAACAGGTATTGAATGGATAAAGTATTAATTGAACAGCTAGAGGTTTCAGCGGTTATTGGTGTTTATGAGTGGGAACAGCTGCAACCTCAACCACTGATTATTGATCTGGAAATGAATATAGATTGCTCTGCTGCAATGTTGTCTGATGATTTAACTGATGCGTTGGATTATTCCAGAGTTGCAGAACTAGTCACTCAATACTGTTATAGAAAGCAATTTAAATTATTGGAAAAGCTGGCTGGGAAATTAATTAATTTGATATTCACTGAATTTCCAGTTGCTGCAGTCAAGGTAACGATTCGTAAGCCTCAAGCTATTGAAAATGGAATCGCTGCAATTACGTGCTTCCGTACCCGTGAGCAAATGACTAACTAATTATTGATAGGCTAATGAAGCAAGCAGTATTGCTCGGTATAGGTTGTAATGTGCAACCTGCTATTCAAATTCCAAAAATTCTTAATGCACTGGTGACAAGGTTTGAGGCTGTTTGGCTGAGTTCACTGGTAATGACCAAACCCGTCGGTGTGGAAAATGCTGCCGATTTCTGTAATGGCGTACTTTATTTTTACTCGGACTTATCTGAGGAAGCGCTAAATGTGTGGTGCAAGCAGTTAGAGCTAAAAATTGGCCGAACACCTCAGGACTGTAAATCAAAACAAATTGCAGACCTGGATTTATTGTGGTGTGGTGATTCTCAGCAAGTACTTAACCCAAGTGAAATAATTAAGGAAAGTTACTATCTACAACCTGCACAAGAAGTATTGGCGCTCGTGGGGCAGTTGGCTCCGGAGGGAGATATAAAAACAACTGCCAATTATATTATTGAGGTATTACAAGTGTTAGGCCCTAATGGAGGAAATGTAGGTAATAAAGCAACTGTCCTCTAACTATTGTTGGCTAGCTAGTGTTTGACTGATAATTGAAAGTTGTTGTTCAGCAATTGCGTTGCCTAGCGCTTTCCCTTTTTTCCCTTGCGACTGTAATGCATGGATATCAATTTGCTTAACTTTCTGGCTAATAATTAGCAGCTTGTCAGCAGTTAATGCGAGTGGTTGCTGCAAGCTAGTTGCGGCACAGTTAAGAGCTGTGATGATATGTTCAAAACGTTCTGCGCGTCTAGCTGCATCGGCTTGTTTTAAGCATTGCCAGATAGTATTGGCAGATAAAGGTGGGGTGGTTAGTGGTTTCAATAATTGAATGCCAGCTTTAGTGATAGCTTTAAACTGGTTGGGTAGCTTTATATTTTCTGCAAATTGCTCAAAGCAAGCAAGTGTAGATGTTTGTTGTATTGAATGAATAGAAGTAATTAAGCTAATAATAAAAGCAGCAAAACGTACGACTACGGGTTGCTTTCCAGTAACAGCTATTTCTATGGCATTTAGTGCAGCATCCGGAATTGCTTGCTTAGTGATAGCTAAGGGTGAAATTAATAGGTTGAGTGCACCGCATTGATGAAGCGTTTGAAAATAAATAGCAGGGTGCGGCTCTGCTAATGCTCGTTCAGTTTCTTGCCATACTCGTTCTGCCACTAGATGGCTGGCTTCTCCTGAATTAACCATCTCAATCATTAATACCAGGGTTTCTGGTGCAATGGTAAAACCTAAGTGGTGATACCTGGCTGCAAAGCGCGCGACGCGTAGAATTCGTAATGGGTCTTCAGCAAATGCAGGCGACACATGCCGTAAAACTCCTTTTTCTAAGTCTTCACAGCCATTAAAAGGATCTATTAATTCGCCATCAAGGGTTTGGGCTATCGCATTGATAGTTAAATCTCGTCTGAGCAAATCTTCTTCAAGAGTGACATCAGGAGCAGCATGACATACAAAGCCTGTATAGCCTTTACCTTGTTTTCGCTCAGTACGTGCTAGTGCATACTCTTCGTGGGTTTGGGGGTGAAGAAAAACAGGAAAATCTTTGCCAACTTGCTCAAAACCATTTGCAAGCATTTCTTCAGGGGTACTGCCAACGACTACCCAGTCTTTATCTTTAACAGGTTTGCCTAGCAGCTGATCACGAACAGCGCCACCGACTAAAAATACTTTCATAAAATGACTTAAACAAACACTACTCTTTGATTGTATTGGCACATGCTTCAGGATAAGACTGTTGCCAGGCAGTAAAACCACCATCCAAACTGCATACGTTGCTGAAGCCTTGTTCTGCAACGAAGTGTGCTGCAGCTAAGCTACTATGGCCGTGATAACAATAGATAATAATGGTGTCTTCTAATTCGGCATTAGCTAAAAACTCGTGAATACTTTGGTTATCTAAATGAGTAGCTGAGGGAATATGGGCTTGTTGGTAACTATCAAGATCGCGGATATCAACAAAAGTAGCATTTTGTTGAAAGTGATTAAAAGCTTCGTTGGTAGAAATTCGTTTAAATTCACTCATTGCGTTTTACATCGGCAGGTAGTGGTTTTTTTAGATTCTAAATTCATTAAAGTTAAATGGTTGCCCCAAACGCAACCTGTGTCGAGTGCGAAAACATTGTGACTGCTACTGTTAGTTTTGCCTTCTAAAGCTGCCCAGTGACCAAATAAAATAGTGGTTTCTCTAGCTTTGCGTTTTGTATGTAAATACCAGGGTTTATAACCTTTAGGACCTTCTTTAGGAGAGCCTTTAGCAGATAACTCAAGCTCACCCTGCCAGTTACAAAACCGCATGCGGGTAAAATAATTGGTAATTAGGCGCAAGCGTGGCCAACCTTTTAAGTTTTTGTCCCAGCGATTAGGCTGGTTACCATACATGTTACTTAAAAAATCAACAAAGTGCTCACCTTGCAATACTTCTTCAACTTCGGCTGCGCGGGCCAGTGCTTTTTTTATTGACCATTGCGGGGGAATGCCTGCATGCACCATTGCAACATTATTAGTTTCATCATAATAAACTAACGGCTGGTGACGTAGCCAATCAAGTAATTGATCTCTGTCTGGAGCAGTTAAAATGTCATTTAATGTGTCTTGTTTTTTTTGAGGGTGTACCCCATGAGCAATGGCCAATAAATGTAAGTCATGGTTACCAAGAACAATTTTACAGTGATCACCCAGATTATAAATGTATCGTAGGGTTTCCAGGGAGGCCGGCCCTCTATTAACTAAATCGCCTACAACCCAAAGCTTGTCTTCAGCTGGGTTAAAACTCGCTTTTTTCAGTACGCACTTTAGTTGATAAAAGCATCCTTGAATATCGCCAATTACATAAGTCGCCATCGTTCGCCCGTTTTTTTCAGTGAACTATGTTGGGAACCGCTAAAGTAAAAGGGTTTATTGGAGCGTTAAACAGTTGGCCATCTTTAGCTTGCATCTGATAGCTGCCGTACATACTGCCAACTGGCGTTGGTAAAATACAGCCGCTACTATAGGTATAGCTGGTACCTGGCGCTATGGAAGGCTGTTGACCAACAACTCCATCCCCTTGAATATGTTCTACTTGGTTTTCTCCATCTGTAATTATCCAGTGTCTAGATAACAGTTTTATTGTTTGATCGCTTTCGTTCGTAATAGTAATGGTATAACGAAATACAAACTCAGACTCGTTAGGCTCAGATTCATGAGGCAGGTATTCTGTAACCACTTCAATTTTAATTGGGTGAGGGCAAATGTCTGTCATGATGTTAAGTATAGTGCTCTAAATTGTTTAGCGTTTAGCCAAATAATTAGCCAGGCTAATAAATTGCGGTAAAGTAATTTGTTCTGGGCGTAGGGTAGGATCAATAGCCAGCTGATGAAAATCTTCAGTGGTAAATAATGACTTAAGCGTATTTCGAATTGTTTTGCGGCGTTGGCTAAAAGCTAATTTGACTACTTGCTCTAATTGTCGAATATCATCAGCAGGGCTATCAATTTGCTGATGAGGGGTTAGTTTGACAATAGCAGAATCCACTTTAGGTGCTGGCTTAAATGCTCCAGGGCTGACTGTAAATAAGTAATCAACCTGACAATAATATTGGGCCATTATACCCAGCCTGCCGTATGCTTTTTCACCTGGCTGGGCTGCTAGCCTTTCCACTACTTCTTTTTGCAGCATAAAGTGCATGTCACTAATTATGTGGCGAAAACTTAATAGGTGGAATAATAGGGGCGTAGAAATATTGTAGGGCAGGTTGCCAATTACGCGAATTTTTTGATTGGTATCAGCTAGCTGGCTAAAGTTGAACTTAAGAGCATCACCTTGATGTAAATGAAAATTATTGTAACTAGTAAAGCTGGCTAATAAACCAGGTACCAGGTC
Organism: Spartinivicinus ruber; assembly: GCF_011009015.1. NCBI lineage: Bacteria > Pseudomonadati > Pseudomonadota > Gammaproteobacteria > Oceanospirillales > Zooshikellaceae > Spartinivicinus > Spartinivicinus ruber. Next base: position 1,490,228 of record NZ_CP048878.1, read on the forward strand.
ACGGTCGAGTTCAATAACATGAGTTTGTCCGCCCGAGGTCACTAAACTGGCAGTTAAGGCTCCTTGACCAGGGCCAATTTCAACTAAATGTTGATCTTGTTGTGGAGCAATAGCTTGGATAATACGCTGAATAACACCAGGGTCATGTAAAAAGTTCTGCCCAAAACGCTTTCGCGCCTTATGGTGAAAAGTAGGAGGATTAGCCATAAAGAATAAATTTTTCAGCCTTGTTGAGATTGCGACATATTAATCGCGTACTCAATTGCAGTAAACAAGCTTCCTGAATCTGCTGTGCCAGTGCCTGCCAAGTCTAAAGCAGTACCATGATCAACAGAGGTTCTAATGAAGGGTAGGCCTAGAGTGATATTAACAGCATGACCAAAGCCAGCATATTTCAGCACAGGTAAGCCTTGGTCATGATACATGGCTAAAACGGCATCCGCTTGGGAAAGTGGCTTTTCAGTAAAAGCAGTATCAGCAGGCAATGGGCCAGTTAGATTAAAGCCAAACTGATTAGTTAATCGGTTTATGGTAGGCGTAATAGTTTCAAGTTCTTCTTTACCTAAGTGTCCACCTTCACCTGCATGTGGATTTAGCCCACAAACTAAAATACGTGGCTGAATGATGCCAAATTTTTGCTGAAGGTCTTGATGTAATACAGTAATTATCTGCTCAAGCAGTGTAGAGGTAATTGCAGTGGGTACATCTTTTAAAGGTAGATGGGTTGTTGTTAAGGCAACTCTTAGCTGTTTGCTGGCTAACATCATCACAACTTGTTGAGTGTTAGTTACTGTTGCTAGGTACTCAGTGTGACCGCTAAAAGTAATGCCACAGTCATTAATGACCCCTTTATGAATAGGGGCTGTGACCATGGCTGCAAATTCTAGTTGTTGGCAGCCTTTAATAGCTGCGTCCAGCACTTTTAGAACATAACTCGCATTAGCCGGGTTAAGTTGACCTGGAGTGACTGGCTGGGTGCTTTTAATGGGTAAAACTAGTAGTTGATTCTCAGCTGTTGGCTTAGCCGGCAAGGTTGGGTGATAAGTTTGTAAATCTATGGTTGTTAGGCCTAACACTTTTGCTCGGGCAGACAGAATAGCTGGATCTGCAGCTATAACCAATTGAGCATCAAAGTGTTGTTTGGCTAGTGCTAGGCATAGGTCTGGGCCTATGCCAGCAGGTTCTCCGGAAGTGACAATAATCCGGGGGTATATGTTCACAGCTTTATTTCTACATAAGCTTCAGCGCGAATTTGTCGCAGCCAGTTTTGCAGTTCTTCTTCGTACTTGCGATTGCGTAAAATGATTCTGGCTCTATTTTCCTGAACCAGCTTACTCATATCCTGCTGACGAGTGTCTAGGACTTGAAGAATATGCCACCCATAGCGGCTTTTGAAAGGCTTGCTGATAGTGTTGACAGGTACTTCTGGTAATTTATCGCGAAAGGCGGGAACCATGTCGTTTGGATTTACCCAATCTAAACTACCACCATTTAAGGCTGAACCAGAATCATCAGAAAAAGCCTTGGCTAATTGAGCAAAGTCTTCACCATTTTCTAGTCGTAAATAAAGCCGATCTGCTAGTTCTTTGGTCTGTTTTTCAGAACGAATTTCACTAGGTTTAAGTAATATATGACGTGCTTTAAATTGGGTTTGCATTAATTGTTCGCTACCGCCTCGTTTAGCGATTAGCTTGATAATATGAAAACCACTGGGGCTACGAATAGGCTTGCTAATGTCGTTTTCATTCATTGCCTGTACTTGGCTAGCAAACAAAGAAGGGAGCTGATTAGTTTTACGCCAACCAAGGTCACCGCCTTCTAATGCTTTTTGACCATCAGATACGGTAACTGCCATTTGGCCAAAATTAGCCCCTTGTTTAAGTTTTTGATAAACGGCGGTTGCTTTCTGTTTGGCTTGGTTTATCTGGTTTGCAGTAGCTGACTCTGGCACTGCAATTAATATATGGCCTAATCGATAGTCTGCAGAAAGTTGGTATTTACCTTGCTCAGACTGAAGAAAGTTTTTAATTTCTTGTTGGGTAACTTGTATTCGATCTGCAACCCTGCGTTTTCGAACACGATTAATAATTAAGTCACGACGGATTTGCTCTCGTGCTTTTTCAAAAGAAACGCCATCTTGGACTAGTGCCTGTTGAAATTCTCTGAGTGACATATTATTGCGCTGAGCAATACGGTTAACTGTATCACTTAACGTTTGTTCGCTAATTCGAATATTTGCTCGATCACCCATTTGTAACTGCAGGCTTTCAATAATAAGCTTTTCCAAAACCTGTTTTGTTAGGGCTTCCTCTGGAGGGAGTTCGGTATTACGTTGCCTTAACTTGCGCCGTACCATAGCCAGCCGCTCTTGTAGTTGGCTGGCAGTAACGACGTCACTATCAACAACAGCAACAATTCGGTCTAGAGTTTCTGAACTAGCGTTTAATGCATTAAACGCCACCCCAATACAGGTGGCTAAGATAAGTTGTTTATACCACTTCATAAATTATAGCTTGTTGCGCTCTTCCCGTTCTTGGTAACCGTCAATCCCTTCTAAGAAGCCTTCGACTTTACTACCAAACAAGTTACCTAAACCTTTCATGACAAACTGAACAAATACACCATTATCAGTTTCTGCATTATCTATATCATCGTCACCATCAATCCACTGACGACCAATAAAGCGTATTTTGTAGCAGCAGCTATCATATTCTGCTCCAAACATGGCTTCAAGTCGGCGACTGTTGGTGACATCGTAATTCCAGCGACCTAATGCACTCCAGTTTGATGCTACAGGCCAGATAAACGACAGGTCAGCCTGTTCAATATCACCATCTGCAAATTGGCCAGGAATGGCATTACCTTGCTCATTCTTTCTAGTGCGGTCTACTTGATCGCGGAATCGATAGCTGAAGTTAAGCAGACGATCGTAGTCAGGATGGTAGCGAAGGCTGGTGGCAAACTCTTCATTGCGCCCCTCGTTAGTGTTGTAAATCCAGTCCTGTCTGAGAGTGAGTGCTGTAGAAATATTCCACACTAATTCAGATGCAAGGGGAGAAGTCGAGGCTTTTTGATTATCTAAATAACGACGAGTACTTTCGTTAATATTAACATCGTTACTTTCGCTATTGATGACCTCGGAGTAGTAAGGGTTAACTTGAACATCGCGATCTTTAAAATAGAAAATTTGGCCGGTTCCTACTCGAAAGCGTTCAAAACCATTGTCTTCAATAAAGCGTGAAGTTACACCCAAAGCAATTTGGTTGGCATCACCTAAGCGGTCATAGCCGCTAAAGCGATTATCTCTCCATAGCTGGGCATAACTAAAGCTGTTATTTGAGGTGTCAAATATGGGGTTTTGTTCCTGGTCACCACGCTCTGGAGAGTATACATATAAAGCGCGAGGCTCTAATGTTTGGGTAAACTCTGCTTCGCCAAATAAAGTCTTACGTTCAAAGAACAAGCCGCTATCTACAGTAAATACTGGAGTAGTCGTGCTAGGGTTGGTGTCGTATTTTAGATTAAATGGATTTTTTCTGCGGTGGTCTGGGTCATTTGGTCCAACGAAGCCTTCTCTGTCCAGGTTGCTTAAATTATATTGCACATGCTTGAACTTTAAGCCTGGAGTAACGAAGGCATATGGCCACTCAAATTTATACTTAACACCAGTTTCTGCATAAAGTCGGGTGCCTTCAGCATTGGTGAATTCATTGATTCCTTCACCATAGACGCTACGATTGACCTCATTTTCAATGTCTTCAGGACGAGTTCTTTCTTTACGTAGGTATTTCCAGTCGTTATCCCGAGTGAAGTAGGTAGCATCCGCGAGGTAATCAACTTCAAAGCCGCTATCTGTGAATAAATTGCCTTTAAACTCAAATTGAGGGACTTTTTCATAGGAGTCATCACGATCATGACTCATGTTTTGATATTTTTGTACGGCAGTTGTAAAAGTCCAGCTATGGTTACCATCACCACCGTTATAGACTGTCTTGAAGGTTTGATTCAGGTTATCTTGGCTGGAAACCTCTAGGGAGGTGCCAAAATCCCTAAAATAATCTTTATCGCTGGCTTTTGTGTAGTCAATGTCAAAGTGCCAGCGTTTGGTTAATCTCTGTTCATGAATCCAGTTGGCATACCAGCGGTCTTCACCAGCTTGGCGGTTGCCTTTTTTAAGATCGTCACTGCCTAAATAAGCACCACCAACTTCACCAGAGCTATCTGGGGTTAAATACCGAAACTCACCTTCTAATAAGAAACCTCGCTCAGCCATATAACGTGGATAAAGTGTGGCATCATAATTAGGTGCTAAGTTGAAATAATACGGAGTTGTGATGTCAAACCCATTATCCCCTGAAGAGCCAATCGTTGGGGCTAAGAAACCTGACTGTCGTCGATCATCAATGGGGAAATAAATATAGGGGGTATAAAAAACTGGTATGCCAGCAACACGAATAGTGGCGTGTTTGGCTGTGCCAAAACCAGTGAACTTATTTAAAGTTATGTCATTGCCTGATAAGGTCCAGGCGTTACTATCAGGTGGGCAGGTCGTATAATTAGCACTTTCTAAAACCACTAACTCATCTTCTCGGCGTGTAATGGTTGTAGCTTCACCGCGTGAGTGATTTTTGTGGAATGCATAGCGCGCATCTTTAACATCCATGCGGCCAGATTGCAGGTTTACAGCTGCTTGTTGACCAACCAGTAATAAGTTGGGTTCTCTTAAAATTACATTGCCTTTAAATTCGGCAGTATCTGTATTTTGGTAAAGCGTGGCTTGATTACTCTGCAACTGGCGATAGCCTTGGCGAATTAGGACGTTGCCTTTGAATTTAGCGGTACCATCTTGATCGTATTCAGAGTCTTGCGCTTCTGCATAAATTGGTGCATCTGCAGGGTTGCCCTGGTAGTCCATGCCAAGTCGATAGGGCTCGATATAAGCTCCGGAGCAGTGAGGAGCTACTTTTTGTCGCTGTTCCTCAGTTAGCTGGTCTAGTTTAACCCAGTCTAATTGGGGTAAGGCTAGTGGGCCAAATACTTCTTCTTCGCTAACAGGGCTACTACTACCTGCAGCAGCCTCTTGATTAGCAACTGTTGTTGGAGTTGTATCAACTGTGTTGGCTTGTTTAACAGGGAGTGGTGCCCGCTTTACAGCGCTTGGCTGCTTTGACTGGGTATTACAGTCCCAGCCTTGACCATTCGGTCCTGGTAGACAGTGCCACTCGCTTTCCTGGCCTGTTTGCTGAGTTGCAGCATAAGAAAAGCTGGTGGAGCCTGCTAACAAGCCGGTTGTTAGTAGCCAATGTAAGTTGTTTGTGAATTGTAACTTTTTTACTGCCATCGCTATTCAGTCCAGGCTTCCTGTCGGATAAGATTGCTCAGTGGTGCAATTCAAGGAAATAACCGTCGAGTTTATAAGTGCTTAAAATAATAAACAACAAAAAACCGAAGCATAATAATCTATGCGAGGTAATGTAGGCTACCCTGTGCACAAATTATTCTATATTTGAGACCTGAGTTGTAGATTTTGTTTTCTAAACTTGGTCTACGAATAAGATTAATTAACAATCACTAGTAAATTTGTAAATGGTAAAAAGGCTGTATGAATAATAGGCGGCAAATGCTTTCAGTTTGGCTTAATCAGGTGTTGCCGACCATCGAGAGCCAATTTAACTGGCATCATCAAAATCATCAAGTACCACTTGTTTTATTATACGGTGATGCAAGTTTTCGGAAATATTACCGCATTCAGCCTGCTTCTAATTGTACGCTAATTGCCGTTGATGCGCCGCCCGAGTTTGAAGACTGTAAAGCATTTATCTATTTTGCTGAGTATTTACTTAAAAAAAATGTAAAAGTGCCAAAGGTTTATGCAAGTGATATTTCTAACGGTTTTTTACTGCTAGAAGATTTAGGTGACATTCTGCTGTTGGATCAATTGAATTTATCATCAGCAACTGACTTATATCAGCAGGCAATAACTGAAATGGCTAAATTTCAGGTAGATCAGTTGCCAGGAGAACTGGCCATTCCTCATTATGATGAAGCTTTTTTGCAACGAGAAGTGGATTTGCTGGAGCCGTGGTTTATCGAGAATTTACTCAATATTTCTTTGGATAAAGCCGCTGTTGATGTCATTAGTCTAGCTAAGCAGAAAATCGTGAAAGAAGCGTTAAATCAACCCTTTACTTGTGTTCATAGAGATTACCATAGCCGTAATTTAATGATCTGGCAGCAGCAGTTGGCGGTGATTGATTTTCAAGGAATGGTTTGGGGGCCTGCCTGTTATGATTTAGCCTCATTATTTAAAGATTGCTATATTCGTTGGCCAAGACAACAGGTGTTAATCTGGCTGGAAAAAACGATACCGCAACTGCCATTATTGCAACCTTATCCACTTTCACAAGTGATTAAGTGGTTTGACTGGATTGGCTTGCAACGCCATCTTAAAGTGTTGGGTCTGTTTGCCAGACTAACGCTTCGAGATAAAAAAAGCCGTTACCTTGATGATTTATCACTAGTGCTGGCTTATGTTATGGAGGTATTAGCGCTCTATGATGAGTTTACTGAACTTCAGCAGTTGTTTGAAAAAACTCTACTGCCGCGTATAGCTACACAGCCTTGGTTTAAACCTGATGTATACCAGGAGCCCCTTGTTATCTCATGAATGCCATGATTTTAGCTGCTGGGCTAGGCACCCGGATGCGGCCACTTACTTTAAAAACCCCAAAGCCGCTGTTACCTGTTTTAGGTAAACCATTGATTGAATATCATCTTGAGCGACTTGCAGCAGCAGGGATAAACCAGCTGGTGATTAATCATGCTTATCTGGGGGAACAAATTGAGGCCAAATTAAAAGATGGTAGCCACTGGGGGGTGAGTATTAGTTACTCTCATGAGCCAGAGCCTCTAGAAACTGCTGGTGGCATTGCCCATGCCTTACCATTATTGGGAGATAATCCTTTTATTGTGATTAATGGTGATATTTGGTGTGATTACCCTTTGGAGCAACTGTATTTACCTGAGAGCGAATTAGCCCACTTAATATTGGTAGATAATCCAGCTCATAACCCAACAGGTGACTTTTCGCTGGTTGATGGGCAGGTGGGATTTGATTGTAATAGCCAGCGCTTTACTTTTGCTGGCATAAGTGTGTTGAGTCCGGCATTATTTAAAGAATTACCGCAAGCTAAATGGCCTCTGGCGCCTATATTAGAGGCTGCAATTAAACAGGGCCTAGTATCAGGTGAACAATATAAAGGCTATTGGCTGGATGTGGGTACGCCTGAGCGACTCGGGCAGCTAGAGCATGATTTAGCTGGCTCTGGCTCGTTTCAGGAGTAAAAAATAAGTGATTGCAGCTAAAAAAAGCAGCAGCTGAGAACAAGAGTGATAGAGAAAAACTGTAAATGTTTCGTTGGGTTGGTTTATTTATCGCGTTACTAGTTGGCTGGCGCTACGGTGGCTGGCTAGGTGCATTAATGCTGGGTGGTTTGGTATGGGTATTTAGTCGGCAAACTAACTGGCAGGTATTGCAAGGGGGAAAGCAAGGCTCTACAGAAGGCTCTGCCACTTACCAGCAAGGGCACTCACAACAGGTTCAAACAGCTTTCTTTAAAGCGACATTTTTGGTGATGGGTAAGTTGGCAAAAGCAGATGGCAGAGTATCAGAGCGGGAAATCCAGCAAGCATCATCTATTATGGCCAACATGCGTTTGAGTCAAGAACAGCGCAAGGCAGCTATCGCTTTGTTTAATCAAGGTAAAAATGCTGATAGTCAGGCTGTTCAACAAGCATTAGCAGAGTTTGCATATCAGCTAAAAGGTAATCACAGTCTGCTGGATATGTTTATTGAGCTGCAGCTTCAAGCAGCCTATTCTGATGGTGTTATTACCACATCTGAATGGCAAGTACTTGAAGAGGCGGCTGCTGTGCTAAAAATCAGCCCGTTAAAGCTAAAGCTTATTCATCAAAGGTTTTTAGCGCAGCAGCAGTTTTATCAACGGCGTAACAAGAATTCGCTAGGTAAACGGGTTGATAATGCTTATGCCGTGATGGGGGTAAGCCCAACAGCTGATGACAAAACTTTAAAGAAGGCTTATCGCCGGTTAATGAGTCAGCACCATCCAGATAAATTATTAGCCAAGGGATTGCCTGGGGAAATGGTGCAACTGGCTAAAGAAAAAACCCAGGAAATTCAGATGGCTTATGATTTGATCAAAAATCACCGGAAAACTATTAACTCTTAAGTGTTTTTAGTGGTGTCAGTTATTCTTTATTTTTCTTTTTCGTTGACAGCTCAGTTGTTTTAGCTCGTCGCTTTAACCAGCTTTTTACTCGTTTTAATAACCAGTCATTGGTCGTATCTTGGCTGCCTGGTACAGCAGGCAGATGGTACTGGAAATAGTTGTAATTTTTACCTCGATGGGCAGCTGCAACTCGCTCCTTTGCTTCCGGTGAGGGGCCTGGAAACTGTGTAATATAAATGTCCAGGGTGAGCACAGCGGTTTTTTCCAACAGTTGGGGAACAGTAGCTTTTAAGCTTTGACTAGGAGCAGGGTTCAGCAAGATAAGGGCGTGCACATTTTCTGGTTTTTGCTCTGCTAAAAATGCCAGTGCCCAATGAGCGCCTTCTCCTTGTCCAATGAGTACCTGAAATAGTAAGCCTTGCTTAGCAAAATGGGCAAGTCCTTGGCTAGTTCGGTTATACATATCTTGAATGGGGTCATAGGTTTGAGTGGGGTGATCTTGCTTGGTTTCTTTTGAAGCTTTAGGGGGGGGAGCTGTTTCCTCCGGCTTATTAGTATCTTCTGGTTGCTTTTCATTGTCAGCTAGTTTGTCTGTAGTTTGATCATTTTCCTTTGTGTCAGCAGAGGAACTCTCTTTTTCCTTTGCTTTCTCTTCTGACTGCTCGGTTGCTTCTGGTTTGGTGGAGCCTTGCTGCTGGTCAGAAGCTAAGGTGACGCTACCTTTGGGCAAAAATGTTCTTTTTGGTGGTGAGGGTGGCTCACTGACGATAGGCATTATAGCTAAGGTATGCCAGCCAGCATCAGGTAGCTTTTTACGTAGTGTTAGGATAGCTTTTGGCCAGTTAACATGCTGCCCCTCTGCGGGGATTATTAGTATTCCTCCTTTAGGAGAACCTGTATTTTCTCGCAAATAAGCAGCTAAAAAGGACTTTCCTTCCTCCTCTTTTGGGAGCATTAATATCTCATCGCTGGGTAACTGCTCTTTTAAAGACTGAACTTGAAACTGTTCTATTGTTGGTAGGCTGGGTCGTTTAATTGGTTGGTTAGGTGCAGGATTGGTTGTGCTGTCTTGCTCTTCTGTTTTTGGAGAGGGCGTTGTTTCCGTTTGGCTTTCGGTGGACTCATTTGTTTGTTGTTGAGCTAGGCAAAAACGTGTTACTTCTGCAAAAAAACAGAGTGGTATAAAAACAGCAATCCAAAAAAATTTTCCAAACACTGATTAGCTCGATTTATTCATTCAATTTAAGCTGCCATAAATGCAAATAGCTATGAAGTAGCAGGGTATTTTTTATCTTCCATGAATTCTAGTTGAGTATCAGTTAAAATTAACTCGCTATGTTGATTTGCCTGGAAACTTAACTAATGAAAGACTTTTTGATTGCACCGAGCATTCTGTCTGCTGATTTTGCCCGTTTAGGTGAAGAAGTGGACCAAGTGTTAGCTGCTGGCGCAGATATGGTGCATTTTGATGTGATGGATAATCACTATGTACCTAATCTGACTATAGGTCCAATGGTATGTAAAGCTTTGCGCGATTATGGCATTAAGGCGCCAATTGATGTCCATCTAATGGTGAAGCCTGTTGATCGCATTATTGGTGATTTTATTGAGGCAGGAGCAAGCTATATTACATTTCACCCTGAAGCTTCGGAGCATATTGATCGCTCGTTGCAAATGATTAAAGCAGGTGGTTGTAAGGCGGGTTTGGTATTTAATCCTGCCACTCGATTAGATCACCTGGAGTATGTTATCGATAAAGTGGATATGGTGCTGCTAATGTCGGTTAACCCAGGATTTGGTGGGCAAAAATTCATACCACAAACCCTTAACAAGCTTCGTCAGGCTCGTCAGCTAATTGATGCAAGTGGTTTAGACATTCGCTTGGAAATTGATGGTGGCGTATCTACTGGCAATATTCGTGAAATAGCAGAGGCGGGTGCGGATACCTTTGTTGCTGGGTCGGCTATTTTTAATGCACCAGATTATAAGGCAGTTATAGATACTATGCGTGCAGAGTTATCTCAGGTAACTGCTTGATCGTACTTTAATTTTTTGTTGCTTCTAGCTGAGTACTTTAATAGGGTATGATGGAACGAATTAGCTACTTCTGTGAAATAACCTAAGTAGCTGATTAGGTTGCTTATATAGGTGTTAACAAGACGATAACTGACTTGATAACTATTTAGCAAACAAAAGATAGTTAATTGACTTTTTACTAGTGAACTGGAGACACACGTGAGTCATAACGGCTTTATTGTTAAACCACGTCTAACTATGACTATTGAGATTGTACATAGCTGGCGATGGCGTAATTGGTGGCTTGTTTAACGCAGCAGACTGATCACCGTGTTTAACAATAGGAGGCAGTATGACCCCGGAGCAATTTTCCAGCCTAGTAACGGCAGGCTACAACCGTATTCCTGTCACCCATGAGGTGCTGGCTGATCTTGATACACCACTTAGCACCTATTTAAAGCTTGCCAATCAGCCCTTTAGTTATTTATTAGAATCTGTCCAAGGGGGCGAAAAGTGGGGGCGTTACTCCATAATTGGCCTGCCTGCCAAAGAACAAATTCTTGTCAATGGCTTTGAGGTTAAACGCTTTGTTAATGGCCAGGTAGTTGAGACCCGACAAGAGCCGCATCCACTGGATTATATCGCAAATTATCAAGCGCAGTTTAAAGTGCCAATATTGCCAGGCTTACCAAGGTTTTTTGGTGGTTTGGTTGGCTATTTTGCTTACGATACTGTGCGTTATATCGAGCCCAAACTACAGCAGTCCACTCCAACTGATGAGTTGAATACGCCTGATATATTTCTTATGTTGTCCGAGGAAGTGGTTATTTTTGACAACTTAACGGGCAAAATTTTGTTTGTGGTAATGGCTGATCCAGCCCAGCCAGATAGTTTTAATGCAGCGAAGCAACGCTTAGCTGAGCTTGTGGAATCTCTGCACTCTAAATCTTTTACTGCACCAGTTTCGGAGCAGCAGCGAGAAGTAACTGAGTCTGACTTTAAATCATCAGTTGGTCAGGAAAAATTCGAGGCCTCAGTTGAGAAAATTAAAGAATATATCTTAGCTGGCGATTCAATGCAGGTCGTGCTTTCCCAAAGAATGAGTGTGCCATTTAAGTCACCGCCCTTAAACTTATATCGTGCCTTGCGTTGTTTAAACCCTTCGCCTTATATGTATTATCTCGATTTGGGAGAGTTTCATATAGTGGGCTCCTCCCCAGAAATTTTGGCCCATGTAGAAAAGGGGCAGGTTACCGTTAGGCCAATTGCAGGTACTCGCAAGCGAGGAAAAACGGAAGAGCAGGATTTAGCATTAGAGAAAGAGCTATTAGCTGATCCTAAAGAATTAGCTGAACACCTTATGCTGATTGATTTAGGTCGGAATGATGTTGGGCGGGTTGCTCAAACAGGCACAGTTAAGCTCACTGACCAAATGGTGATTGAGCGTTACTCTCATGTGATGCACATTGTTTCCAATGTAATTGGGCAGGTGAAACCAGAGTTATCGGCATTGGATGTCCTCAAAGCTACCCTGCCTGCTGGAACGTTAAGTGGTGCCCCAAAAGTCCGAGCAATGGAGATAATTGATGAGCTAGAGACTACTAAGCGAGGTGTCTATGGGGGTGCAGTAGGATATTTATCCTGGCATGGCAATATGGATACCGCCATTGCGATTCGTACCGCAGTGATAAAAGATCAGCATTTATATATCCAGGCAGGGGCAGGGGTGGTAGCTGACTCAGATCCAAACCTTGAATGGAAAGAAACCCTCAATAAAGGGCGTGCCATGTTTAGTGCAGTAGCAATGGCCGAAAAAGGTTTAGTGGAATAATTGGGGGTATGCAATGTTATTGATGATTGATAATTACGACTCTTTTACCTACAACATCGTCCAATATTTGGCTGAGCTTGGTGCAGACGTTCAGGTGTATCGAAATGATGAAATTTCACTAGCTGATATCGAACAACTGAATCCAGAAAGAATTGTGATCTCGCCTGGGCCTTGTACACCCAATGAGGCTGGTGTTTCAATGGCTGTTATTGAACACTTTGCAGGAAAGCTACCCATCTTAGGAGTTTGTCTAGGCCATCAAAGCATTGGTCAGGTATTTGGTGGCAAGGTAATACGTGCTAAGCAAGTAATGCATGGTAAAGTTTCACCAGTAAAACATGCTAATAAAGGGGTGTTTCAGGGGCTGAAAAATCCATTACAAGCAACTCGCTATCACTCCCTAGTGTTAGAAGCTGACTCATTACCAGACTGTCTTGAAGTAACTGCCTGGACTGAAACTGAACAAGGTGAGCTGGAGGAGATCATGGGAGTCCGGCATAAATTGCTGGCCATTGAAGGGGTTCAGTTTCACCCAGAGTCAATTATGACTAGACAGGGACATGAACTGTTGAATAACTTCCTGCAACAGACCTGCTGAGGTACGCATTATGGATATTAAGCAAGCAATAGCGACGGTGATTGATCATCGTGATTTAAGTACCGAAGAGATGGTCTTGGTCATGCGGCAAATCATGACTGGGCAGGCAACTGATGCGCAAATTGCCGCCTTTTTGGTGGGGCTGCGCATGAAAAGCGAAAGCATAGATGAAATTACTGGAGCCGCTCAGGTTATGCGAGAGCTGGTCTCTCCTGTTGAGATTGAGGTAGAAAATTTAGTTGACACCTGTGGCACAGGTGGTGACGGCGCTAATATCTTTAATGTGTCTACTGCAGCTGCTTTTGTGGTTGCTGCAGCAGGTGGTCATGTAGCTAAGCATGGCAATCGCTCGGTTTCAGGTAAATCAGGTAGTGCTGATTTGCTGGAGGCTGCGGGAATTCAGTTAGAGCTGACCAGTGAGCAAATTGCTCGTGCTGTTGAGCATGTTGGCCTTGGCTTTATGTTTGCCCCTTTACATCACGGTGCTATGAAGTATGCGATTGGTCCACGAAAAGAAATGGGGGTTCGCACCCTGTTTAATATGCTAGGGCCAATGACCAATCCTGCTAAAGTGACGCGGCAGGTAATCGGGGTATTTAGCAAACCCCTGGCTAAACATATGGCCAGTGTGATGAAACGTTTGGGAAGCGAGCATGTAATGGTAGTGCATTCGGCTGATGGCTTGGACGAAATTTCAATTGCTAATCAAACTTATGTAGCTGAACTAAAAAATGGTGAAGTGGAGGAATATACGATTAAGCCTGAAGACTTTGGGATTAACAGCCAAAGCTTGATTGGCTTGGAAGTGGCTGGCCCAGAAGAAAGCTATGCACTGATTCAGGATGCATTGGGTAAGCAAAAAGGCCCTAATGCTGGCAAGGCAGCAGATATTATTGCATTAAATGCAGGTGCTGCTATTTATGTTTCAGGCTTGGCGGATTACTTAGCTGAAGGAGTGAAGGATGCGCAAGACGCTATTTACAGTGGCCTAGCTAAAGAAAAAATGGCTGAGCTTGCAAGCTTCACCCGTTATGCAACCCAGAAGGATGATGAGTAATTAATGAATACACCGACTGTGTTAAAAAAAATCCTTGCTCGTAAAGCTGAGGAGGTTTCAGAACGTTTGCAAAAGAAGTCACTTGAGCAGTTAATCGAGCTGGCTGGTGATGCTTCAGAGTGTCGTGGTTTCAAAGCGGCTATTGAAGCAAAAGTGAAGGCTAAACAGCCAGCAGTGATTGCGGAGATCAAAAAAGCATCTCCTAGTAAAGGGGTTTTGCGAGAGAACTTTAGCCCATCAGCCATTGCAACAAGCTATCAGCAAGGTGGGGCTACTTGTTTATCGGTATTAACTGACCAGGATTTTTTTCAGGGCCACGATAGCTATTTACAACAAGCAAAAGCTGCTTGTGATCTACCGGTATTGCGGAAAGATTTTATCATTGATCCCTATCAGGTTTATGAAGCTCGCTGGCTCGGGGCAGACTGTATTTTACTGATTGTGTCAGCACTTAATAATGAACAGCTTGAGGGGCTCAATCGGCTTGCGCAAAAGCTGGGCTTAGATGTGCTGGTGGAAGTGCATGATGCAGATGAACTAGCAAGAGCGCTACAGCTGTCTGGAGAGTTTTTGTTGGGGATTAATAACCGTAACTTGCATACATTTGATGTCAGCTTAGATACTACTTTTGAACTGTTAAAACAGTTGTCAGCTGATCGCTTGGTTGTTACAGAAAGCGGTATTCACACAGTTAATGATGTTAAAGCCATGCTGGATCACAATGTCTATGCATTTTTGGTTGGTGAGACGTTTATGCGTGCTGATGAGCCTGGAGAGCAGTTAAAAAAATTATTTAGTTAGTGATCTTGCCTGTGGAATAAATTGACAATTTTTCCACTGTTTATTATCTAACGTTGCTGTTTACGCAGGTAGTTGATTATACAAAAATAAAAAGGCGACATTGTCGCCTTTTTTACTGATAGGATGTTGGTTTTATACACGCTGGCTTTGTGCTAACGGGTGCCGTAGACCACCATTGTCTTTCCTTTTACTGACACTAAGCCTTGCTCTTCGAGAGTTTTTAATACTCGGCCAACCATTTCTCGAGAACAGCCGACGATACGACCAATTTCTTGGCGAGTAATTTTGATTTGCATGCCGTCTGGGTGAGTCATCGCATCAGGTTCTTTACATAAGTCAAGTAAAGTGCGAGCAACGCGTCCAGTTACATCCAAGAAAGCTAAGTCGCCCACTTTACGAGTGGTATTTCTGAGGCGGCTAGCGATTTGCTTACCAATAGCAAACAGCATTTCTGGGTCATCATCGCAGTATTCGCGGAATTTGCTGTAACTGATTTCTGCGACTTCACACTCTGTTTTAGCTCTAACCCAGGCGCTTCGTGAGCTATCTTTTTCGTCAAGGAATAAGCCCATCTCGCCAAAGAAGTCTCCTTCATTGAGGTAGGCAATAATAATATCCCGACCATCATCATCCTCAATGAGGATAGTGACTGAGCCTTTAACGATGTAGTATAAAGAATCACTACTGTCACCTGCGTAAATAATAGTGCTTTTCGCACTGTAACGCCGACGGTGGCATAGTGAAAGAAACTTGTCTAAATCTTTAATCTTTGGTGTTGGGGTAATTGCAACCATATAGCGGGTCCAAAAAAATTATCAATAACATCCTATTATTTTTAGTTTTCATTATTACCACAAAATTCGTTTTGTTCTAGTTTGATTAAAGGTTAAGTGTTTAAATTATGATGTTCGTCCATCTTTTTGCGGAGATAGATCATTTCTTTGCCGTGAAACTTAACACTTTACTAAATATGGATGAATTTTTAAGTGGTTCTTTCAATCTCTTTATTATCAAAAGTAGTACGTTAAGGTAACAGAATGCAAGCAAAAGTAAGATGGATTGATGGAGTAATGTTCTTGGGTGAGTCTGCTAGTGGTCATACAGCCGTTATGGATGGGCCTCCGGACCAGGGTGGACGCAATTTAGGTATTCGTCCAATGGAGATGCTGCTATTAGGTGTTGGTGGCTGTTCTTCGTTTGATGTAATGACGATATTACAAAAATCGAAGCAGCAGGTAACTGATTGTTACGTTGATATTAATGCTGAGCGAGTTGATGCTGTGCCAGCAGTATTCAGTAAAATTCATTTGCATTTTGTAGTTAAGGGCAAAGATCTTAAAGAGGCTCATGTCAAACGTGCTGTGCAGTTGTCTGCAGAAAAATACTGCTCAGCATCAATTATGCTGAGTAAAGCGGGAGTTGAAATTAGTCATGACTATGAAATTCAAACAGATGATTGAACTTAAATGATAACAACAAGCATCTAAGTTTAATTATTTAGATGCTTAGCTAGTAGACAGTAAAATTTTTAACTAAAAAGTGAAAATAGAAATTGCAAAGTTGTCATTTAAATATGATAAGCAGTTTTTGTCATAAATTTAGAAGCAGAAGTCATAAATAGCTTTACTGGTTTTGGAAAATCAAAACCACCTGCTGCTAGGGCTTTTTCTTCGTGTATGGCTTCATCAACCAACATTTGCTCAACAATAGCACGGCTTTTAGCATCTTGAGCTGGTAACGATTGAAGGTGTCCTGAAAGATGTTTGCAGACTTGGTTTTCTGTTGCGGCTACAAACCCTAAACTCCATTTGTCTCCAACCACACCTGCAAGTGCGCCAATAGAAAAAGATAAGCCATACCAAACAGGGTTGAGTAAACTTGGTCGGCTATTGAGTTGCTCTAATCGCTCTTCACACCAAGCAAGGTGGTCGACTTCTTCTTGAGCTGCTTGCTCCATTTCTTCTCTAACATTAGGTAACTTAGCGGTAAGCCCCTGTCCTTGATAAAGGGCCTGGGCACAAACCTCACCTGTATGGTTGACCCGCATCAAGCCCGCTGCATGACGCTGCTCCGGTTCAGAAAGGATTTCCTCCTTGGCTTTATTACCTGGTGATGAGCGAGAGGGCTGGTGAGCATGTCGGCTAAGAGTGCGTAACACTTGATCAGACTGGCTGATAAGTTTATCAAGAATGGATAGTCGCCTTGTGTCTTTGGACATACTACTGCTTTCCTATTGTTAGTGTTTAACCGGGAGGCCAGCGCAAGGCTCGACCGCCTAAAACATGCAAATGGATATGAAATATAGTCTGGCCTGCCTGCTTATTGCAATTAATCACAGTGCGATAGCCCTCTTCTGCCAGCCCCATTTCTTTGCACAGTTTACTCGCCATGAGCTGCATATGCCCAAGCAATGTCTGGTGTTCTGTGCTTGCCTCATTAAGCGTAGCAATATGTTGTTTAGGTATAATTAAAAAGTGCGTAGGAGCCCCTGGATTAATGTCATGAAATGCATATATCTGTTCGTCTTCATATACTTTATTGGAGGGGATTTCCCCTGCTGCAATTTTGCAGAATAAACAATCCACTATGTTGCTCCTTGCTGTTGCTAATCATAACTGTGCTAGAGCTGCAGTTTACGACAGTCACTTGGAAACGCAACTGTTGTGTATTGTTATGTGTATTGTTAAGAGTGACCATGCATGCTGTGTTGGGAGGGGCCCTTGAAAACCGATATCCATGACCTTTGTTTGGTACTTGACTCAGGAATCCCATTAGTAGTGATAGAGTCCTATGAAGAGCCTCGGGTCCTACAGATGATGACACGGCTCGCGATTAAGCGACAGTTAGCATTATTCTCTTGGTCTATTACGACTGGGATGCAGCGACTAGGTTTCGGCATTGATCTTGATCAGGATCAGGGTTTTGATAAGCCAGAAGCGGCATTACAGTTAATTAAGCAATCACCTGAACCTGGGCTGTATGTGCTATGTGACTTTCACCCTTACTTGGTGGATGAGCCGAAAAATATCCGGCTGCTTAAAGAAATTGCACTCCAATACGACAAGTTAAAGCATACAGTCGTGTTTTTAAGTCACCGTCTTGAGCTTCCTCCTGAACTTAAACGCTACGGTGCCCATTTTGAGCTTGCATTACCTTCAGATGACCAACTCCTGAATATTGTGCGTGAGGAAGCAGCCAACTGGTCGAATAAGCATCGTGGGCAAAAGGTTAAAACTGATAATAAAACCCTGAAAAAACTAGTGGCTAATCTAAGAGGGCTGTCAGCAGGAGAAGCTAGGCAGTTGGCTCGTAGTGTTATTTTTGATGGCGGTGCAATTACAGTTGATGACTTGCCAGAAGTCAATAAAGCTAAATTTACTTTGATGGATATGGAGGGGATTTTAAGTTTTGAATATGACACTGCTAAATTCTCTGAGGTAGGAGGGTTGGAAAACTTCAAGCAATGGTTACGGGATCGGCAAAAGGCATTTTTAGAAGATGATAAAGCGTTAGACCCGCCAAAAGGAGTGATGTTGTTAGGCATTCAAGGGAGTGGTAAAAGTTTGGCTGCTAAGGCCGTAGCAGGGGTGTGGGGAGTGCCACTGCTACGGCTGGATTTTGGGGCTTTATATAATAAGTATTTTGGCGAAACAGAACGTAATTTACGCGAAGCCCTTAAATTAGCAGACTTAATGTCACCTTGTGTGTTGTGGATGGATGAGATTGAAAAAGGTATTGCTACTGGGTTAAATGACCAAGGTACTTCGCGGCGGGTGTTGGGTACTTTACTTACCTGGATGGCGGAGCGCACTACTAAAGTATTTATTGTGGCGACTTCTAATGATATTTCTCAGCTGCCTCCTGAGCTAGTTCGAAAGGGACGCATGGATGAGATATTTTTTGTTGATTTGCCTGATGCAAAAATAAGGCGGACTATTTTTGAAATACACCTGTCTAAGCGGGATCAAGATTGCCAGGAGTTTGATATAGAAATGCTGGCTAATATTACCGAAGGCTTCTCTGGTGCAGAAATTGAGCAGGCTGTAGTTGGAGCATTCTATTCAGCAGCGGCAGAGCAACAACAATTACAGATGCATCATTTGGTGGCTGCAATTAAGGCCACAAGTCCATTATCCGTAGTAATGGCTGAGGATGTTCAATATTTAAGAGAGTGGGCTAATAATAGAACGGTGTTAGCAAATTGAAATAATTACATTATGCACTAGCCAGGCTATGCTGCAAAATCATTTGGCTTATTATTGGTTTGGTTGGGTTCAGGGTGTTTTTTTAACCAGGCTTTTCGCTTTTCGTTAGCCGCTAAGGCTTCGATAAGATACTGATAATATAACTGAAACTCTTTGTAGTTAATTAAATGTTTCATTAAGAGATGTTGCTCAGAAGCAGCACACAGCCGCTTAAAATAATGCTTTTCCATGCTTGAATTAAAGCAACTGAGTGGTTGGAGTAAATGGATATAGCCAAGGCTTCCCTCAATAGTCTTAATGTATTTCTTTAGTTCAAGCTCAAGTTGCTTTCTTTTTGTGGTGAGTAAGATGAAGCGGTTTGCTCCTGGTATCAGGGGGAGTAAATTATCTATATAAGTTAGGCCTAATAGAAATAAAACTGCGCCTAAGAGGCCACCTGTCCACCTAGGAAAGAACCCCAACAAGGCAAACAAAAACAATACACTTGCTATGTAACAACAAATAAACCAGAGAACGCGAATATTTTTGGCATTTTCTAATGCCTTATCAGTAGGAATTTGTTTCATGCTGAGTAAATCATAGTCTAGTTGTTCAAGAATGTGGCACGCATCGGTTAGGCCAACAT
The DNA here is from genome assembly GCF_011009015.1 of Spartinivicinus ruber. Lineage (NCBI taxonomy): Bacteria > Pseudomonadati > Pseudomonadota > Gammaproteobacteria > Oceanospirillales > Zooshikellaceae > Spartinivicinus > Spartinivicinus ruber. The sequence goes on from NZ_CP048878.1 coordinate 1,509,610, forward strand.
CATAAAGTTCGGCAATCACTTCAGGTTTATGACTTGATGGTTCATCAGTGACGACATCTGGGTTTATGGCTGTGGCTGTTTGTTGGGGTGAATGGTTTGTCATTAATATCGTTTGACAGTATGTTGAGGGTATTCGCTTTCCAAATGGTTATCTATCATTCTTTATAAGATAAGTAATTTGTTACAGCTTAAGTGTAAACCAAAAACTGTATTTCTTGGGGAAAGGTAATGCATGCCAGTTTGGAAATAAGGTCGATCTTTTTGTTAAAGGCATACGTATTATTCGCGATGGTTTCTTTGCATTAAGATGCACATCATTAATAGCAACTCTTCTTTATATTCATTAACTTACTTTGGAAGGTGAAGGCGGATGACTAAGCGCTTATGGGTGCTACTGTTGGGTTGGTTGATTATTGTGCCTGTTTGTTGGGGAAATGATAATATTGGGAGGTTTCAGATTTATACAGCAAGTTCAACTAAAGACGGCAGGCCAATAGCGTTAAAGCTTGATACTTATACTGGCGACAGTTGGTTCTTTAATGGTGAGTACTGGCAGCAGATGAAAGAAACTGGTGCTAAAAATATCTATAAGCAAGCAAGTTACCGACTTTCGCTAACAGATTCAGATAGTGGTTTAGTTATTTTTAGGTTTAGTGCGATTAATGGTTCTGCCTGGTCTTACGCAGATAATGGGTGGAGATATATTCATAATGAAGCCCCGAAGGAGGAAGAGCCTACAGCTGATTAGTTGATTTGAAGTACCAAAACTGTCTGATATTAATACAAGTGATTTTTCTCTATTAGCACTGATAATAAAGCGATTATTATAAATCGACTATAAACACAGTCGCCCTTATTAGCAATCAGTCAGGAAGTTAATTAGTTTTGATATAAAAAAACTTCCTTTGCGATTTATTCTTATTTAACCGTTATTTTTCTTTACAAAAATCACTTCCAGCGATTAAACCTTAGTAATGAACTGTTGAAAATAGCATCAATAAAGTAATTGGTGTAATAGCTGCATTACCCTCTTAAGTTTGGAATAAGTCAATTATTTCCAGACCTGATTTCAATGGGGTTATCCGTATTCGTCAGTTTGGAGTTTGAAGTGGCAGGGAGCTCCCTTATTAAAAGAGGGTTTGCTATGGCAGTTAATAAGTACATCAGCTTATTGTTAATTTCTTTCTTAAGTCCTTTTGCTGCAGGTTATTCTAATTCCACTCTAGATACGCTAGTTAGTTTTTCTCATGATATTGAAGTACCACCTGATTCAAGTAAAGCGGATCTATTTGAATCTGAGGATAATAAAGCATACTACGATGATGTCGTAAATGGCTTTTATTTATGGCAGGCAGAGCGCTATTTTGGTCAAAGTGACATCAAACGGGCAAAGGCAGCCATTGATAATGTATTAGCTGACTCACCCGATTTGGCGGCCGCGCATGCGGCGCTTGGCCGTTATTATTTTTATGTACATGACTTTCAGATGAGTCTGAAAGAATTTTTATTAGCGCAGTATTTAGATCCCGATTATTTTCCTGCTTATGTCGATGCGGCTGACCTGTATATAAAAGTATTTAAGCGGGCAGACCTGGCAATTGACTCTTATAAGAAAGCATTAGCAATCAAGCCTGATCATGGGCAGGTGCATTATGCCTTAGCAGTTGCTTATATTAATGACAATCAGTTAGATAAAGCTAAGCTACACTTCTTGCAGGCCGCAATTATTGCACCTTGGTATGCACAGTCGTGGCTTGCAATGGGACATATTGCTATGGCAGAAGGGAATTTAAACAAAGCACAACAGTTTCTGGATAAGTTATTAGATTATCAGCCAGGGTTTGCACCAGCATATATTTTGTTGGGGGACTTATTCAGAAAGAAAAAACAATATACCAAAGCGCTTTCCGCATACCATCAGGCAATAACTTTGCAAGATGACTTATCGACAGCTTGGATGAAAATAGCCTCATTGCATGAGCAGTTAGGGGCAGACACGCAAGCAATTAATGCATACCAGAAAATAGTTGCTATTCGGCCAACAGAGGCAGAGGTATATAACAATCTGGCAAAATTAACCATGAAAAAAAATCAGCTAGTTAAAGCGGAGGAATGGGCAAGGCAAGCGATTTTACTAGCACCTCACAAGTTGATATTTAGGCAGACGTTAGCTTGGATTTATCAGGCGCAAGGTAAGTTTGAAGAAGCATTGAATTTAATCAAGCAGTTTATTGGACAAGAGGATGATAATGCGGAGATACATTATCAATTGGGGGTGATTTATCAAAAGTTAGAGCAAGCAGAAAAAGCCAAGTTTTTTTTGCAAAGAGCTATTTCAATTAATCCAAATTACAATGATGCCCGACAAGTGCTGAAGGGTCTTTAAGCTGTGTGTTTCAATTAGTCATCATGTAAAGCGAGCGTTGCTCGCTTTACTTTTTTGGAATATTAAAAAGGTTGCATCTCTACCAGCAAGACAATCCCGATGAGTAGTAATACTGGAGCTTCATTAAAAAAACGAAAAAAGATATGATTTTTATGGTTCTTATCTTCGCGAAATTGCTTCACAAAGTAGCCGCAAGTGAAGTGATATATAATCAGTAAAATAACCAGTGTTAGTTTGGTGTGCATCCAACCCACTGACATAAACCCCTGGAAGTTGAAGGTTAATAACCAGATGCCAAGCAATACAGTTGCAATCATAGCTGGTGTGGTGATGCCCCGATATAGTTTCCGTTCCATAACTTTAAAGCGGTCAATACTGGTTTGGTCTTTAGACATAGCGTGATATACAAATAGTCTTGGTAAGTAAAACAGGCCAGCAAACCAGCAGACCATCGCAATAATATGAAAGGCTTTAATGCCTAGATATAACATTTAATTCATCTCCTGTAGGCTATTTTCGCAAGTGATAATAACGCTCGATATCTTCTTTGGTTAAGATGCCATTAATGGGGGAAATCAGTGGTGCACCAACATTTTGAATATACAGTGCCTCAACCCCTGTTTGTCGGAGCTTTTCTCGGGCCTCTTGTAAAGTCGCTTGAATGTAAAGTGGAGCGATATCTTTTCGTTGGCCAGGTAGGCCAAGTAAATCTAATAAAGGGGCTTCTTCGTCAACCTGATCAGTTGCTTCATCTGTCTTATTGGTCCGTTTGGCCTCTAAATAGCGAGCTAGATCTGCAGCAAGTAAAATAGCGCGTGGTTGTTTATCGTCAATAACTATCCATACAGGCTTGCTGTCTAATGCATGGCAAGCATCATCGTAACTACAATGTCTTGGCAAGCGAACAAAGCGCCGATCCATCATACTGGCTACGCCAATGCGCCGTAAGGCTTGGCTGAGTGGATCACTGGTGGGATCTACCCCTTGCTCTTTTAGTAAGGCAGTAAAGATTGAAGGCTGTTTAAATATTTCACTGCTGGTTAAGTTAGCAACCACGATAATAAGCATGGCAGGCAAGATAATATTTGGATTTTGAGTTAGTTCTAGTACAGCAATTAGTGCCGCTAAAGGTGCTTGTAAAACTGCCCCCATCATAGCTCCCATGCCTAGCATGGCATAAAACCCTTCGCTAGCTGTATTTGATGGAAATAAGGTAAAACTCGCAAGCCCAGTTAAAGCGCCAAATGTAGCACCTACTAACAAAGAAGGGCCGATGATGCCTCCAGGTATGCCAGCACCGCAAGCAGCAGCAGTTATAATTAACTTGCACGGCAGTAATAATAGAAGTAACTGCCAGCTAAGGTTGCCAACTAAAATTTCATTAACAGTGTCGTAACCAATACCTAATACTTCCGGAATATAAAAACCAATAGCTCCAGTAGCTAAACCAACCGCAAGAAATTTTTGCCACCAGCTAAATTTCAATCGAGAAAAAAATCGTACCAGCCAAATAAAAGCAGCAGCAAGAGAGCCAATCACTACTGCTTCCGTAATCATTAAGGGTAATTCTGTTAATGAGCCCATTTGTAGCTGGGGTACAATAAATGCTGGCTCGGCACCATAAACTGCCTGCGATACTACCGCTGCAGTAACTGAAGCGATTATGACTGGAGTAAAGCCAATGATAGTGTACTCCATCATGATAACTTCCATGGCAAAGATTACTCCAGCCATAGGTGTATTAAAACAGGCTGCAATAGCAGCGGCACTGCCACAGCCAACAAGAGTGCGAATACTATTGTTAGGAAGCTTTAACCACTGACCAATTAAGCTGCTGCCTGATGCTCCCAAATGAACGGCAGGGCCTTCACGGCCACAGGATTGTCCTGACATTAAGGTGATGACACCACCAATAAATTGGTTGGTGAAGTTTTTCCAAGGTAAGTGGCCTTGATGAAAACCCAGGCGTTCAATCACATGAGCAATGCCTACTTTGCGATGTTGAGTTGCTATACGTGAAAACACTAGTACTAATACAACTACGCCAATGCAAGGAAGTAGGATTCTCCATAATGGCCCTATTCCTTCAAAATTTTCGTGGTCTTTAAAAGGTAATAACAAGCTTAATGGGAACTCTACTGCTGCGCGAAAAAGTACAATGACAATCCCTGTGAATAAACCAGCGGCGAAACCGAGAATGGCCAATTGAGGAAGGGCATCGACATTTGCTAATTGGTGACGAAATCGTTGTAATAGTCTTTGAGGTAGCGGCTGTTGATTCATAAATAAAGTAAAGTCACTGAGCTAATCGCAGTAGTTGCCAAGAGGCTGGCTGTTATTTGAATTCCTAATTGGTTTTGCATACGAAACCTGTTGTCAGAAAATACTTTAAAATTCTGCTGTAGGCTATATCATGCCAACCATTCATCCATTTCGTAATATGAGGTTGATGGGGTGTATAAGATTGGTTTGGTTGGAGGCACTGGCTACACTGGCGCTGAGTTAATGCGTTTGTTGGTCAGTCATCCACAAGTAAAGTTGCATGTAATTACGTCTCGCTCGGAACAAGGCATTGCTGTTGAGGACATGTTTCCGAGTTTAAGAGGCTTTGTTGACCTGAGCTTTACCAACCCCTCCATTGAAACACTAGCAGAGTGTGACCTGGTATTTTTTGCTACTCCGAATGGGGTGGCAATGAAGCTAGTGCCTGAACTATTGAAAGAAGGTATTAAGGTAGTAGACTTAGCGGCTGATTTTCGTCTACAAGATCCTGTAGTGTGGGAACAATGGTATGGTTGTCCCCATGCTTGCCCTGAGGTGTTAAAACAAGCTGTTTATGGGCTACCTGAAGTAAACCGAAAGCTCATCAAGCAAGCCCAATTAGTAGCAAACCCTGGCTGCTACCCAACGGCTGTGCAACTTGGACTTTTACCGTTAATTGAACAAGACCTAGCAGATACTGACTACTTAATTGCCGATGTAAAGTCTGGAGTCAGTGGCGCTGGTAGAGGGGCAAAAGTAGGTTCGCTGTTATGTGAGGCGAGTGAGAATATGACTGCTTACGGCGTCTCTGGTCATCGCCACTTGCCTGAAATAACTCAAGGGCTACAACGGGCTGCGCAGGATAAGCCTATAGGGTTAACTTTTGTGCCGCATCTGACGCCAATGATTCGTGGCATTCATGCTACCTTATATATAAGGGTGATGGATAAGCAAGTTGACCTACAGGCTCTTTATGAAAAGCGCTTTGCGGATGAGCCTTTTGTTGATGTGTTACCCCAAGGTGAACACCCTCATACCCGCTCGGTAAAAGGTACGAATACCTGTAGAATGGCAGTACATCGGCCACAAAATGGTGAAATTGTGGTAGTTTTGTCAGCTATTGATAACTTGGTAAAAGGCGCTGCTGGCCAAGCTATCCAAAATATGAATATTATGCTGGGCATTGAGGAGGCACAAAGTTTGCTCGTGCCAGGGTTAATGCCGTAAAGAGTGGGAGAGTTTAATGGCCGCAGTTAAAGGGTCGAAGCAGGAAAAGCTAATTGTAGTGCCATACCATCCTGTACAACGGGTTTTTCAGCGTATTTTATATTGGTTGTTGTTATTTGCGGTTGCAGCTTCATGCTATGTGTTGGGTGCGTTTGTAGGCACTGGTTCTCAGCAGGATGTAATAGCCGAAAGGGATCGGCTCAGGCTGACAGAGCAAGAGCAGCGTCAAGAACTTTCCCAACTTAGACAGCAGGAAGCATCACTGCAGAGAGAGAAGCAGGTTGATCAGGAGCTGGTTAAAGCGCTTAAAGAGCAGATTCGTCAGTTGGAAAATGACAAGCTTGCTCAAGAGCAGGGTCTGGCTTTTTATAAAAAAATCATGTCACCAGAAAGTGAGGACAAAGGGCTGCAAATTGAAAGGTTTATCCTTAAGCCCACCCAGCATCCGCGTCGTTATCAATATAAGGTGCTGGTCACTCAGGTGGCAGAAAATAGTGCAACGCTTCATGGCCACGTCAACATTACTATTGTAGGTAAGCAGTCAGGTAAAGCGCACAAAATAGCACTAAAAAGTGTTTCAACTGATATCTCACAACAAAATATAAAACTAGGCTTTAAGTATTTTCAGAATATCCCAGGACCCGATGACCGTTTCGGTGTGATGGATTTGCCTGCTGGCTTTAAACCTGAATATGTATTAATTACAGGTCAGTCAAAGGCACCTAAAGTAAAAACGGTAACGAAAAGAGTTAAGTGGATTGATACGGAGACCCAGTTAAATGTGGGGCAAGGCTAAACCAAGAAAAATCAGTGTTGAGAAACACGGACATACCACCTTGATAGCGAGCTGTACGACGGTGACGGGTGATATTACCTTTACTGGCATGTTGCAGGTAGAAGGCATTATTAAAGGTAATGTCACTTCCACTGAAGGTGAAATTCGCTTAGCTGAGAGTGGCGTAATTGATGGCGAAATTAGAGCACCCAGTGTGGTTATCAATGGGAAAGTGCATGGTGATGTATTTGCCAGTGATAAATTAGAGTTAGCCAGCAAAGCGCTCATTGAGGGCAATGTTTATTATAACCGCGTAGAAATGGTGATGGGTGCTCAAGTCAACGGCAAGCTGGAGCATAAACCCACTAAACTTGCTGAGCGGCGTAGTAAAGAAAAAGAAAAGCCTGTAGTCACTAGCAAAAAAGATCAGGCAGCTTCATCTGCAGCATTAAAGCAACAGGCAAAAGCGGCGCTGGAGTCAACTGGCTAAAGAGGTAGGCTCGCAAGTGCTCTTGGCACTGTATGTAGGTGTAGGGTTGGGTAGTACGTATAGCAATTTTGTAGTTGACCAAATTACTTGGTTACTTGGATAATGGTTACCCAGAAGTGATTTGTCTGACTGGAGTGGAAATGACAGCAGAGACTTTTGATCCTGGCATCCCTTTGACCTTTACGGCCAATGCTGCAGCAAAAGTAAAAAGTCTAATTGAAGAAGAAGGCAACGAACAGTTAAAGCTACGTGTCTTTGTTACAGGTGGTGGCTGCTCGGGGTTTCAGTATGGTTTTACTTTTGATGAAGATATTGCTGATGATGATACTCAAATAGAGCGCGATGGAGTGAGGCTCGTTGTTGATGCTCTGAGCTTTCAGTATTTAGTTGGTGCAGAGGTTGACTACATTGAAGGTTTGCAAGGGTCTCAATTTGTAGTAAATAACCCTAATGCTACAACTACTTGTGGTTGTGGTTCATCTTTTTCTATTTAAATAAAAAAACCTGCTGTTCTGCAGGTTTTATGTAACTCTTCTCTAATCTTTTTTACTGAGTTTTGCCACCTAGTAGCTCATCCAGGGTAAATAGCACCAAGAACTCTTGGTCCTGCAGCATTGGTGACTGTTGATAAGTTACCTGGTTGTTTGGTTAAAGCTTGTTTCGCTAGCCAAGCAAAAGCAGCAGCTTCAACCCAGGCAGGATTTAAGCCTAATTTTTCTGTAGTGGTAACGAGATAACTAGGGAGGTGGTGCTTGATACGGCAAGTTAGGTATTCATTAAAGGCACCGCCGCCACACAGGTAAAGCTCACCTGTTTTAAACCCATAGGAAGTAATGGCTTGAGTTAAACTGATAGCTGTTAATTCAACTAACGTTGTTTGTACGTCATTTGCAGTCACATCATGATAGCCTTTTAAGTGCTGCTCAAGCCACTCTAGGTTAAATAACTCTCGTCCTGTGCTTTTGGGTGGTGGTTGCTGAAAATACTTTTCAGTTAGCATTGATTCTAACAGTGGCAAGTTTACCTTTCCTTTTGAAGCCCAATTCCCTGATTTATCATAAGATTGATCTAGGTGTTTTTTTACCCAAAGGTCGCACAAACCATTTGCAGGGCCAGTATCGAATCCTAATACAGGTTGAGAGTTGTCTTTAGGTAAGGTCGTAATATTGGCAATGCCACCGAGATTGGCAATGACCCGATCGGTTTGATAGTTGCGAAAAATACTCGCATGAAAGGCTGGTACTAAAGGAGCACCTTCGCCGCCTGCAGCTAGGTCACGTCGACGAAAGTCAGCAACTGTAGTGATACTAGTTTTCTCTGCGATAATATTGGGGTCGCCAATCTGCCAGCTAAAACCAAGCTCTGGGTAATGACGTATGGTTTGGCCATGACAGCCAATAGCTTTAATTTGCTTACAGGGTATCTGGCATTTTTCAATAAGTGATAAACTGGCTTGGGCAAATAATAAACCTAGCTCAATATCTATTTGTGCTAGGTCTTTAATGCGAATGAGACTGCTATCGGCCAGCTGAGCAATTTGCTGTTTTAATTGTTCGCCAATCGGAATCTCTTGGGTGGCTACTAGTTTAAACTCTGGATCAAAGCAAACTATTGCGGCATCTACAGCATCCATGCTGGTACCTGAGATGATTCCAATATAATAGTTAGGATGAGGTGTCATCATTATTTTTGTAATGCAATTATTGACCCTGAGCGACCATTTTCCAATTTAGCTAGAATTTGCTGGGCAACTAGAATAAACCGAGAGCGCTCTTTTTTGGCAATAGGCAGTGCTTTTGGAAATTTTACAGTTAAGGGGTTTTTGTGAACCCCATTAACACGGAACTCATAGTGCAAGTGAGGTCCAGTAGCTAACCCAGATTGCCCTACGTAGCCAATCACTTGTCCTTGCTTGACTCTAGTCCCGTTCCTAATTCCTTTTTTGATTCTGCTCATATGGCCGTATAAGGTTTTGTAGCGTTGGCCATGTTGTAGAATAACTGCACGACCATAACCACCTTTTCTGCCAGCAAAATACACTTTACCATCCCCGCTTGCTTTTATGGGAGTTCCCGTTGGTGCCGCATAATCAACCCCTTTATGTGAGCGAATTTTGTTTAGTATTGGGTGTCGTCTACCGGGGTTAAAACGAGAGCTAATTCGGCTGAATGCAACTGGAGTACGAATGAAAGCTTTTCTCATACTTAAGCCGTCAGGCGTATAGTAGCTAGCGTGGTTATTTGAGTCAGTATAACGAATAGCTTTAAAAGTTTCTCCACGATTGGTGAATTCTGCTGCCAGGATATTACCAACGCCAATTTTTTTACCATCCAAAAATTTTTCTTCAATAATGACTTTGAAGTGGTCTCCTTTGCGAATATCCAATGCAAAATCAATATCCCAGGCAAAAATATTGGCTAGCTGCATAGTTAGGCGATGAGGTAAACCAGCTTTTTGGCTGGCATTAAAAAGAGAGGAGTTGATTGTCCCTGCTAAAATCTTTTGCCGAATAGCTGGCTTGCGGATAATTTCCTCAGTTTTATAAGCATCATCAGCCTTAGTAATTATTAAACTTTCGAGGTTGCTGCGGGTATATTTAACCTGTTTAAGCTCTCCACTAGGACTAACGAAAAATTCCAGTTGTTGACCAGGCATTATGTTAGCTAGCTGTTTAGCCTCTTCACTGCTCGAAACAATTTTATAAAGGGTTGAGCTACTGAAGCCAAGCCTTTTAAAAATAGTTGAAAGTGACTCCCCCTTTCTAACCGTATGGGATCGTTTTTTATCTTCAAGAAGCTGAGTGCTGCTGTGTTGTTCGGCTGATATGGAGCGTTCAGTCGCTTCAAGTGTGCCAACAGCGCTGACAGCTAACAAGTGTTTTTCTGTGTTGTCAGAAGGCTTACTTAAGTCAATAGTGGGGGGTAAATCACCCTCTTCTTTAAATGTGGAGTTGGTCGGAGTTTGAGGTACTGAATTGTGTTTAACTACACCTGCTTTTACAGTGTTGTGCTCTGAGGAAATCAGTGGGGCCTGCTTCTTTTCAGATGAACGCACTACTTCTGTATTAGTTAAGCCTTCTTTTGTAGTGTTTGCTTTTGTTGTACTTACTATGTTGGGGGATGTTTCATGGGTTTGACTTCCATTGACTCCATCAATAGTTAAAGAGTAAGTTTGCTTAGTATTGCTGCTAACTTGGGAAGCATCCTCTGCGGGAGCATTTAGTAGCGAAAACGCTACCCCTAGTGCAACTG